>JAYSRP010000116.1:0-3176 GCA_043721015.1 Synechococcales cyanobacterium | reverse complement strand
TCCTGCTCCCCTTCTCCCGCCTTGGGAGAAGGGGTTGGGGGATGAGGGTCTTTCAATGCTATTTTTGAGGTCTTTGTCCCGCTTTGAGTTCCTACCCCAAATACCATGAAATTTAAATAATTAGGTGCGATTATATCAAAAAGACAGCGGAACAGCTAACTAGCTTCATCTATAGTTTGTTGATAATGATTTCTCGATAGCGCTACTTACCGACTTTTCACCGGACTCAAATTTGATGAATTCAGCAGGAGTCAACTTAGTGATCGATGTTTCAGTTAAAACATCCAAAAATCTATTTTCCATTTTGACTGATTTTTTATTTGTCCGCCCTCGTAGGACATCAATATTTATATTTCGTTGTAGTTCTTGATTGATCGCCTCAAAAGCTGTTGAACAGAACCATATAACTCACCAACCAATCCATCTAACTCATGTTCAATATCCTCCCACCGCCCTAGTTTGCTTGTCCATATACCATTAGGCAACTGTCTTGCCGCATGACTTACATCTCCATCCAACACATATAAAGCTATCTTTTCAAATCCAGCCTCAAGCTCCGAATTTTTACAGGGTAAGTAGCCCAATGTCTCATAGGCTTGAATAAATGCTGAGATTGTCAATTCATTAGGAACACCACTCATCCAATAATAAAAACTCTCTGATTCTAAAGTATCCCACCATCTATTATCTTGTCCTGCCGCCCAAGCAAAACAGTTATATTTAGCAGTGTGTGGACTTGTAACACGATATTCAGTTGTAGCTAAATTGGGAAACTGCTGTTCTTTGTAAAGCAACAACTTACCATCGGTAGCCATGATTTTTACCCCATAATAACCAAGCCGCTGCCATCGCCCCCAAATTTCCTTGTTGTTCTGGAGCCAAAGAGATCGAACTCTCTCCCGTAATTGCTTGCAAAGCCCAAAACCAATGATCTGGCTCCCGCTCAAGCTCCCGCAAAATCAAAGGCACTACCGGCTGCCCCATCCCAATAATTCTCTGGTAAGCCGGATGCATCACCATCTTAGAAACCACCGACAGCATCCCTGTTTCCTGCCGCCACAGCTCCGTTAATTGCAAAAAGTTGGCCTCTAGACCCGAAGTCTCCACTAAAGGAAAGACATAATTGGGATTTTCCCGATCGACCTGCATCACCATTCTCCAAACCTCCCCAAAATACTCACTTACTTAACTCCGGCTATGTGGCTAACACTCAGTAGATCTGGCTCTTCCATAATATAAAACCCCAGAATTCTATACTTGATTGATCATACCTGATTATTTTGGGAATCGTAACTTTCAGCAGCAGCTCAAGACAATTATTGCTATGCCTGCAATCGATTGCCACACCGACTACCCATCCACATAATTAGTTGGTGAGCCAGATGCATCACCATTTTTTGATGTGAAATAGCTGGGCTGGTGGGGTAAATTAATGAAGAGATTAATTTACCCCATGTGTGTCCAAATGCAAAACCTGACCGTTCAAGAACTAGCGATCGTCATTGCCGTCGAAAAAATTGACCCCACCTTACTTACCCCCGAATTTTTGAGCATGACCCAGATAGTCCCCAGCGAGTGGGAAGTCCTTGGTCAGCCCATGCGCAGCTATGAAGGTTCGCAAATCACCTATCAACAAGGAGTCTCGATCATCGCTCAGCCCCAGCGGCTCAGCTTTGTAGAACTGATTATTAACAAAGATGCCGAATCGATCGAAGTCGTCAAAATTGCCAAATCCTTAGTCAAAATCTTGGCCAACCTCAAATTTGCAGGCATCGGCATCAACTTTCGGGGCTACCTAGATTTTGCTGGCCAAGAAGCTGCCGCCCAGCGCTTTATGTTCTCCCATTTATTGGCGATCGGCGACTGGCAAAAAATCGGCAGCGCTCCGGTGCAAGCTGGCATCAACTTGGGCTACACCTTTCCCGACAAAAAACTAAACCTGACCATCAACGAAGCAACCGTCCAGCAACCCGACCAATCCGGGGCACCGATTATTCTCTTCAGCGGCAACTTCGATTACGAACTAAACGCCACCGAAAATAGCGCCGACTTGGCTAAGCTAGAGCAAATTTTGGCCAATTGGCAACAAGATATGCAGCTTTACAAAGACGTGGTCGAAAAATTCAAACAAACCGACAGCGTAATTAGCTTCCCGGCTTATTCGGCGTAGGCCGCTGCTCTGGTACTGGATCGTAGCCACCCGGATAACCAGGGTGGCAGCGACAGATCCGTTTAACCGTCAACCAAGTGCCATAGCCCGCCCCAAACCGATCGATGGCCTCGATCGAATACTGCGAACAGCTCGGCGTATACCGACAAGAAGGCGGCAGCATCGGCGACACCCATTTTTGATAGCCCCGCACCAACTGCGTCAATGTTTTTTTCATAATTTTATGGCGCGGCGTAATCGCCAGATTTGCCGCCGGTTTTACTGAGTAGCCGGATACTGCCAATTTCGATCGACTTCTCGATCGCCTTAGCCATGTCATACAGGGTCAACGCCGCCACCGTCGCCGCCGTCAACGCCTCCATTTCTACCCCGGTCTTACCTTCGATGTTCACAGTAGCCTGAATCCGATATCCCGGCAGGGCTTCATCGGCTTGAAGATCGATCGACACTTTACTAATCGGCAGCGGGTGACAAAGAGGGATTAAATTAGCAGTTTGCTTGGCCGCCATAATGCCCGCTACCCGCACCGTTGCCAGCACATCTCCCTTGGGAGCATTGCCGCTAGCGATTTGTTGTAAGGTAGCCAAAGACATCTTTACTAATGCCTCTGCGGTGGCCGATCGCTTAGTAACCACCTTATCTGAGACATCTACCATCCGGGCTTCGCCATCAGCGTTGAGATGGGTTAAAGAATTCATCGAAGAATTTATTTGCATTTTTTAGAAACCATGTGTTATTGTAAGAAACGCGCCTGGACAAGTAGCTCAGTGGATAGAGCTTCTGACTACGGATCAGAAGGTCGGGGGTTCGAATCCCTCCTTGTTCACTAATTTAAAAAGAGGGGTTTGGTAATAGCTGCCAAACCCCTCTTTTTTGTCACTTTACTTCAGGATGAGGATCGAGACATGTCTCCCCACCCATTTGGTTGATTTTGCCAATCATCTGATACAGTTTGCCAAAATCCCGCCTGTCGAATTTGAAGACTAAACGCGGTAAATCTTCGATC
>JAYSRP010000115.1:0-6418 GCA_043721015.1 Synechococcales cyanobacterium | reverse complement strand
TTTATCTAGCAAACGCTTCAGTGTCTTAGCCGCAGCCCGGTTATCCCGTCGCCAATCATAGGGAAAATGATACAAATTAGCAGGTCGATTATCTGGATCTAAGTAAATATTGCCTTGTATAACCTGTGAGAAATTTTCGGTAATCATGCGAGTGGTGCGAGTGTAGCCATCGACCTTTACTAAACCAGGGATAATCGAAACATCTTCTATCAGCCTCACCGCTTTAACTCCATCACCTAAATCTTCGGCATCAGGATCATCTTGTCGTAGTTTCAAATCATTTAGAAGTTTATTTTTGTTGAAAAGCAGACTGCCAATCATACCGGTAGAAACAGCCCAAAGATCCTTATTATCTTTTTGGAGGACACTTCCCAAAATACCAGGTAAAATTACAACCAAATCTTGTAGCGGTGTTTTCTCAGACATCTTGCACTCTCCATTTTAGGACTATACAAAGTTTCTACAGCTAAAATGCGGGTATAGACCATCGTCACCCAGCCCTCTCCCGCCTGGGGAGAGGGTCTAGGGTCTAATAAACCTCGTTAAATTGCTACCAAAATCTTTACTACCATGCCAAACGAGGTAAACCTTGTTTGATTTTTGCCATACCACCCCAGTCTTTAAACAACTTAGTAGCTTTTTTCTGGATTTCATCAGCAGAAGATGGCCAGCCTGGACCACTGCCTGGAAAAACTATATATGCTAAGCCATCCTCTGTTCCCCCATTTTTAGGGCTAGCATTAACACCTAGTGCTTTGGCCAGCGCGATCGAGCCTTCCCCTAGCTCATCTACTGGGCCTGTATCGGCAAAAACACAGCCACAGCTCTTGCCATTGTCTGAATTAACCACAAAACCAAAATCGCCCAGCTTGGTGCCGAACTTTTTATTACCGGGCAATACGAAAAATGGAATCGCCTCTGCATCCACATAACGCTTTGGATCAGTGCGTTTTTTGTTTTGATCTTCCAATGTCGTTGTCGAAATATAAAATCCTGGAGCCGGATCGTGAGCACCTTGAATGATTGGATCTCCGTCAGGTTCCCCGGTATCTGTAACCAATGCCCACCAGTTACCAGGATGTCCAGCATTTTCCAAGTCATCTAAGCCCGGATCATCATCTGGATGATAGGCGTGAGGTGCTCCATCAGCATCGATCGCCAAACCCGCTCGAAAAAAGAATATCGAAGAATCATCAGAAAATCTCCGAACCTTAGTCTCTCCTAATTGGTCAATCACAATAACTTCAGCAGTCATATATGTAACTTCCTATGAGCTTCAAAATTTGTTGTAGCATTGATATCAATCTGAATAGCAGTATTCTATCCTAGATATTTATCTGATTTGTCAGATGTTTATTTTTTTTAATATATCAACTCAGCTATTTTGATCGAAGAGATATTAAGCTTTTCTGATCACCTCTTGCTTTTCCTAGCAGATTGTTGTACTCTGAGCGGTAGTAGTTGGCAGTTTAGTATTAACTGATACAATCAACTGCTGTAATGCTTGCTAATTGGTCTTTTTGCAAAGTGTTAGCAAATCTTTTGCATATATTACCGATAGCCGAACATGTTGTCTACTTAATCTTGTTCAAGGTGGCAATCTTGGTTTTTCACTAGAATTGTCTCCAGGTATGGATGAGATTTTTTCCTGTTGGATAAGTCTTAGTAGTTCTTTTTGAGTGAAGGGATTCCTATTTTGCTTAAGATAGTTAATCCAAGATTTCCTTTGAGATCTTTTTTTAGAATCTGTTGTCCATGTAATGAAAACTTGAAAATCTTTGATCGCTTCCGGGAAATATTTTTCTCCTTGCAGAGCCATGGCCAGTCCTCGAACATCATACCAATGACCAGACTCAGGTTCAGACGTTACTGCTTTTTCACAGGCTGCTAAAATTTGAGAATGACTTGAATGGCCATGTAAACAACCAAACCAGCTAAGAGTTCCCCAGTCACTGGCTGAAATCATTACTTCTGGATAGATCTGTTGAGCTTCTTCATAAGCAGCAATTGCACTTTCAATTTTGCCGGTTTTTGACAACCTTTCACCTTTTCTGATTAATGCAGATGCTGTAGACTTCTTGGCTTCTCCTTCTGACTGACCTTTCCTCATAAATATAATTAATAAATCTTGACTGTTCCAAGAATATGTCAAGCAATCATTGCAATATTCATTCGTGATAATATCTGTTTTTGGATTTTGAGAAATAAGATAATAAGCCAGCTTGTTACAACAAATCTTGAACCACTCATACCAATCTGCTTGCCAGAGGCGTAGAGTCATATCCTCACCACCACTAACTATCATTTTACCATTTGGACTAATAGCAACAGATAATACCGTACCTACATGGCCTCTAAATATTGCTAAGGTTTTACCTTGTTTATTCCATACACGTACTGTTCCATCCTCACTTCCGCTAACAACCACATTACCATTATCACTGATAGCGACAGATGTTATGGCTTGTTCATGTCCTTGGCATTGAGCTATTAGTTCACCCTGTCTATTCCATATAATGACCGTATTATCTCGGCTACCACTTACGATTATTTCAGCGTCATTACTAATCGCAAGGGACGAAATCTCACCCTTGTGTAATTTCATTTGTGTTAATGACCCATCTGAACTTTTCCAATCCCAAATACTTATGCCTCCTCGTTCCCCACCACTAGCAACTATGTTTCCATCACTACTAATAGAAGCTGCTGTCAGAGAACCTTGCTGTGGCTTTAGCTCTTTCAAAAGTTCTCCTTGTTTGTTCCAAAGTCGTAAATATTGATAATTCTCTGGCACACCTGCTTCTGATATCTGGGCGGGGTATCCATGGCAACTAACTATCGTTGCTCCGTCTGCACTAACAGAAACTATTGAATCTGATATGTTGTCCATGCCATCTCGCTGCTTTACTGGATGCTTTACAGGAAATTTTTGACAGCTATTTATTTGGCGATCCCATGAGCAAATCATTCCTTGTTCACTGCTAATAATTGTCTTCCCATCTAAGCTAGAAGCAATTGACACAATAGCATTTCTGTAAATCTTGCTATCTATGATTTCACCTTGAAAATTCCACAAGCAAATAGATTTATCCTTGCTACCAGTGATTATTGTACGCCCATCGTTAACTATAGAAACAGAAGTCACACAGTCTTTGTGTCCCCTGAAAATAGACAGAGCCGTATTTTCCCTATTCCAAATGCCTATAGTGCTCATTCCATTAGCAATAATTATTTTCCCATCAGCATTAATGTCAGTAGAGTAAGCCGTATTCTCATGTCTCTGAAGTTTTCCAAATCTAATTTGCCTAAGGAGGTCGCCTTGCTTATTCCAGAATAGCAATACATTCTTTTCTGTTGAATTAGTGGCCATTATATTGTTTTCACTAGTAACGATTAATTCCCCGTTAGCACTAATTTTTGCATTTCTACCTCTTATTCTTTTCTCAAATGTTCCTTCCTTATTCCATAGCCAAGAATCATCATCCCCTAAACTACTGCTAGTAATTGTTTCGCCATCAGCACTAATAGAAAGGGAAATAGCTGACCTCTCGAAAACTTGCGACAGTAATTTATTCGCATATAATCTTACCTTATTGTCTGAACTCCCGGTAACTATGATATTTCCATCAGCACTTACTGCAATAGCGTTGATACCGTTTGTATGTCCATGCAGCTCACCAATTAATTGTCTTTTTTCACACCATAACAACACACGATTGTCTTTACTACCACTTACGAGCATTTTGCCGTCAAGACTAATAGCAAGGGATTGAATGGAATCTGTATGGCCATGGATTTGTGATATTTTCTTGCCCTGACGATTCCTCAGTATAATACTGTTCTTTTCACCCGTTACAATTATTTCACCGTTGGCACTAATCGCAATAACATAAGATTGATGAGCGTTACCCTCATACCCTTCGAGCAAATTTACTAGAATTCCTTGCTTGTTCCAGATCGAACCAACCATTGTTCCCTCATCTGAATTGAAATGAATGCTGGCAATGGTGTTGCCATCATCACTAATTGCTACTGATGGAGCAGTGTATTTCCAAAGAAAATTTGGTAGTAAAGAAGATTCTGTTACTTCATGTAAACTAAGCTGAACAACATCAATAATATTTGGTAGCTGCTCCAGGTTTTCACTCACTGCTTGAATGATTATTTCTAATGCCTCTCGTGGATATGTTGTTGATAAGTAACTTGCTCTAATTGCTTTCTCTCTCAGCTCGGCAATGACCCGACGGTCTTCAGATAAAAGTAGCTGATTCTGTGCCTCATCTAATTCGTTGTCTCTCTGAGAAATGCTGTTTTTGACGAATTCTGCTTCTTTTTTATTTAGCCACTGTGCAGATTCTAGTCCCTCTTCAAATATCATTAGCCGAGGATCTCGTATCCATAACAGATCATCACGATTATCAGTACTATCATGCCAATCATTAGCAGCAAGAGTTAAACGTCTTTGTAAAGCCAAGTTATCTTGTTCTTCTTTAATCCAGCTTTGCAACTTGTCCCAACCACGCACCAAAAAATCATGAGCTGGTTCTACATAGCCTTGATTTGCTTCTTGTCCTTTTACCAACAAACGAGTAGCAACCAATCGCTCCCTGACCTGCACCATTCGATCGGTTTCCGCTATGTCAGAATATATCAGCTCAGCGTCTGGCACCCGTCGCCGCGCCACCCCACCACCATCAATCACCACCATCCGCAGCATTAGTCGGCGCATTGTTGCTTGATAGGCTTTGTCTAATGTCTCATACTCCTCGGTTGCCCGACGTGTTAATGCTCCAGCCACACCACCCAAAGCTTGATAATCTTTTTCTTGCAAAGCCCGATCGGTATCTTGAGCCTCCATCCACCGTTTGTATAAACTGCTATAGAGTTCGCTCAGAGTAAACGAAAGTAACGGCAACGCCCCCGGCATTTGACCCACTTCATCGATCAACTTACTTACCAACTCTGGTGGATCGAAGTACAAAGCTTGCTTGAGAGCCGGCCCTTCGATCGCCTCCCGCAACTCATCAGAACTCATCGCCCTGATCGGAAACCTGGCAGCTTGCCAATAATCTTTCAATGCTGAACTGAGAAAGCGCGGCTCAAAATCTGATCTTAATGTCACAACAACACGCAGTTGTTGCTGATTTTTGCCCAAAACCACCTGCAATAAAGATAAGAATTTCCGCCATTCCTGCAACTCATCAGCCTGAGATAAATGATCTTGTTCAAGGCTTCCTCGATCGCTCTCAGTCATGGTGAGCAGTTCTTCAAATTGATCAATCACTAATAGCAGCTTAGTATTGGGCTGCGATAGACTCCATTCCACTATTGCGTTTGCCAAAAGATTAAAATCTTGCTGAAAAAATTGGATTAATGAATCAATAGATTTATTGATTTCATCATAAAGATTAGAGAGGTGAGCTTGTTCCACAGGTTCAATGGTTTGTAACTGAGTGAAATAATCCACAATAATTAGCAGCTTAGCCTCAGGGCTGGCCGTCTGCCAGCGTTGTGCCAGTTTTACAAGATCAGTAGTTATATTGTTGCTTGGTTCTTGATTTGGCTTTGATTTCTGCTTAGCATTGGTGTCCAAAATTTCTTGGAATTTTTGATCCAGAAAACCAACTTGAGCTAGGGCAGGGATTAAATTACTCTGTACTAATGGCAGTACTGATCGAGCTAGCTCCGTAAACGGCGATTTCCCAGGGCGCAGCGGATTGAGGATATACCAAAGTTGAGTAGCTTCTGGCTGGAGTGATTCTTGCCGAAGATGGGGAATTAGCCCAGCTTTCACCAAACTAGATTTGCCAGAACCCGATGTACCCAAAACAACCGTGAGTGGAGATAGTGGTTTATTAAGTCGATCGCTCAATTCTTCCACCAATTTTTGCCGACCAAAAAAGAAGCCCGCATGTCTTTCGCCAAAAGATTTCAAACCTCGATAGGGATTATTGTCATCATTTAAAATCGGAGCATCCTGAAGCTGTGACGGGTCAAAGTTGGGTTTAACGAAGACAAACTCACCCTTGTCGTATTCCTGTTTTAGCGGATAAAGCCCCGGCACCTGTCGGTCTTTTGATAATTCGCTCACTCGATCGTTCAAATACACAATCAGTTCATGAGCCGTCACGACCCCATCCTTGGTAAAATCTGCATTTTGATGCTGCTTGCCCTGGGCATCTGGCAGCCCATCTTGCAACGCTTCTAACAAGGCCACCGCAAAGGGAGAATGTGGCTGATTATCTACTTGCCCCCGTCGGTCTGTGCTAAGCTTGACAAAATCTAGGGCTTCTTGATCATAGGCAGCCGAAGTGATGACTTGCCAAGCCGGGTAGCGAATAAATCGATCGTAGTGTTCTTTATGCACAGTCTCTAATCGAGCAATAAGTTTACGACTAGTTGCCCAACGAAAGGTGCC
>JAYSRP010000114.1:0-16577 GCA_043721015.1 Synechococcales cyanobacterium | reverse complement strand
AACGTTGCTTACCTGGTGAAACCGCAGTTTTCTCTAGATCCAGCTCGAACGATGCCTGTACTAGGGGCAATTATTTTAGCTTTTTTATTACTGCACCTCTATCAATTTTGGCTCCCCCATGTGCTTGGAAACACCGGTGATGATTTGTATGGTTTAGTACAAAAGACCATGAGCCAGGGATGGGTCGTAGCAATCTATGTAGCGGGCTGTCTGGCGGTTACGGCTCATTTGTGGCATGGCTGGCGCAGTGCGGCGATTACTTTGGGTGTCAATGAGCGATATCAGCGACTGCTCTCTGTGCTTGGCATTAGCTTTACCTGGGCAGTACCATTAGGTTTAGCTGCTATTTCGATCGCCCTCTTCGCTAGCTCCCATGCTCAATTCTAAAATTCCGGCAGTGCCTCTGGCTGAGCAGTGGCACACCTATCAAGAAACCACTCGCCTCATTAGCCCTGCCAATAAGCGCCAGCTAGAAATCATCGTAATTGGCACCGGACTGGCCGGAGCCTCGGCGGCGGCCACGTTAGCCGAACAGGGTTATCAAGTCAAAGCTTTTTGTTTCCAAGATTCACCGCGCCGCGCTCACAGCATTGCAGCTCAAGGTGGCATCAACGCCGCCAAGAACTATCAAAACGATGGGGATTCTATCCAAAGGCTGTTTTTTGACACCATTAAGGGCGGTGACTATCGATCGCGCGAAGCCAACGTCTATCGGTTAGCCGCCATCAGCAGCAAAATTATTGATCACTGCGTCGCCCAAGGCGTACCTTTTGCGCGGGAGTATGGGGGAATGCTCAGCAATCGGTCTTTTGGTGGCACCCAGGTACAGCGAACTTTTTATGCGGCGGGTCAGACTGGTCAGCAGCTTTTACTGGGTGCCTATCAAGCTCTAGAACGGCAGATAGCTCTGGGTAAAGTTACCATGTATCCTCGCCATGAAATGCTCGAAATCGTGCAGGTTGATGGAGAAGCGCGGGGAATTATTGCGCGAAATTTGGTCACTGGCGAGTTAGAGCGACATGCTGCTCACGCGGTGCTGCTTTGTTCTGGCGGTTACAGCAATGTTTTTTATCTTTCTACCAATGCCATGGGTAGTAACGTCAGTGCTACCTGGAAAGCTCATAAGCAAGGAGCCTTGTTTGCTAACCCTTGCTTTACCCAAATTCACCCCACCTGCATTCCGGTTGCGGGCGAGTACCAGTCTAAGCTCACCTTAATGTCCGAGAGTCTACGCAACGATGGCCGGGTTTGGGTGCCGAAAGCTTTAGGCGATGCTCGGCCAGCTAACAGCATCCCTGAAGCTGCCAGAGATTACTTTTTAGAACGACGTTACCCGGCCTACGGCAATCTTGTCCCTCGGGATATTGCTTCTCGTGCGGTCAAAGAAGTCTGTGATGCTGGCTATGGGGTGGGTAATTCTCAGCGCGCGGTGTATTTAGATTACGCTGATGCTTTGCAGAAGCATGGGCGAGAAGTTCTTGCAAATAAGTATGGCAACTTGTTTGCAATGTACACCCAAATTACCGGTGAAGACCCTTACCAGGTGCCGATGCGGATTTATCCGGCGGTACATTACACCATGGGAGGCTTGTGGGTAGACTATGAACTGATGACCACTATCCCTGGGCTATATTGTTTGGGCGAAGCTAACTTTAGTGAACATGGTGCTAATCGCCTGGGGGCTTCGGCTTTAATGCAGGGGTTGGCTGACGGCTATTTTGTGATTCCATCAACTATTAGTAACTATTTAAGTAAACATATTGGCAGCCCTAAAGCCATAATTGATCATCTGGCATTTGCTCAGGCTGAAGCTGTGGTTAAAGAACGACTCGATCAATTAATCCAAATTCAGGGCAACCAAACAGTAACTAGCTTTCATCAGCGGTTAGGAAAAATTATGTGGGCACATTGTGGCATTGTCCGCGATGCGACTGGGTTAAAAACTGCGATCCAGCAACTTCAGGCTCTCCAAGCGGAGTTCTGGCGAGATGTAAAAATTCCGGGTACAGTGCAGTCTCTAAATCCAGAATTAGATAACGCTCAGCGAGTTGCGGACTTTTTGGAGCTAGGTGAATTAATGTGTGTAGATGCTCTCCAGCGCCAAGAGAGTTGTGGCTGCCATTTTCGCACTGAGTTTCAAACCGATCAGGGCGAAGCTCACCGCCGAGACGCTGAATATGCCTATGTGGCCGCCTGGGAATATCAACAAGATCATCAGTGGCAATGTCATCCCGAAGCGTTAACATTCGAGCTAGCAAAATTCAGCCAGCGTTCTTACAAATGATCAAACTAACCCTAAAGATTTGGCGACAGTCAGCGGCTCAGGCTCCTGGTAAATTTGTAACCTACCCGTTAACTGATCTTTCCCCAGACATGTCTTTTTTAGAGATGATCGATCATCTCAACCAAATCCTGATCCTCGCTGGCGAAGAACCAGTGGCCTTTGACCACGATTGTCGGGAGGGGATTTGTGGTTCTTGTGCGATGTACATCAATGGTCGCCCCCACGGCGCAGATCAGGGCAGCACCACCTGTCAGCTCTATCTACGCTCTTACAAAAATGGCGATACCATCACGATCGAACCCTGGCGATCAAATGCTTTTCCGGTAATTAAAGATCTGATGGTAGATCGATCAGCGTTCGATCGCATTATTCAGGCTGGTGGCTATGTTTCGGTAAATACTGGCAATGCTGTCGATGCCAACTCTATGCCGATCGCTAAGCATCAAGCCGATCAAGCTTTTGCGGCGGCGATGTGTATTGGCTGTGGAGCCTGCGTAGCAGCCTGTAAAAATAGTTCAGCGATGTTGTTTGTGGCGGCCAAGGTATCCCATTTAGCTCTGCTGCCTCAAGGTCAGCCAGAACGTCAGCAGCGGGCGGTCAAGATGGTGATGCAGATGGACAAAGAGGGCTTTGGCAGTTGTACTAATACTGCTAGCTGCGCGGCTGTTTGCCCTAAAGAAATTTCTTTGAGTACTATCTCACAACTTAATCATGAATATTTACAGGGTTTTACATAGTTCAACCATTGCTCTGATATCAATAACTTCACCTCAATCTGCGGAATATCTAATATGTTCATTAATCTCGGCGATGAGCCATAGTTGCTCAGCGCGGTCTAAGTAATGCCCGAAAGAGTAAGTATGGCTGTGACACACTAATTTATCGTGGAATGGTGAATTGACTTCTTTCACTCCCTCAAATTGAATGCTTCTGCCACCTCGATCGATCACTACCAACTGTGACAGCGGCATGATCCATTGCTCAATACTGTTCTCAGTTATTTGACTGATGCAAGTTGCCGACCGACTACTAATGATAATTTCTTTGCGGGCTATGGCATTTCCAAGATACGTCACCAAAATAAGAATAAGATAAAAAGGCAGAATTAATAGCAAAAGCAGGCTGATTAGCGACCAGATAGTAAAAGAAGTTGAGGTGAATAGCCAAAAACAAAATAGCCACAGCAGGCTCCATGACACGATCGAGATTACAGCTCGTTGGCCTTTTTTGGTAGCATAGCCCGTCGGTGGAATAACGATGTTCATAGTTCCTGCTTCTACAGAAACTGTGGAAAATGGTTGCTGAGGTCGTGATGCTTTAATGGTAGCAGCACCTTGTAAATAATCTAATGCCAAACCTGCGGTACGATAGCGATCTTCGGGGATTGGCTCTAGTAAACCATCGAGCCAAGTAGCAAAAACTTTGGAGATTTTAACTCCCTGACGAAAATCAATTTTCATATCTTGCACTACTAAATCCGCCGGATCTTGACCAGATGCTAGATACAGCAAAGTTGTACCCAATCCATACAAATCGGTAGCTAGCAATGCCTGCCCCCGGAATTGCTCGGGAGCCATGTAACCATAAGTGCCCACGATCGTACTACCACCAGTAATAGTCAAATGGTAAGTATCTCGCACCGCCCCAAAATCCACCAAATAAATCGTCCCGGTCTCGGTATACAGCAAGTTTTGCGGTTTAATATCTCGATGGATCACCGGTGGGGTGAAAGTTTGCAGATATATTAAGATCTCTAAAATCTGTTTGGCAATATGTCGTAGCTCTGCTTCCGCGAAAACATGTCCTGATGTTACCCAGTTTTGCAACGATCGACCAGGAGCAATAGCCTGCACTAAACAAAAAGTTTCTTCCTGAGCTATTTCAGTCCGAAAAAAATCTATATATTTCGGAATAGCCCCATGATCTAACTGCGCCAAAATCTTCGCTTCTCGCTCAAACAACTCCAGAGTTTTCCAGTCTTTCATATTCCGCAAACTCAAAACCTTAATGGCCACCTCCGCTTGCTGCTGAATATCTAAGGCTCGATAGGTTTTGCCGCTACCTCCTTCGCCCAGTAGATCTAGAATTTGATATTGATCGTGTAATATGTTCATCTCCGAATCTGAATTTATATTTAGAAAGTAATCATGATCAAAAGTACTATTCATTTACCCTCCCTGATTTGTTTTCTGATTAGGCAAATGCTGTGACTTTATTAAATGTTCCGGAGTTTCTCCTATGTTATTTTTCTGGAGTGGATTCCAGCCCAACTGAATTAGGTGGTTATATATGGAGGTAATATCTTGTTTGGCTACAATATGTAGAACCGTATTACCATGTTTGTTCGCCAGAGAAGGATCAGCATTGTATAGAATAAATAAGTCGAATAGATCGGCAGGAAATCTGTCTTGATCGTAACGACATTTGCCTGATTCTAAAAAGCCAATAGCCAAACAATGCAGCGGAGTATTACCATCTAAATCGGAAGAATTAGGGTTAGCTCCTTGCTCAAGAAGCATTCTAATAATATCTTTGTTGCTTGAATATGAAACTGCCTCATGCAAAGGAGTTCGATGATCATAATAATCAAGAGCATTTGGGTCTATACCATGGTCTAGTAAGCTTTTAACAACCTCCACTTTGTCGAATTTAATTGCACAAATAAGTAGTGATAGATTTTCCTCATTGCTACGGGAACTGTCAGATGAAAAATCCAATGGTGTGCTTGCTTTAATATTAATATCTCCACCATGGTTTATATACTCATCAATGGTTTGTACATCTAGTTCACTAGAGCAGAAATTGTTAGGTTGAAGACCAGCCTTCAGTAGCAGTAGATGGCGATATGGATAACAAAAAAATAAGGTTACTAATGTAATTCCATAAATTGCCTCGTTTGTCCAAGAAATTTTCTTTTTAGTCTTACGTGGCAATTGAAAAGTATGCTTTTGCTGCAAAGAGATCGAAGCCCTTGCTGCCGAAGAAAACCGATCAGCCACATTTGGCTCCATCATGATCTCTAACCAGTCAGCGAAATGCTCAGAGATATTTACATGATCACGAAACTTGAGCTTTAAGCGCTCTTGGGGAAGGTCGGCAGGCGATCGATGGGTCAACAAATATAAAACCGTCGCACCCAGCCCATACAAATCACTCCCTGGCACCGCCGCCCCCCGAAACTGCTCTGGTGACATATAGCCATAGGTGCCAGCGACTGTACTGCCCTTCAGTAAAGTATTCTGATAAACATTCTGCACCGCCCCAAAATCCACTAAAAACACTCGGCCATCATCGTTGCGAATAATATTATGAGGCTTAATATCTCGATGGATCAGTGGTGGCGATTGCTGATGGAGATATTGCAAAATTTCTAGCAACTGCCGAGCAATATCGCGCACTTCGGCCTCGGTAGCTCGCCAACCTGATTGCACCCAGGCAGTCAGCGGTTTGCCAGGAGCCAACTGCTGCACAATATAAAAAGCCCGATTATCGGGAGTATCTACATGAAAGTAATCCAGGTACTGGGGAATTTGGGGATGATTGAGTTGGGATAGTACTTTGGCTTCTCGTTCAAACAGTTCTAGCTGCTTCCAGTCCTGCAAATGCTGCAAAGAAAGAATCTTGAGTGCTACTGGTGCCTGATGCTTTGCCGAAGACTTTGCACCCAGCGGGATAGCTCGATAAGTGCTGCCGCTGCCACCAGCACCCAACAGCTCGGCCAGTTCGTAGCGACCGTGTAACGCCTCAGAACGAGAATCAACGAGAACTTTCCCAGTCAGTATATTAGCAACTTCCATAATCTCTCTTTATTGGTTCAGAAAGTTCAGCACCCTTTAGTCTTTAGGCTACCCAAATACACCAGAATAATGGAACTCATCACCAAAGATTAGATATTCTCTCTGATTTGGCTTCGATCTACAATCAGAGAGTTAAGACCAAAGGCGTTTGTGGAAAAACAAATAATAAGCGATCGAGATCGAAATCAACACTACTGCAATGTCCATAAATCCCGCCGGACTTGGCTTAGCCGTCCATAAAGCCGGAGTACCTAAAGCAGAATCGCTAGTAGTAAAAAAGATATGGGTGATATTGTTGGCCGCATGAACTCCCAGCGCCAACTCCAACCGATTGTCTTGCAGAGTGATAAAAGCTAAAAATACTCCGATCAAAAAATACTCTAAAGCCACCCAGAAAAACCCATTGGCAACCTCCGGATTACCCAAATGAGGCAGCATAAACAACACCCCATTGCTAAAAATTAAACCCAATGGCTGACGAGTAATTAGCCCCATCCCTTGTAGCAAATAGCCTCGAAAAAAAATCTCTTCAGCGCTAGTCTGAATCGGCGTTAAAATCAGCACTATTAAAAAAGCAACAGGCCACTTATTAACATCAAAATCAAACTTGTACTCACCCGGATTCATCCACAAAGAGACAAATGACGAAACCATCAAAATCGTAAACCACACAGCAAAACCATAGCTGAGCCGTTGCCAATTAATTTGCCGATCGGCACCAACTAAACCCCATGCCGATCGACCATGAACATTTCGCACCGCTAGAACCGTCCCCAAAAACCAAAAAACAAACATCAGATCGTTCACCACAAAGGCTTCGATCGATCGAGACTTCATAAGAGCTAGAACACCTTTTGTGCCCATACCTCCTGCAAACAAGAAAGCGATCACTACAGAAACAATACTTCCTATTATCACCCAGAAGAAAAGACTCAAGAATATGCCAAAAACATATCGCCACCATTGATTTTTTCCCTGTTGGGCAATGCTAAGATAATTAAAAGACATATTATTTATATGGGGATGACAGTGAATTTTCAAATTAATAAAAAAAAGGTAGCTAGAGTTCTAACTACCTTTTTCAATAATAAACTTTGATTGACTAGGCCGCAGCCAAAATCTTTGCTTTAGCCTTCTTCACTGCCTGAGCAGCTTCTAATTCATCTTGCTTAGTACTAGCTTTACTTGCCAACTTCTCAGCTTCAGCTAATTCAGCCTTAGCGGCACTAGCATCAATATTGGAGCCTAACTCAGCGCCGTTGACCAAAACAGTTACTTGATTCTCTTCGACCTCAGCAAAACCACCCATCAGAGCAATTTTGATCCATTTATCTTTGCCAGACTTCACCTGCATTACCGCAATATCTAAAGCAGTAACCAAAGGGGCGTGACCAGTCAAAATTCCCACTTGGCCAGTGGTACTAGGCAAAATCACTTCGTCCGCAGTGGCATCCCAGACAGTTTTGTCGGGAGCGATGACTCTTACAGTTAAAGACATAATTAGTTAAATTTAAAAATTTCACAGGGATGGGCAGAGATCTAAGTCTCTGCCCTAAACTTACTTCAACTTAACCTTGAAGTTTTTTGCCTTTTTCGATCGCTTCGTTGATATCGCCAACTAAGTAGAAAGCTTGCTCAGGCAAATCATCAAGCTCACCATTCAAGATCATCTTGAAGCCCTTGATCGTATCTTCGAGCTTCACATATTTACCAGGAGAGCCAGTAAAGATTTCTGCTACGAAGAACGGCTGAGACAAGAAGCGTTCAATCTTGCGGGCGCGAGATACAGCCTGTCTGTCGTCTTCTGACAACTCATCCAAGCCCAAAATTGCAATAATATCTTGCAGCTCTTTGTAGCGTTGCAGAATTGCTTGGACAGCCCGAGCAGTCTTGTAGTGGTCATCACCAACTACCGCTGGCTGAAGCATAGTAGAGGTAGAATCCAAAGGATCTACTGCTGGATAAATACCCTTCGCTGCCAAGTTCCGAGAAAGTACAGTAGTACCATCTAAGTGAGCAAAGGTAGTAGCCGGAGCTGGGTCAGTCAAGTCATCCGCTGGTACATATACAGCTTGGATGGAAGTGATCGAGCCTTGAGTTGTAGAAGTAATCCGCTCTTGCAAATCACCCATATCTGTACCCAAAGTAGGCTGATAACCTACCGCAGAAGGCATCCGACCCAATAGTGCCGATACTTCAGAACCAGCTTGCACAAACCGGAAAATGTTGTCGATAAACAGCAATACGTCTTGCTTAGAGACATCGCGGAAATACTCAGCCATAGTCAAGGCCGAAAGACCAACCCGCATTCTGGCTCCAGGTGGCTCGTTCATTTGACCGTAAACCAAGGCAATTTTAGAATCGTTTAGGTTATCTTTTTTGATTACGCCAGATTCCATCATTTCGTTGTAAAGGTCATTACCTTCACGGGTGCGTTCGCCCACACCACCAAATACCGATACACCACCATGGTTGATCGCAATGTTGTTGATCAATTCCATCATGATTACGGTTTTGCCTACACCGGCTCCACCAAATAGGCCAATCTTACCACCGCGACGGTAAGGAGCCAAAAGATCCAATACTTTAATGCCAGTCTCAAACACCGAAGGCTTAGTTTCTAGCTCAGTGAGCTTCGGAGCATCCCGGTGAATTGGCATAGTTTCATCTGTGCCAACGGGACCGCGATTGTCTACGGTTTCGCCCAATACATTAAAAATACGTCCCAAAGTAGCAGGACCAACAGGCACCATAATTGGTGCACCAGTGTCGTTAACGGCCATACCGCGCACCAAACCATCAGTGGTGCTCATCGCTACGGCGCGTACTTGGTTGCCGCCTAAGAGCTGTTGTACTTCGCAGGTTACAGAGACCTCTGTACCAGCTTCGTTTTTGCCTTCAACCTTGAGGGCATTATAAATCTGGGGCATCGAGCCACCAGTAAATTCTACGTCGATTACGGGGCCGATGATCTGGGTAATCCGTCCCACTTTGGTTGTTGCTGCGGTGGTAGCCATGTGCGATTTATTTAAGGTGTATTACGAATATAGAAAAAAGTCTTAACATTTTGAAATGCCTTTAACAGATTATCATCGAACGGGCGTTTTCTGGCAGAGTTAATCGATCTCTTCGGGCTGCTCTCAGCCATTACAATGGAACGGTGGTTTTCATTTCTTTACTTGTGCGTTTTGACATCATTACTCTATTCCCCGATTTTTTCACCTCACCCTTGTCTTCTGGGCTGTTAGGGAAAGCGATCGCCAAAGAACTAGCCGTTGTAAACCTCTGTAACCCCCGCGATTTTACGTTCGATCGACATCACAAGGTAGATGACGAGTCCTATGGCGGCGGAGTCGGCATGGTCATCAAACCCGAGCCGGTGTTTGCCGCATTGGCATCTTTGCCAGTGCTGCCTAAGCGCTTAGTACTAATGATGAGCCCCCAAGGGGAAACCATGAGTCAGCCGCTGTTTTGGAATCTGGTGGAAAACTACGAGCAGTTAGTAATTATTTGTGGTCATTATGAAGGCATTGATGAACGAGTAATGAGCGTAGTCGATCGAGAGATTTCTTTGGGCGACTTTGTGCTGACCTGTGGCGAAATTCCGGCCTTGACGATCATTAATGGTGTGACTCGGCTAATTCCTGGCACTGTGGGTAAGGTTGATTCCTTAAAGCAAGATAGTTTTGAGAGTGGTCTGCTGGATTATCCCCATTACACTCGTCCCCCCTCGTTTCGAGACTTGGAAGTGCCATCAGTCTTACTGTCTGGCAACCACCAAAAAATTGCCCAGTGGCGCTATGAACAACAGCTCCACCGGACAAGAACCAAAAGACCAGACTTGTACGCTGCTTGGCTAGAACTGCAAGCCAATACCAGCAACAGCGACGAAGTCTGAATTGAAAGTATTGCCAAGTTGCAACAGTACCGAAGCACCATCACCCAAGTAAACGTCAGCACCAAACACTACCAAGGGGTTGAGGCTACTAGTATTAGAACCACTGCGAGAAGAATAGTCCAGGCCCGCACCAGCATGGAAGACTATCAAAGGATTTTTCTCGAACTGTTCATTATCGTTGAAACCGAAGTCGTAGGTTAGGGGGATAGCAACGCGAGCCGTGTTGCCTAAGAACAAGCTAGGACGTATCGAAAGATTTTTGCCAATCCCAAACCGTGAGGTTGCACCAATCAAAGTATCTTTGCCGAAAGACACCGATGGAGCGATGTAGTTTTGGTTGTAGTAAGCTCCACCGGGACCGGTGTTATTCGGATAGTTGGCTGGTTCGTTTGATGGCGATGTTGGTGGACCACTGGGTAAGGGGCTGCGGGGCGGCTGAGAAGAATCTGGAAATACTTCACTGGGTAGTGGCGGTGGAACTGGTTTGGAGTCTTGCTTTGTATCAGGATTCTCTGGAGGTTGAGATGCTGGTATGGTTTGCTCAGGCTTTTGTTGTTCTTTTGTCTCGGGGACTAAAGGCTGAGCTTGTGGTTTTTGCTGCTCCTTAGACTCTGGTTTGACCTCAGCAGGCTTAGCGCCGAATGGGTCAGGACTTTGGGGCAGAACTTCTTGCTCAGATTTTTTCTGTTCTTTCGATTTTGGCTTGATCTCGGAGGGTTGAGAACCTGGTAATAGATTGGGATTGAGTTGATCCGACTTCAGCTCTCCTGCTTTGGGTAGTTCTTTGGGAGTAACTAATGGGGATGGTAAAATCCGTGCTTTCGGAAACTGGGTCTGCTCATCTCCTAGCCCCGGAGTCGGGCTATTCTGGGACTCTGCTGCTAATACAGCCTGATTGAGACTAGTAGCAGCTTGGGCTATTTGTAGTACTGGCTGAGTTTTTTTCTTTAAAATCGCAGTGGCATTAATATTGGGAGCACTGCTAACTGACTTGTCCAATGAAGGACCCTGAATTATTTGCAGTTGTGAAGGCGGTACATTTACAGGAGCAATCATAAGTCTGGTTGGGAAATTTTACAGGAGGTGATCGGAGCCAGCGGCGCGACCATCCCTTTGCATAGGATACTGCCGATCGAGAAAGGATGACCATGGCAAAAAAGCTGAAAAACAAGCAAAAGCTGCTCTAGAAGACCTAGAACAGCTTTTTGTTAAGATTTTAATTTTGGTCTAAATTGCCGGTACAAACCGATCTTTTTCAGGAACCACGGTGTACTCTGCAACGATTTGGCGCAGCTCATCACCGTCGATCGTCTCTTTTTCGATCAAGATATCTACTAATCGATCGACTACTACCCGGTTCTCTTTCATAATCCGCAGGGCTTCGACGTGACACTCGGCCACAATCACTCGCACCTGCTGATCTATCTGAGCGGCAATCTCATCAGAATACTCCGATCGACTGCTCCAGCCACCGCCTAAGAATACTTCGCCAGATTGGCTTTCTAGGGACAATGGCCCTAAAGTAGACATGCCAAAGCGAGTGACCATTTGGCGCGCCATGGAAGTAACTTGCTGTAAGTCGCCACCGGCTCCGGTAGTGACTTCAGAGTCCCCGAAGACCACTTCTTCGGCGGCTCTACCACCCAAGGCACCCGAAATCCGGGCGCGGAGCTGGGAGCGAGAAACTAGCATTTGATCTTCGTCGGGGGTAAACCAGGTTAAACCCAAGGCTTGACCACGCGGAATCAAGGTAACTTTTTGGACGGGGTCATGCTCTTTGAGCAGGGTGCCCACAATGGCATGACCAATTTCGTGGTAGGCGATCAGGCGCTTGCTCTTACCATCAATTAACGGGGTGCCTTCCATACCAGCTACTACTCGATCGACTGCGTCATCAATTTCTAACATGGTGATAGCATCTTTGCGGCGACGAGCGGTTAAGATGGCTGCTTCGTTCAGCAAGTTGGCCAAATCAGCGCCACTAAAGCCAGGGGTACGGCGAGCAATCACTTCTAAGGAGATATCTTCGCCTAGTTTTTTGTTGCGGGCGTGGACTTTGAGAACTTCTAAGCGACCGGAGATGTCTGGGGTATCTACTTGCACTTGCCGATCGAAGCGACCGGGACGTAGCAATGCAGAATCTAGCACGTCAGGACGGTTAGTAGCTGCGATCACGATGATGCCGGTGTTGCCCTCAAAACCATCCATCTCGGTAAGCATTTGGTTCAGAGTCTGTTCCCGCTCGTCGTTACCACCACCGATGCCGGAGCCACGCTGGCGACCGACTGCGTCGATTTCATCGATAAAGATTAAGCAAGGAGCGTTTTCTTTGGCTTTTTTGAACAGGTCACGGACGCGAGAAGCACCCACACCTACAAACATTTCGACAAATTCGGAACCAGAAATACTGAAGAAAGGTACGCCTGCTTCACCAGCGATCGCCTTGGCCAACATGGTTTTACCGGTTCCAGGTGGACCGATTAACAATACGCCTTTAGGAATTTTGGCACCAACAGCCGTGAATTTCTCGGGCTGCTTTAAGAAAGTAACAACTTCTTGTAGCTCTTCTTTGGCTTCGTCAATACCCGCAACGTCGTCGAACATTACGCCGGTTTTGGCATCCATTTGGAACTTGGCTTTAGATTTACCAAAGCTCATGGCTTGGCCTGGGCCGCCGGGCATGTTGTTGGAGCGGCGGAACAATAAGAACAAACCGCTGACTAATAATACGGGGAACAACAAGTTACCCAAGAAGCCCCAGATTGCGCCGTCGTTGCGGGCAGGATGGCTATCAAATTGAATTTTGGTGGTGTTGCGCAGGCGAGTGACTAGCTCAGGAGCATTGGTAGGTAAGTCTACTCGTAGGCGTTGAATGCGGTTTTCTAGGTCTGGGTCAGTAGCTTGGACGATCGCTGTCTTGCCGCCATCGTAAAGATCTACGCTTACTACTCGGTTGGTATCCAAATATTCCAGGAAACGACCGTAGGTCATCCGGGCACTGGCTGTATTTTTACCCACTTCACCAGTAAAGCTGGGCGCGACACCCTGCCAAAGAAAGAAACCGATGACTAGGAGTGGAATTGACCACAACAGGGCTATGCGCCAAGAAAATTTCATGTGTTGTCTGCCTTGTTTGAATAAAGGATTATATAAATTGCCACGAGGTGACGTGACCGAGTAATGTGCTGAAGATCTTACTGAGTGGTTCGATGAGACGCAATCTTAAGTGTAAAGAGGATTCGCTTACAAACCAGAAGATAGGCCAAAAAGTAGGAACGTTACATTTCTTCTTAATCAAATGTAACGTAATTCTCAGATTGGATGCAAGTTATCTCTCATATGAAAAGTATTAGGTGCACAAAAAAGAACCCCGATGGGTCGATAGCGCAAGCTTAGCTATCGACCCATCGGGGTTCTCAGAAAGTTTTGAAACTTAGTAAGTTTCTACGTGCCAACGGCCAGCGCGTTTGAGCTGACTGCGGTACTCCGACCAAGTCACGCCAGATTTCTCAGCGGCCACAGTCAGAGCGGCATCAATACCGCCTTCCATGCCTTTTAATCCGCAGATGTAAACGTGAGTTTTTTCGCTTTGGATCATTGCCCACAGGTTGTCAGCATGTTCAGCCACCCGATCTTGGATGTACATCTTGCCGCCTTCTGCGTTTTTCTGTTCACGACTAATGGCGTAGTCTACTTGGAAGTTATCAGGATACTTAGACTGAATTTCTTCTAGCTCTTGCTTGTACAGAATGTTAGGAGTAGTTGCGACTCCAAAGATTAACCAAGATTTGCCGCTGAAGCGGTAGTCGGGGTTAGCAGATCTTTCATTGTCCTTAAACATCCGCCATAGGTAAGCACGGAAAGGTGCAATACCAGTACCAGTGGCGAACATGATCACGTTGGTATCATTTTCTTCTGGTAACAGCATTTCCTTACCGGTAGGACCAGAAATTTGTACTTCATCCCCAGGATTTAGGTCACAGAGAAACGTTGAACAAGTTCCATAGACCATGTCACCCTGCTCATTTTTGTACTCTAGCTGGCGCACGCAGAGAGAGACACTCTTGTCGTCTACATCATCACCATGACGAGTAGAGGCGATCGAGTACAAACGCAGCTTATTAGGCTTGCCTTTGGCATCTTTACCAGGAGGAATAATGCCGATACTTTGACCTTCTACGTAGGTCAGGTCGCTGCCGCCAATGTCAAATTTGATATGCTGCACCTTGCCGATCGCGCCTTCGGTCAACAAAGTGTCATTGGAGACACATTTGCCGGTAAGAGGGGCATTTGGGCGATAGATGTTTACCGGTACATCAGCGTGTTTTTTAGCAGCAGGAGCTGGCGCTGTGACTGCTGGAGTAGGAGCAGATTGGCTCATCATAATTGTCGGAACCATCGGCGCATCGCCATCAACTGCTCTAATATTCAAAATTCGGCCACCCAGACGGGCGATCCGCTGCATTTCTTGGCTCATGCGAGCATAGGGAACGGTAAGAAAAGTGCTGCCACTGCGATGAGGATTGCTCTTGAGGCCGATTACTTCGTAGATATATAAGCGGCTAGCTGCTGAGGAGTTGGCGGCTCCGATGCTGGTATTGTACATAGACTTTTTTTATAGCTCCTATTCTGAATATATATAATTGCAATTTGACACGGGAATCTCCCGGTCAGCTTAGCGGATCTTGGCTTGATTGCACAAGGTACAGCCCAAAATCACTTAAAAAAACTTTGGTGATGAACTCTAACAAATTACCTGTTTATGCCCGGTTGATATTGTTACCGATACTACCTTCTGGTAAAATCCAATCTCAACGGAACTTCGATCGCCAGTAGCAAATACTTATTGCTTTTCAAGTTTATACAAGCTAACCATTATAGATTTTATTTTAGAGGAATACTATGACCAATAAGGTAGATAGAGTAGTAATTATCGGCGTTGCCGGAGATTCTGGGTGCGGTAAATCGACCTTTCTCCGTCGGATCACAGATTTGTTCGGCGAGTCTTTTGTTACGGTTATCTGCCTGGATGATTATCACAGTCTAGATAGATATCAGCGGAAAGAAACTGGTATCACAGCTTTAGATCCTCGTGCCAATAACTTCGACTTGATGGCCGAGCAAATCAAAATGCTCAAAGAAGGCAAGTCGATTAACAAGCCTATCTACAACCACGAAACTGGTCTGATCGATCCGCCCGAAATCATTGAACCCAACCATGTCATCGTGGTTGAAGGTCTGCATCCTCTCTATGACGAACGGGTTCGTGCTTCTTTAGACTTCAGCGTTTACTTAGATATCAGCGACGAAGTGAAAGCTGAGTGGAAGATTCAACGCGACATGGCTGAGCGTGGTCACAGCTACGATGAAGTAATTGCTGCGATGCAGGCACGCCGCCCAGACTTTAGTGCTTACATTGAACCCCAGCGTGGTCATGCTGATGTGGTAATTCAGGTGTTGCCTACTCAGCTCGTGCCCGCTGGCCAAAAGAGCGACCTGTTGCGGGTGCGCCTAGTACAGCGGGAAGGCGTAGCTGGCCTACCTGAGCCTTCTTACCTGTTTGACGAAGGTTCCACCATCGACTGGCGGCCCTGTGGACGCAAGCTGACTTGCAGCTACCCCGGCATCAAGATGTTCTACGGCCCAGATGATTACTATGGACACGAGGTTTCGGTCTTAGAAATCGACGGTCAATTGGAAAACTTGGAAGAAGTTAAGTACATCGAAACTCACTTGAGCAAGATTTCTACTCGCTTTGAGGGTGAAATGACCAAGCTCTTATTGCAACACAAAGAATATCCTGGCTCCAACAACGGTACTGGCTTATTCCAAGTATTGGTTGGTCTAAAAATGCGTGAAGCTTATGAAAGATTGACTGGTACTACTGCTGAAACCGTAGGTGCAGCTAGTATTTAGTTTTGGTTTAAACATTTAAGTAGGCCGTGCAGATATAATATTCGCACGGCTTTTTTGATTCTATTTTCGTGAGAAATTGAAATATGGTGCAGCTATCGATCGTCTTATTTTTCGGCCTGTTTGCAGTGGTCGAAATCTATCAGTCTGTCAAAAATGTGCAGTTGCCAATGCCAGTGTATTTGGTATTGGGAATTTTGCTAGCGATCGCCTCCAATATTTCCAAACAATTAGTCGCCACTTCAGAAAACATCACTGAAGCTGAATTGGTTAACCCTGAACTAATTGTTGCTGAGTTAACGACCTTGCAACCGCATAATCCAAAACAAGTAGTACCCGGCATTGATTAAAACGGTGATCCCCATGCCGATCCAGACTCCGGGAATCGTGCTGCCTCGGTTGCTATACCAGAGCCAAATGAGTAAGGGCACCCCATAAATAAACTGGGCAAAGCCGATCGCTGATAACAGCAAATAAAAAATTGATGATACCGAATGGCTGAGTAAGCAAATTAGCGCAAAGGACAAGTTGATTAAGAGAATTCCCACTAAGCCAGCAAGAATTCTCAATGCTTTATTTGTTTTACTCATAAAGTTGAAGAGCCGTAACCGGAATGAAAATCAATACATGTAAAATATCCCCTTGTCAGCAATAATGACAAGGGGATCAGCTATTTTTCAGACTT
>JAYSRP010000113.1:0-6450 GCA_043721015.1 Synechococcales cyanobacterium | reverse complement strand
ACCTCAGACCAAACGTGTACGCAGGTCGTCCCCCGAGTCGCTTCCCTCTCAGGGCTGAAGCCACTGAGTTTCCCACATCCCGCACTCTTACTATGAGTTAAACCTTCAAGCAACTAAGTCTTTACTATTCTGCCTGCACAAGTACCAATTTGCCTAGGACATCAAAAAAACCTAAATCTAGGCAGACAAAAGCACTTACCATTACTGAGTTTTCTGTATAATGGAGTAATATAAGTTTACAATCATTAAAACTAATATGGAATCCGCAGCCGTTCTGAGCATCTCCTTAGGAGCAGCGGTCGTAGCCGTTACTGCCTATGGCCTATATCTTTCCTTCGGTCCTCCAGCTAACCAACTCGACGACCCTTTCGATGATCACGAAGACTAATCTGTCCCCTCCTACACCGTCACCTGCGGTGTAGGCACCTTAAGCCAAATGGGGGGATACAATGCTTTTGTCAAACATCAAAGCATTCAGGAAGCTCATCTTTATGGACTTTTGGCAACAGGTACAAACCCTCTCTCACGAAATTAGCAAAGAAGTAGGCGATCAGCTACTCATTGATTTTGGCAGCGCCACCGCTGAAACTAAATCAGACGGTAGCTTAGTCACCCAGTCCGATCGCTGGGCCGATAACTTCGTCAAACAGGCCCTGCTCAAAGCCTTCCCCGATCACGCCGTCTTGAGCGAAGAAGACTTTCATCTCTTTACCGATACTCCCTGGACATGGGTGATCGACCCGATCGATGGCACCACCAACTTTGCCCGAGGAATGCCCTTATGGGGAATCTCGATCGGCCTGCTCTATCACGGCCACCCAGTATTTGGTCATGTGTACTTCCCGCCAATTCAGCAATCCTTCTATGGCTACTGGCCAGGGGCAAGCGGCCTAGAGATGCCCACCGGTGCCTGGTTAAACGGCAAACCCATTCGCGCCACCAGCGATCAACCCAGCAGCAGCCACCTATTTGGGATATGTGCCCGCAGCACTGCCATAGTGCAGCATCGAGTGCCTGCTAAGCTGCGCATGGTGGGTGTGACCACCTACAGCTTTTTATCTGTGGCAGCCGGTTTCATGATGGGAGCAGTAGAATCTACGCCCAAGATCTGGGACTTAGCAGCAGTCTGGCCAATCTTTCACGCAGCGGGCGGCCATTGGATTTCTTTATCTAACATTGATATTTTTCCCGCAGAAATCGGTCGAAATTATGGCAACTATCCTTTACCCAGCCTAGTTTTAGCGCGAGGAAATATCGCCGGTATTTTTGAGCCAGCAATCCGCACTGGGTTGGGGTTGCCAGCAGACTTCTGTATGCTGTAAAGTTGTAGATCGCGTCTTACAATTAAGATAAATCATGCCTAAACTCAAATCCCGCCGCGCTGCCGCCAAACGGTTTCGCGCCAGTGGCACCGGCAAAATCATGCGCCGCAAGGCTTTCAAAAGCCACTTGCTAGCTCACAAAAGTCCTACTCGTCGCCGGAATCTGTCTAAGATTGCGCTTGTCAGCGAAGTAGATACCGATCGGGTACGCGGCATGTTGCCATATTTGTAAGCTCGACTTACAGGTAGCCCATTCTAGTTAGCTTGGTAGCTTGAGGAATCGAGATTTTTATTAATCTTTTGCACCGTAGAGCCATCAAAACCAAATCACCATCGACTAACACCTCCAAATAAATGACCAGAGTAAAACGCGGTAATGTTGCCCGCAAACATCGCAACAAGATTTTAAAACTAGCCAGCGGTTTTAGAGGCTCCCACTCTAAACTGTTCCGCATAGCCAATCAGCAGGTCATGAAAGCCCTGCGGAATGCCTACCGCGATCGGCGCAAAAAGAAACGTGATTTCCGTCGTCTGTGGATTGCGCGGGTAAATGCTGCGGCCAGAATGCACGGCACTACTTACAGTCGTCTGATTGGTGGCATGAAGACAGCCAATATTCAACTGAACCGCAAGATGCTAGCGCAAATGGCAATTCAAGATATGGCCGGATTTGAGCAAGTGGTAAAACTAGCAATGGCTGCTAAATAGTCATTGTTGCTAAATAAGTATAGGAGAATACTCCATGCAAAGTCAGCTTCGGATCTTTTTAGTACTGGGGCTGACTTTGTTTTGTCTAGCTCCATCAGTTTCAGCCGAAACTTTGAAGGGAATTCGTCAACGGGGACGAATGATTGTAGCGGTCAAAGATAATACCCGGCCTATGGGA
The DNA here is from genome assembly GCA_043721015.1 of Synechococcales cyanobacterium. Classification (GTDB taxonomy): domain Bacteria; phylum Cyanobacteriota; class Cyanobacteriia; order Cyanobacteriales; family Chamaesiphonaceae; genus JAAFHZ01. The sequence goes on along the minus strand of JAYSRP010000113.1, from coordinate 4,242 downwards.
TTCAAAGATCAAACAGGGCGCTTACAGGGCTTAGAGATTGATATTGCCCAGCGCTTGGGAACAGAGATTTTAGGGCAGTCTGATCGAGTAGATTTTGTACCAATAAATAATCAGGATCGGCTACAAGTATTGTTTGAGAGAAAAGTAGATCTAACTATTGCTCGGTTAGGCGTAAATCGTGGTCGATCGCGGGTGGTAGAGTTTAGTCAGCCCTATTATCAAGATGGGACGGGAGTGATCACAAATAGAGTTAAAGTAAGGAAGTTGGCAGATCTAGCAGGACAACCAGTAGCGGTGATTCAATCTTCGGTTAGTTCATATCCTTTAGCAGAAAAGGTGCCAGGAGCAAAGCTGGTGCCAGTGGGTAGTTATGAAGGAGCGAAAAAGTTATTAGACGAAGGAAAAGTAGTGGCTTTTGTCGCAGATTATAGTTTGTTGGTGGGGTGGATGCAGGAGTTTCCCCAAGATTATCAGCTATTGGCCGAGAAGCTGAATGTAGAGTCGTTGGCGATCGCTATGCCCAAAGGGATACAGCATCGAGAGCTGAGAGAGTTTGTGATAGGGGCACTCGATCGATGGAAGAAGGAAGGCTGGTTGCAGGAAAGAATTCGATATTGGGGTTTATAACTATACTCACTGGTTATGCCGGGGGCGTAAAACGCAAGCAGTGGTTACTAACACATGAGGCCGTGTACCACAAAGATATTCAACAGGAGTTGTTGTACAATTAAAAACCTGCATCATGAATTGGGTAAATATCGATTTTTAGACGAAACATTGTCGCTACTCAAACCGGGTGGAATTTATGTGATCGATGATATGCTACCTCAACCCAATTGGCCAGAGGGGCACGATCAAAAAGCTACGGCTCTGATTGCTGACCTAGAAAAACGTAGCGATCTGCGGTTGGTCAAAATGTCTTGGGCTAGCGGCATTATTTTAGCAACGAAGCTTTAATGGGAGATTAGTATGAAAAATCTTAAGCTACTATTTGTTTGTGGCAAAAACATGTTGCGTAGCCCCACCGCTGAGGCAGTATTTGCTGAATATGAAGGGTTAGAAGTAGATTCGGCGGGGGTCGATCGAGATGCCGACACCCCTTTAGGTATTGAAGCAATTCAGTGGGCAGATATTATTTTTGTGATGGAAAAGACCCATCTGCGCAAGCTGCGTACCAAGTTTCAATCGGAGCTGCACAACAAACGCATTATTTGCCTAGATATTCCTGATAACTATGAGTACATGCAGCCAGAATTGGTATCGTTGTTAGGCAAAAAAGTTTTGCCGTTATTGGGCACTTTTGGCATGACAGATCATTAATCACCAAAATGCTGAAACTGACTGCTGGAGTTTAATAAAATCTCAGTCCCATCACCTACCAGTAAAATTTCCGGTGTTGTGGTGGTTTCACCGATAACTGCCGCTGTCCCACCAATTAATTCTACTAAAGCATGGGCAGCAGAAACCGGTAAACAGAGCACCAACTCAAAATCTTCACCGCCTCCTAAGACCCAATCGATCGGATTCTCGGTCAACCTCCCTAACCCCGAAGGGATGGTAATCGCTGATTGATCGATCCTCGCTCCTACTCCACTAGCCCGACACATCTGAGAAATTGCATCCAATAAACCATCGCTACTATCCATCCCCGCCACGAATTCTGGTTGCAACTTAGTGATCATTGGCACCACATCTAACCGAGGCACTGGACGTTGATGAGCGCGAATTAATTCTTGTCGATCAATCAAATTCAAATCTTGCCCTAAATTCAAATCCAACAATAATTCCAAACCGGCCTTGGATTTGCCATGATTGCCTGTCACCATGATCGCCGCACCGGGCACAGCCGCATTTCGCCGGATCACCGCTGAACTCTCTACTCGCCCAAAAGCCGTAATTGCCACTGTCCGCACAGTCGATCGATAGATATCACCACCCACAATGCCCGTATCGTAACGCTCTAAACAGGCACCCAAACCACAATATAAGTCTTCTACCCATTGAACCTGCGTATCGGGTGGCAAACCCAAACCGACGGTAATACCCAAAGGCATCGCTCCCATGGCTGCCAAATCTGAGAGGTTGGCGGCAGCCGATCGCCAGCCGACATCTTGAGCGGAGGTGGTTTGATCACTAAAATGCACTCGATCGACTAGTACATCGGTAGTCACCACCAAATTTTCACCGGCAAACGCAAGCACCGCTGCGTCATCGCCAACGGTGCCTGGTAAACAATATGGAAAGATCAGCTTTAACAGCCCTGCCTCACCAATTTCACGAATTTCCATGCTTTTATGAGTGGCAGGTTTGCCAATCTACATATTAGAGATCGCCGAAATTTTATCCAATTTGAGCTGGTCTAGCCCACAGAGGTCATCCATGCTCAACCAACCATCGTGCAAAAGAGTCGCAAAGACAAAGACCAAAGCCGGTTCTCGATAATCATACTTTCCTTCGATCTCATGACGCTTAGAGTTCAAAAAGTCATTTAGCTTCCAGACCGTATCCAAACCATCGATCGATGTGCATTGTTTCCGCACAGCCTGCATTAGTGAATCAATTTCACGGGTGTAAGCGGTCTGGAAAGCATTTTGGGCAATAGCATGTTCGGCGGCGGACCACATTGTCTCAGTTTTTATCTCTGTCGGCGGTGTCATAGTAAGCTGCATCGATTCGGAGGGTATGAATTTATGGATGTATGGCAATCTATTGTAATTCAGTCACTTGTAGAGATACAGCAGCCATTTGACCCCCAAAAGAGCCAGAAAGATTGATATATCGTCAGGTTAGGCTAAATTAAAATTTTAATAAGATTAATTAATCTTAACAAAGATGTCAGTTTTTGCAATGCTTCGCCTTGATCTTTTTCATCTGAACCAAGGAGAGTATGACAAAATCTCCCTGCTCAAATTCTCATACTTCTGTTAATACTAAGCCATTACCATTCCGCCATCCACATTAAAAGTCTGACCAGTAATGTAAGCAGCGGCTGGATCTGCGGCTAAAAAGCGAATCATTCCGGCTACTTCCTCTGGTTCACCATAACGGCCTAAAGGAATAAATTGTAAAATTCCCTCAGATTTCAGATCGGCGGTCATATCGGTCGAAATAAATCCAGGGGCTACAGCGTTTACCGTGATACCTCGACTAGATAGCTCCTTAGCGACGGTCTTAGTAAAACCAATCACGCCCGCTTTGGCTGCACTGTAATTAGCTTGGCCAGGGGTGCCCATCAAACCAGAAACCGAGGTGATATTAATAATTCGCCCAGATTTTTGCTTGAGCATAATTTTGCTGGCTACTTTGGTACAAAGAAAAACTCCGGTCAGGTTCAAATCAATCACCGCCTGCCATTCTTCGAGCTTCATGCGCAGTAGCAAGGTATCGCGGGTAATACCAGCATTGTTTACCAAGGTATCTACCCGTCCCCATTTTTCCATGGTGGTGGCAAATAGTCGATCGACTTCTTCGGGCTTAGAAACATCAGCTTGGATGGCGATCGCCTCTCCTCCAGCCCCCACAACTCTAGCAACTACTTCGTCGGCGGCGCTGCTAGAGTTGGCATAGTTCACCACCATTTTGGAGCCTTGGGCGGCTAACTCTAAGGCTGTAGCCTTACCAATACCCCGAGAAGCCCCGGTGACGATCGATACTTTTCCGTCCAAGAGTCCTGCCATGCTGAATTTCGCTCATAAAGTTGACAACGCTCTATTTTATCAGCAGGCGGATATGGTAAATCAAAAAATAACCCCTCTGCTAGACAGAGAGGCATATCCAAAAAACTCAGATCTACATTTCTGCGGCGGCTCGTTCAATTAGACTAATTGCCAAAGTCTGAGTACCAGTATGTGAGTAGTAATTTGTAGACATATCAATGAAAGCACCGAGGTAATCGAGCTTATCGTCGGCTACTTCTACAAAGCCACGCAAGTTGCCTACCACCATTTCTGGCGATAAACCGCGATCTTCTACAAAACGGCTCATCCAACCCCGCACCGAATCCATACTTTGGTTGATGAAGCCCAGTTGGCCACCACTGTCGCCACCAGGAATGACATCTTTAATACCTTGGAAAGTTTTGTTGCCCTCTAATTGGTCTGGACCCATGCCGCTTAAGCCATCGATCGCCTTGATGATAAAGTCTGGACCCAAAGGCACCAAACCATCAAAGCAAATGAGTGCAGACATCCGCATCAATGACGGGCCGCTATACTGATCCATCAAGGCCGCCAAGAAATCACC
>JAYSRP010000112.1:0-16646 GCA_043721015.1 Synechococcales cyanobacterium | reverse complement strand
TCTAAATCTGCCGCTGATATAGCCTCATTGAGAAAATTTAGAATTCTACGGTGAACTGCGGGTTTCAAATTGATTGATTCCGGCTCACAGTTATCATTTGCGGTTTGACTACTCTTAATCATTGCTTTCTCCTCTTAAATATCAATTACTTGAATACCAATTAGATAAATTCTGATGACGCTGATTTGAGCCTAACAACCGATTAGACTGAAAAATTTCTGCCTAATCTTCCCAGGAGGTATTTAGATGGAAAAATTTCCGCCTATCTCTCTCAAAAAGGGGATTAGCCCGAAAGATTTCTGCCTAACATTCCAAATTGGGTGTTTAGACCGAATTTATTCAGCATAAACGCTGTTACGATCGACCAGTATAACTTTTAACATTATGTTACATAACTTACTTCTGCCATAACCTAGCAGTATGGAGCAACCGACACCTCCAAAACTATTAGACCAAGTGCACCAAGCTATTCGCATAAAACATTATTCCTATCGCACCGAACAAACTTGTGTGGATCGGAGCAGATGTCTTATACTATTTCACAATAAGAAACACTCAAAAGATATGGGTATCGCTGAAGTAGAAGCATTTCTTGGTCATCTAAGGTCTTATCCCAATATCGGCATTACTGGATAGAAATAGAAGGCAAAGCCCAGTACCAAGTAAGCCGCTAGCAGCAAAGTACCTTCTAGCCAGTTTGATCGACCATCAGAACTAATTGAGTTAGCGATCGCCACCAGCTCAAACAGATTAAAATCCAAATCCATCAGCTTACCCAAAATCCAGCCCACCAAGGATCGATACCCTCATTGTTTAAAATAAAATATATATCGCTAGGAAAACCATGACCTTAACGATCAACCTACCACCAAAACTAGAGCAGTATCTTTTACAGGAAGCTGACCAGCAAAAGATTTTGATCGAAGTCATGACCATCCAACTATTGATCCAATCTGCCACATCCCGACAAAAGCAAATTGCCACAGTTACCATGCTCCAATCTTGGATTGACAAAGAAGAAGAAGAACATCAAGAAACAGGTCAGTATCTGATCAACACATTAGATGAAAATCGTCTATTCGATCGCAAGCTGTTTCCAGCGGAACTTAAAGGTGTGAATAAAGCCATAATTTCAGATTCTGACTCAACTCGGTCTAGTCACCAGTCCCAGACTTTGGTCTCAACGGCGAACAGTTGTCCTTGCCTATTTTTCTGTAAATGTTAAGGTATGTAAAGCATTTTATAGAAGCCCTTAGGGCGATCGGGGTTAGGAATGGTAGGACAGGCGACAGGTAAAGGATTATGGGTGGCACTGTCACTGATCGGTATTTGGCTAACAAGCACGATCGTATTATTCAGTTTGGACTTGGCACAGTTGCCGAACTGGTTAAAACTTCTGGGCTTCGCTTGGCAGATGTTTTTGTATGTTGGGCTGTTTGTGACGGCTCATGATGGAATGCACGGATCGATCGCCCCCACTAATCCGAAAGTGAACGATGCGATCGGTAGCTTTGTGTTGTTTGTATACGCCATGTTTCCCTTTGGCAAAATGCGCCTGATGCACAATACTCACCATGAGATTCCGGCAATAGTAGGCGACCCCGATTATCACAATGGCAAACGCAGCAATTTCTTTGCCTGGTATTTCAACTTTATGCAGAACTACTGGAGCTGGCTGCGGATTGTTTTTCTGATCTCAATTTTCCACGCGATTCACCAGTTGCTCCATGTCCCAGAAGGCAATCTGGCTTGGTTTTGGGTGTTTCCTTCGGTGGCCAGCTCCTTCCAGCTCTTTTTCTTTGGTACTTTTTTGCCTCACAGTGAGCCGGTAGGTGGTTATGTAAACGAGAGCCGATCGACCAGCACCCCTTTTTCGGAGTTTTGGTCTTTTATTAGCTGCTACCACTTTGGCTACCACGAAGAGCATCATGATTTACCCCATTTAGCTTGGTGGCAGCTACCAGCGGCCAGAAAATCACGAAACTATCTCCCTCACCCACTGCCGAAAAGCCCTTAAAGCAGCACTCGATCCTTGAGTCAAACTCATTTGAACAAACTGCGCCACTCCATCAATCATTGGGACACCAGGAAAATTAGGACTAACCAAAGACTCCACATACTCGCCGCCTTCCAACACATTGATACTCAAAACCCCCTGAGAAAACCGCCATAGCTCAGGCACCCCCAAAACTGCATAGGCACTCAATTGAGTTTTAGATGTTACATCAACCTCAATAGCTAAATCAGGTGGTGGGTCTATGGTTAAATCTAATCTCCTCTTGCCAATCATCAAGCGATAATTTTGAATATAAAAACAATTATCTGGCTCGATGCCTACCTGCATATCCTTACGCTTAAAAGTCGTCGAACCATAACACTCTCTATCGACCCCTAGCTCTTCTAGCAAAATTTTAACCATGTCACCGATAATTTCTTTATCAAACTCATGTTCTGGTGAAGGCATTCTAATTTCAAGTTTATTTTGAGAGTAAGCAATTCTACTAAGTCTTTTATCACCAAGTTCCCGCAAAATATCTTCAAACTTTGACCAACTTATATCAGTCAAAACAACCCGCTGTCCTACCGGAACACTTAACTGATCAAGCTGCAATGTTACCATTTGAAAGATTTCTAGGTTAATCTTGCTCAATTCTAACATGCCTCCCATATCGCCCAAAATTTGAACATTAGTACCAATTGATCATCTAAAAAAAAGATGGGGCTTTCACCCCATCTAAATCTCAAATTGATCTATTGATTAGTTGTAATATTCATCAACATCAAACTACTAACGTGACTTCGAGGCCGCAAAGCTAGGCACTACCACTACGCTATCTTGTTTAGTTAGCTTGTTATAAAGAGTCTGAGTATTAGGATAGTTCGCAGCCGGTAGAGTCAAGAAACGGTTGTATGGAACCACATCTTCACCGAAAGCTTGCAGATATTCCATGCTGCTGACCATCGCGCCAATGAAGCCACGAATACCCGCAGAAGCCAAGATTTGGTTGTACTTACGAATCTCCGCTTGATCTAACGGTGCCCGACCCAAGAAGTGCTTGGTACCTAACTCAATTACCTTGGTATTAGGGTAAGGGGTATAGAACTCCTTGATGTAAAGCTGGGAATTACCCAAGCCTTCGATGAACTCCTTCAGATTGATCTCTTGGTTGCCCAATTTGCTTTCTAATCCTCTGAACTCACTAGCAGACAGCAAGTAAGGAGCGATGTCGCGCTCGAAGATTTGGCGGTAGGCTGCTTGGACAACAGTGTTGAGCTGAGTTTTGTCGTTTGCTTGAGTGAGCTTGAACACCTTGGTTTGCTCGCGCTTCTTGGTGACACCTTGATTGGTGCGGAAAGTGATGTCTGATGCAGAGCGTTCGCTGCCCACATGACCCAACTCCACAAATCTTGGTGTAGTCTCGATTTGATTATTGATACCCACACCGGTATCGGCAATGCTGCCGATGCGGAGCTTGCGCTGGCTTACCCCGGCTGGAGTGAGGTAGCGTTCGTAAGGGATCGTATCTTCACCAAAAGCTTGATCGTATTCCTGAGAGCCAATGATCTCGTCTACCAAGGCATAGAAGCCTTTCTTAGCGCAGAGATCAAAGTACTTGTTCATTTCTTGGCGACCATAGGTAGGCCGACCCAACAACCGCCGATGAATGTACTCGATCGCCTTCACCACGTACAGCTTAGTCCAGTACAAGTTGCGGAACACATCCGATTTAGCCAAGCCGCGCACGAATTCGCGCATGGAAATATCGCCGTTTTCTAGCTTAGTTTCTAAAACAGTCTGACGCTGACCAGAGTAAACATCCCGACCAAAGATTTGCAGATAGGCAGCTTTGATAATGGCTTGAGTAGAAACTTCTGCAAAAGTGATACTGGCACCTTTGACACTGCCTTTACCACCAGGTAGCTGGTCGAGCTTGAAGACCTTAGCTCCTAAGGTGCCCGGAGCTACGCCGCGTGCGCCGGGATTGCTAAGCTGGTTGTTGATACCAGGGCCTTGGGCAACCAAAATACGGCGGGTGTCTTTGCCGAAAGGTGCAGGGCTGTTGCTGGGGTTGCGGGTTTCTTTGGGGAAAATTGCACCGAACTGGATTTCTAGTGGATCGTTGCCAGAACCATAGACGTGCTGATCTGGGAGAGGTCGATCGTAGGCGGCAAAAGTAGTCAAGAATTGGGGAATCTTGCGGAAAGGCGCACTGTAACTAAACAGATTTTGCTGTGGTCCCCAGTTACGACATTCTTGCGCTTCTTGACCTAAACCGCGCAGGTAAGGAACGGTTTCTTCGCCGAAGTAATCGCTGTATTCATTTGAATCTACCAAGGCATCGACTAAACCAGCCAGACCTTTGCTAGAGACGATCGAGAAATACTTTTGGACTTCTTCGCGGGAGGAAGGCCCACGACCCAGAATGTGTTTGAAAGCTAATTCCAATGCCCGACTGTTGATGAAAGGCAAGAAGAACTGTTGGCGATACAAGGGCGACTTGGCCATGCGCCGCACAAACTCTTTCATGGAGATTTCGCCGTTTTTCACCTTAGATTCTAAATCTGAGATGGATTGGCTGTATGCACGGGTAATATCGCGCTCAAAGATCTGCCGATAGGCTGCTTTGATCACGTCATTTTTTTCTAGTGCCGACAAACCGGGCTTCATCGCATACTTGGGACGGCGCTCAGAAGCTTCAGCATAGAGCTGAGGCAAGCTTAGACCCTGTTGGTCGTCGCTAGGACGCTGACGCACTTTATTTGCTGGGGTAGCAGCTTTGAACTCAGTCAACAGAGCATCAAAGTAGGTGCCAATCATTTCACGGGCTTCGGCATCTTTGCTAAAGTAGCCCAGCGAAGCTGCTCGCATTTCTTGGATGGCGACGATCGTGGCGGCGGTAGAGCAAGCTCTTTCAATAATTTCTCGCAGGCCGCGAGTGTTCACAATCAAAATATTGGGGTCGCCAGCGACGATCGCATAAGTCAGGTAGCGCAAGAACCAGCTCATATCCCGGAGGGACTTCTGCATGTTGCTCGGGCCATAGCGCGAGACGTTGATTGGCTGAAAACCTAAGGGGATCGGACCACTGCCAGTGGCGGTAAATAGGTTTTTAACCCCATCAAACAAGCCGCTTTTGTTTTCAACAAAGGTGACTCCACCCAGCTCAGAAGTCTTAATGCCGCTGGCGGTCAGCTTCATCGATTCTTCTGGTTGATCGGGCTTTTCTAAAAAGGCCATCGGTGAGCCGCCGGTAAAAATCCGGTTGGCTGCCCGTGAGACAATCAAGTCGGAGTTGGCCGTAATAATCTGGGCGATTTCGATGCGCCGGTTGCCAGAATTGAAATAACTTGTCAGCTCGCTGAGTTCACCGATACCTAAGAAGCGGTCTTGCTGCTCGGCTTGGGAAATTTTCGAGACGGGTAAGGTTTGATATAGTTGCGGACGAGCAACAGAGCTTCCACCACTGGCTTTAACACTCATTAGATTATTAATCTCCCAACATTAAAATGTGTATCTTTTAAGCTTGGTTCCTGCCGCCCATGCTGCTGCGATTTGCCGTTAGGCAACACTTCGTGAACGAAATGAAAGCCGCGAGCTGATTGGGACTAAGCCGGGCACCTGATTTTACATACACGGCGCTGGAGACTTGCTGTCACCAGTTCCGAAAAAATATAACTGCCTAGTGCAAACTAGACCAGTCTTAGATTAAAACGTTTCGAGTCCGCATGGCTCTTTTGTAAAGAAGTATGTCGGACTGTTTTTGAAACATGGGGATCATCCTAGAAGAGAAGCTGGTGAATCTGCCGGAAAAGACAAGCTTTGTTACAGTCCGGTTTAGTCCGGTTTCTCAATTTTGGGCGACATGGCCTACTTCTTTTTATTTTCTTTTTTATCTTTGTCCTTAGCTTCTTTTGGTAGCTGGATAGCAGTGTACTTACCGCCTAGCCCTTCTAAAATGACTTTAGTGTTGTGCTGCATCATTTTGATGTAGGTATCAGCATCACTGCCTTCTTTGCCTAATCCATCAGCATATAGTTCACCTTTAGCGACCTTGATTCCAGCTTTTTTGGCAATTTCGGCCAGCGGCAGTGGATCGGTATTTACTTCATTGAATACGGTTTTTACTTTCAATCTCTTCAGCCGCGCCACAGTTTTTTCAACCTGCTCTGGGGTGGGTTTGTCGGCGGTGCTATTGCCATAGGCTGAGCCTTCTATGGCAATATTGTAGGAGTTGGAGTAATAGACCAAAGAGTTGCGGCTACTAACAAGTTGTCGATTCTTCGGTTCAATGCTAGCAATTTGACGTTTGAGCCACTCCTGCATCACGGTCATTTGTTTGTCAAAGGTATCGTAGTTCTTGGTGTAGAGTTCGGCATTTTTGGGAGCTACGTCTGACAAGGTGCGTTTAATAGTCTTAGCCATTTCCAATGCCCGGAAAGCATTGTGCCAAAGATATGGGTTGGGTTTACCATCTTTCTTTTCGGGATTTGTGACGGCCAATTCAGCTACGGCGATCTTTTTCTCGACGGTGCTGCTCTTGATCGCTTTCTCCATGCCAGCTTCTAGGCCATAGCCGTTATAGAGCAAAATATCGGCGTTGTTCAAGTCGGTGATGTTGGCTTCGTAAGTTTGGGGTTCTTTATCGGGTGGAATCAGGCATTTGAGATCGATCGAGCTACCCGCAATCATTTTGGTCAGGTCACAAATAACGCTGCTGGTGGCTACGACTTGGGGTTTGTCGCTGGTAGGCTTGGGCTTAGGCGGTGGAGCCACAGGTTCTTCGGCTTTGGGTTGATTGCAGGCTAACAGTAAGCTAGCCAGACCAAAAGACAGCATTTTGATGCCAATTATTTTGATGCCAGGTCGTTGGCGCAATTCCTTACCAGTAAAGATGTTCATAGATATTTATAAAATTTTCTGATTACACTCCAATGTCCTCGAAGATTATACTTGGTTGCCCGAAGGGATGAACACCAAAATAACCCTAGCGACCAAATTACCTGCTCGTGAGGGTACTATAGGTTTAGCTAATCATTTACATAAATTTACATTTCTTGACATCTTGCCATAAAATGTAATTGGGTATAAGATTAACCTCGATGAGTATTTATGCTTAGTACCGACTGCTATGAGGCAGTCATGCAAGATAAAACTACAACCCCAGACTTTCTAGTCCCTACAGATCATGAGTCATTTTCCCTGGCTGACTGCCATCATCGTTTTCCCCCTGATCGCTGCACTTCCGATTCCATTTCTCCCCACCAAAGACAGCAAGATTTTGCCGCAGTACACCCTCGCTGCTGCCGTTGCTGAAATGGTGGGTATTTTGTATGTTTTTGCTACTCAGTACAACTTTGGTGACTCTAGCCTGCAATTGGTAGAGCGCTATGGCTGGATTCCGCAGATTGGTCTGAATTGGTCGATGGGTGTAGATGGATTATCTATGCCATTGGTAGTTTTGACGGGGTTTGTCACAACCTTGGCGATCTTTGCTGGCTGGGAGACTGCTAAGAAGCCCCGCTTATTTTTTGCCCTGATGTTAATAATGTACAGCGCCCAAATTGGGGTGTTTTTGACTCAGGACATGTTGCTGTTCTTTTTGTTGTGGGAAATCGAACTGGTGCCAGTATATCTACTGATTGCGATTTGGGGTGGACCCAAACGGATGTATGCGGCTACTAAGTTCATTATCTATACTGCTCTTTCTTCGATCTTTATTTTGGTTGCAGCTCTTGCCTTGGCTTTCTCAGGCAATCACCTGACCTTTGATATTACGGAGTTAGGACTAAAAGATTATCCGATCGGCTTAGAAATTGCTGCTTACTTAGGTTTCTTGATTGCTTTTGGTGTCAAGCTCCCGATCTTTCCTTTTCATACCTGGTTGCCCGATGCCCACGGCGAGGCTCCCGCTCCTGGTTCGATGGTGCTAGCTGGCGTGTTACTAAAAATGGGCGGCTATGCCCTGATTCGGATGAACGCCGAAATGCTGCCTCATGCTCATGTGTACTTCGCCCCGATGCTGGCGATTCTAGGCGTGGTTAATATTGTCTATGGTGCCTTGGCTGCTTTCTCTCAAGACAATCTCAAACGCCGCTTGGCCTATTCTTCGATTTCCCACATGGGTTTTGTGTTAATTGGCATTGCCTCTTTCACAGCTTTGGGAATCAATGGTGCGGTGTTGCAAATGATTTCTCATGGTTTGATAGCAGCATCATTGTTCTTCTTGGCTGGAGTGACTTACGATCGCACCCACACTTTATCTATGGAAAAAATGGGCGGCATTGCTCGATCGATGCCCACCACGTTTGCCCTGTTTACTGCCGGTTCCATGGCTTCTTTAGCTCTACCAGGCATGAGTGGATTTGTGGGAGAACTCACTATATTTTTGGGCTTAACGACTAGTACAGCCTACAGCGACAGCTTCAAGATTGTGGTGGTGTTGCTATCGGCGGTGGGAATTATGCTGACACCCATCTACTTACTATCAATGTTGCGGAAGGTCTTTTACGGAGAGCAGGGCGAGCTGGCAACAGAATCTTCTGCTTGGCTAGATGCGAAGCCTCGGGAAGTGTTTATTACAGCCTGTTTGCTGGTTCCGATCATTGGCATTGGTCTATATCCTAAAATTGCGACCCAAACTTATGATGCGACCACTGTAGCAGTAGCTTCTCACCTACAGTCTGCACTGCCAATGTTTGCTCAATCTGAAAATCACACCGCGATCTCTCAGATGTTTAGATCTCCGTCGGTAGCTTTTAGCGCTAATGGGACTAAATTACCTACAAACCAAAAACAATTATTAGGTAGTTTAGCCGGTCGCTAACACCTCATATGTCAATCTGACTAGGGATTTAAGGAGACGTTGCCTCCTTTTTTGCTGTGGGTTATACTGGTCTTAGCGGGATGTAGCGCAGCTTGGTAGCGCGCTGCTTTCGGGAAGCAGAGGTCGCCGGTTCGATTCCGGCCATTCCGATCGGGCTAAAATTGAAGATACAGAAGGGTTCTTGTAAAGCGGTCAATGCTTTCAGGAAGCCTTCTTGTTGTTTGTAAGATTCTCATGAAGTGGTCACAGAGTATCTAGTTGGGTTGAAATTTACCACCCTAGTTACCACCACTCAAAAATGAAAGTCACAATCGAAAATCATCGTGATTTATTGCGGTTACGTTGGAATGATGGCAAACTCCGGCAATGATTCACTTTAAACAGCCTTAACAGGGGGTAAAGAAATGTAGTAGTCTTGTCTGCTTTTTGTCTATGCGGATTTCTATTTTAACTTTTATAGTTTTTTGTCTTGACAATAGGGAGCACTACTAGGATAAGTCCAAAAGAAAATCATTGAATAAAATGAGTCTTATGCCGCTGCCGTTAAAAACAAAGTGCGCAGCTATACGCAGACAGATTATTGAATTTTTGCGGGCTGATAGCTTAGGTCGCTGATCTTTATGATATTATTCTGGGCGGTAGTATATCGTTCATCGGGCACTTAAAGGTCATAGCAGCGCGTGAAAATTTTAGTTGTAGGTAGTGGCGGCAGAGAACATGCAATTGCATGGAAGCTACTGCAATCTCCCAAGGTCACTCAGGTTTTGTGTGTACCGGGTAATGGCGGCACAGCCAAACTCGATCGATGCCAAAATCTCTCTTTTCGGATCGATGACTTTGCGGGTATCACCCGGTTGATCGAAACCAACGGCGTGCGAATGGTAGTCGTTGGCCCAGAAATGCCCTTAGCTGAAGGGCTTGTAGATCACCTGCAAGAAAAACGCATTCCAGTCTTTGGACCAGTGCAAGCCGGAGCTAGAATAGAATCTAGCAAATCTTGGGCCAAAGAAATGATGCTGAAGGCCGGAGTGCCGACAGCTAAATCGGAGACTTTTAAAAACAGTGCAGCTGCCAAAGAATATGTGCGGTCACAAGGCGCGCCGATCGTAGTCAAAGCGGACGGATTAGCTTCTGGCAAAGGAGTGGTGGTAGCCGAGACTGTTTTAGAAGCCGAAACTGCGATCGATCAGCTTTTTGCTCAGGGCTTTAACCCACTGCTGATCGAAGAATTCTTAACTGGTGAAGAACTTTCGATATTAGCCATTACCGATGGCATTACGATTACTTCTTTGTTACCAGCTCAAGACCACAAACGGATTGGCGATGGTGATACTGGTAGCAATACTGGGGGCATGGGCGCTTACGCTCCAGCCCCGATCGGCACCCCGGAGTTAATGGCACGGGTACAAAAAGAAGTATTGGAACCCATGCTTAAGGCATTCCAAAATGAAGATATTGATTACCAGGGTATTCTTTATGCCGGGTTGATGGTTTATCCTGACGGTAACTTCGGCGTATTAGAGTTTAACTGTCGGTTTGGCGACCCCGAAACCCAGGCGATTTTGCCTTTGCTAGAAACACCTTTAGTAGACCTGTTTGCGGCTTGTATTGAGCGCAAGCTAGCCAACATCATGCCCTTGGCCTGGTATCCAGCCGTGGCTACCTGCGTTGTGGTCTCGGCTCAAGGCTACCCCGGCAGTTACAACAAAGGCCAGCCAATTACCAGCGTGGCAGCACCAGTCAACAACACCATTATTTTTCAAGCAGGCACCCAGTTTAGCCAGGGGCAGCTAGTAACCGATGGCGGTAGAGTGCTGAGCGTGACAGCTTTTGCTAGCACCTTTGCCGAATCGATCAGCTTGGCTTACCAGGCGATCGACAGCGTGCATTTCGACGGCATGTATTTCCGGCGAGATATTGGCCAGCGGGCATTAAAGTAGTAAGAAGTATTTACAATCTTGTTTTTCTGAAGCAGGTATACTAAAAAGAACGTTTTTCACAGATGCTCTTAAAGTGCTCGATCGACCATGTTTGCAGCAATTCAACGTTTTTGGGAAGTAATTGCTAACTGGTGGACGGAGTTCACCCTGCAAACCAAGCTCATGGCAGCGGCAACCTTAGTGGTGTCGCTGGTGGTTAGTGGCGTAACTTTTTGGGCAGTAAACACCATTCAAGTCGATGCCCGCATCAGCGATACCCGCTTTGGCCGAGATTTAGGGTTATTATTGGCAGCCAATGTTACTCCTCAGTTAGCCGATAACAACCTGACCGAATTTGCCCGTTTTGCCAACCGCTTTTATCAAAGCACTACTAGCCTGCGCTATATTCTCTACGCCGATGCCACTGGCACCATTCGGCTGGGAATTCCTTTTTCTGAATCAGAAGTTCAGAACTCCTTGATGATTGAGCGGCGGATTCAGCTTCCTGATAATTGGCAGGACAGTAACAATATTTTGACTCGTCAACACGGCACCCCCAGCGGGGTCGTTACCGATGTCTTTGTGCCCGTGGTGCATGAAGGCAAACCGTTGGGTGTATTAGCGCTGGGCATCGAGCCAAATCCTACCGTAGTAGCCTCATCTGGTTTGACCCGCGATGTGACGATCGCCGTATTTGTCTCGATTTGGGTGATGGTAATTTTGGGTGCGGTGTTTAATGCTCTGCAAATTACCAAACCAATTAAAGAGCTGCTTTCGGGAGTCCAAAACATTGCCACCGGCAACTTCAAACAGCGGATCAATCTGCCGTTAGGCGGTGAGCTGGGTGAATTGATTTACAGTTTTAATGAAATGGCTGAAAAACTGGAAATTTATGAAGAGCAAAACGTCGAAGAATTAACCGCCGAAAAAGCCAAGCTAGATACCCTGGTTTCGACAATTGCCGATGGGGCCGTGCTAATTGACAAAGAGCTATCGATCGTGTTGGCCAACCTTGCCGCTCGTCGCTTCTTTGGTTGGGAGCGAGAAGTAGTAGGGGTAGAGATTCTGCAAGTGCTGCCGAATCGGATCGCCGCCGAGCTGGGGCGGCCTTTGAGCCAAATTATTAGTGGTGAAATCGAGAACGGTGAGTTTCGGATCTTTGCCGACAAGCCCTCTAATCGCACCCTGCGGATTTTGCTGAATGGGGTGATGGGTCAGCGAGTGGTCATGACGGTGCAAGATATTACCCGTGAAGTAGAGCTAAACGAAGCCAAGAGCCAATTTATTAGCAATGTCTCTCACGAGCTGCGCACGCCTTTGTTTAATATCAAGTCTTTTATTGAGACCCTGCATGAATATGGCGAAGAGCTAAGCATCGAAGAACGCAAAGAATTTTTAGATACCGCCAACCGCGAAACCGATCGATTAACCAGATTAGTCAACGACGTGCTGGATCTATCCAAGCTGGAATCTGCTAAAGTCTATAATCTTGATTCGGTAGAACTATCCCAGGCGATCGAACAAACCCTCCGAACTTATCAGCTCAACGCCAAAGATAAAGGCATTGAGCTGCTGCAAGATATTGAGCCAGAGTTACCGGCAGTAGTAGGCAATTATGATCTGCTGTTGCAGGTATTTGGTAACTTGGTGGGCAACTCCTTAAAGTTTGCCAACAGCGGCGATGCGGTGGCGATTCGGACCTATGTGGCTCCCGAAAACGCTGGCATTGTGCGAATCGAGATCTCCGATACCGGCATTGGCATTGCCCCCGAAGACCAAAGTGCGATCTTCGATCGCTTCTTCCGGGTCGAAAACCGGGTACACACCCTAGAAGGCACCGGACTAGGGCTATCGATCGTCCGGAATATTATCGACAAGCACCACAGCCAGATTCATCTGATTAGCGAAGATGGTGTGGGCACTACTTTCTGGTTCGATTTAGCTATTTACGATCCTCACAGCAGCGCCCTAGCCTTGAATGCGGTTCACCATGCTCTGTAGCCTGCTGCGCAGTCCAGCATCCGCCGAAACTGCTGCTGTAATGCGATTGAAACTATCCATCGACAAGCCATTTTTGGAGGCAATATTGCTAGCTCGATCGCAGTGCTTCACAAAAATCCGCCGCGCATCAGCAGGCAAGCTATCCAAGTTACCGGGCTGATGACACATCAAGCTGGGTACGCTACCCACTTTGCTCTTAATTGCTTGTAGTGCTTCTAAACGTAGTGGTTCAATTTCAATAATTGCCATGGCATATTTCCGCAGATCACTATCACTAACTGCTTGATATAAAGCTATCCGAGAAAGTTGCTCAGGGAAGATCTCTGAGATCTGAATAGCTCTAGAAGGTGAAAAACTAAGCGCCGAATCAATTTTCCCCATACTGGTAGCAGCCATCGATCGCTGGGTTCCAGCAACAACCGATACTACACAAACCAACACCGAAACTTGTAACAAATGAGGGAGTTTCATGACTAAAAACAACTAGCAAAACAATAAAGTCAACCGATATTTTGATTGAAGGTTATCGGACCAAATAAGTTCCAGCAATCATCAAAATTGCCCGTAAAAAGGTGGATGCGGATGAGAGCATTAAGACTGTAAGCAATTATTCTCTGAAAACCCATGCAAGAACTAGTCGTATCTACTGGCAATCCTGGCAAGCTCCAAGAAATGCAGGCTTATTTAGCCGACACCGGCTGGTCTTTGAGCCTCAAGCCCCCTGAGCTAGACATTGAAGAAACGGGAGATACCTTTGCTGCCAACGCCAAACTCAAAGCCCAGCAGACCGCTCTAGCCACCGGTAAATGGTCGATCGCCGATGACTCTGGACTAGAAATTGCGGCCTTAAATGGTGCACCGGGCATTTATTCTGCCCGCTATGCAGCTACCGATACCGATCGCATTGCCAGAATTTTGGCCGAAATGGCTGATCAGCCCAATCGACAGGCTAGATTTATCTGTGCAGTAGCGATCGCCCGTCCTGACGGCCAAATTGCCGATCAGTTTGAGGGGGTTTGTGAGGGCGAGATCTTACTAGCTCCCACTGGCAGCGGGGGCTTTGGTTACGATCCAATTTTTTATGTTCCCACCGTGGGCATGTCTTTTGCTGAAATGCCCGCCGCCATAAAAAAACAAGTCAGTCATCGCGGTCGGGCGATGGCGCTAGCTCATGCCAGCTTACTCCGGCTCATCGTCGTTTAGCCCAATAATCGCTGAAGACCGCCGCCGTCTGCGTCGATTAGCTTCGGCGCTGTTTTCGCTGCTCACAACTTCTTCGATAATTTCTGCCGGTTTGGGCATAATCACTGGCAGCGGAGTGAGAGATAGCTGCTGCATTTGGTAAGCGTCTTCTGGCTGGTAGCCATTGTCGTTGGGTTCTTCATCAATTACCTGCGGCTCTGGCTCATAGGCGGCTGCCGGTGGTTCTGGCGGCAAACTGCCCGGTTCAACTACCGTAACAATCGCTGTGCGCGGGTTACGAATTTCGCGCTCTATTTTAATGAGCGGCGAAACCCCAATCCAGGCATAGACCTCTTTTTCTTCATTGGTCATCTCTACCGAGATTCTTTCTGGCGGCTCGATCGGCATCCGCATCGGCTTCGCCCGCTGGGGCTTGAGACTAGCATCTTCTTCTTCGCTGAGCTGGTTGGCCAAGTTATTGGCAATAGCTACGCTGTTCGATTCGGGAGTCTGCACCAAAATAGTGCCCAAACGCGGCACCACCCGAGGAGCTTCTTCGCGCGCTGCGATTTCGATTTTTTCGCCCCGTCGCCGCCGTCGCTTGTCACCCCGTATTTCTAGGTTTTCTTCTTCTTCACCGGCTGGCTCAAACGGATCATTGCCATGATCCCAAGTGCGTTGAATCACTGGTGGGGCAATATCAATAATTGGCGGTGGGCTATACCGATCGGCTGCCCCAAATCGATCGACATTCAGCGAAACGTTACCCTGCTCTCCGGGGAGGTGAGCCATGTGACCTAAACCACCGCACTGAGTACAGGTATGGCCAAATAGTTCGTAAATGTTTTGGCCTTGGCGTTTCCGGGTTAACTCGACCAAGCCTAGCTCTGAAAGCTGAGAAATCTGCGGACGAGCCTTATCTGCCCGAAGCTGCCGATCGAAGTGTTCTAAGACTTGCAGCTTGTCTTTGCGGTAATCCATATCAATGAAATCCACCACAATCACTCCGGCCAGGTTGCGCAGGCGCAGTTGGCGGGCAATTTCAGTAGCGGCTTCGCAGTTAGTCCACAACACCGTTTCACGAGAATTACTCGATCGGGTGAAAGAACCAGAGTTCACGTCAACTACCGTCAGGGCTTCGGTGGGTTCAATAATAATATAGCCACCAGAAGGCAGATCTACTCTAGGTTTCAGGGCTTCACGGATGCCCGCATTGATCCGGAAATACTCTAAGATCGACTGACGTTCTCGATGGTGATCAATAAACAGACCCTCGGGGGGCCGACCACTGCCACCTAAATATTGCTTGACTCGTTTGACGGCATGGGGCGAATCAACTACGACTCGGTTGACATCGCTCGTATAAGTATCACGCAGCACCCGCTGGACAAAATCATCATCCCGGTTCAGTAGAGCAGGGGCACGAGTAGACGATTCGGCATCTTGTTCTACTTTCTCCCACTGGCGCTGCAACCGTTCCAAATCTTCAATAATATCTTCTTCACTTTTGCCTTCGGCTTCGGTGCGCACTAACAGCCCCATGCCCGTCGGTTTGATCAATACTGCTAAAGCCCGTAACCGGTTACGTTCGGCTTCACTGCGCACCCGCCGCGACAGATTCACACCTTTACCAAAAGGCATTAATACCACATAGCGCCCCGGTAAACTAATGTTGCCGGTCAAACGCGGGCCTTTGTTACCAGTTGGCTCCTTCATGATTTGCACCAGCACTTTCTGCTGTGGTACGAGCAAATCAGTAATTGCTCCGGCGCTGCGCCGTAATCTAAGCGGCCCTAAATCTGTGACATGAATAAAGCCATTGCGTGAAGGGTCGCCAATATTCACAAAAGCAGCATCAATGCCCTGAACGATGTTGTCTACCAAACCCAAGTAAATATCGCAAACCTGATGCTGACCAGTAGAAACAATGATTTCTTGAATTTGATCTTCGGCAAATACTGCACCAATCCGGTGCTGCTCTGCGATGATGATTTGCTTTGACATTAAATTTCCTCAAAAATTTACAGCAAATTTAGGCATGAAGCATTGCGCTGCCTACTGCTGGATAAAAATACATAGCTAACAAGTTTCGCTTCGTCTGCTAATAGGTACTGTGGTGGTCTGGGCCGAACTCGCCCAAAATGATCGAGCAGTCTATACCAAAGACCACCTGCAGTTGAATTAGCAAAAGTGAAAAAATTTGTTGGGGGTGGGGCTTCGCTCTCTATAGCTGTCGATCGATTGATAAACTCACGCGATCGTCTACACGGCTACCAGATATTTCCACTCACATCCAAGATTATACCCTGAATGATGCGGATCGCAGTTACAGGCATTTTTTCTGGATAGATTACTTGACAGATTACTTGACCCATCGGCCATTATTGATCAAACCAGCCAATTCGTGAGCCGGTAAAGGCTTGCTAAAAAAGTAGCCCTGCACCGCGTCACACTGCACAGATTCTAGGAACTGCAACTGTTCGAGGGTTTCTACTCCTTCGGCAATTACTTCTAGCTTTAACTCCCGACCCAGGTTTATCACCATTCGCACAATGCCCGCATCGATCGAGCCAATGGTCAGCTCTTTAATAAAAGAGCGATCGATTTTCAATCGATCTAAAGGCAGATGTTTCAGAGCAGCTAAAGAAGAATGGCCAGTGCCAAAATCATCTAAGGACACCTGCACCCCGATCGCGCGGATTTCTTGCAATACTCGTAC
>JAYSRP010000111.1:0-34729 GCA_043721015.1 Synechococcales cyanobacterium | reverse complement strand
GCGTCAGTTTTACAGTGAGTATGTTGGTAAGCCAAATCTCCAACCATTGGTTAGAGAAATTAGCTGGACTAAAAATCTAATCATTTTTAGTCGAGATTTAGAGCAGGCATTGGTGAAGAATGTTAGGGCTTTTTTGTCTGAGATGGGTGGCTCTTTTGCTTTTATGGGCAACCAATATCGGCTAGAAGTTGGTGGGCAAGAGTATTTCATTGATCTACTGTTATTTCATCGGCGGTTGCGTTGCTTGGTGGCGATCGAGCTAAAGATTGGCGATTTCAAACCAGAACACAAAGGCAAGATGGAATTCTATTTGGAGGCTTTGGATTGCCAGGAACGAGTAGAGGAAGAGAATCCACCGATCGGGATGATTATTTGTCGCTCTAAGAATAAGACGGTGGTGGAGTATGCCTTAAGGAATGCGGTGAGGCCAATCGGGGTGGCGACTTATTCGATCGTGCCACAGTTACCAGATGCCTATCGGGATGAGCTGCCGAGTCCAGAGGCGATCGCTGAACGTTTACGACTTTGGGATGATCGGGAAGTTGGAGATGAGTAAGAAGAAAGTACTTTAACCTCAACCAACGAGCAAATAGAAGCATTTTTCGCTATAAATGTAAAGAATCTGTTTACAAAAGTCCCACACCCCCATGCTCGGTAAGTTCTTCCAGAAACCCAGCCCCACCGAGAGCGACCGCGTCCCCCCCGGTCAGTATCTCACCAACGGCTTTCCCATCATGACCTACGGCCAAGCCCCTCCCCACCTCAGCCGTAAGGAATGGAAACTCAAAGTTTGGGGCTTAGTGCCCCAACCCCTAATTTTTACCTGGGATGACGTAATGACCTTGCCCCAGCAAGAATTTACTGCCGATTTTCACTGCGTGACCCGTTGGTCGAAGCTAGATGTAACTTGGAAAGGCTTTCGGGTAGTAGATTTGATGAAACTAGTCGGAGATCTTGACCCGAGCGCCGTGCATGTGATGGAGCACTGCTTATGCGGCTACACCACCAATTTGCCCTTAGCAGATTTCTTGCGGCCAGAGAACTTTTTTGCCTACGAATTAAACGGTGAACCATTGCCCCTAGAGCATGGTGGCCCAGTGAGAACAGTGGTGCCTCATCTATACGCCTGGAAAAGCGCCAAATGGGTTAACGGCATTGAGTTTTTGCCCAAAGAAGAATCGGGCTTTTGGGAGCGCAACGGCTACCACGGTCGGGGTGAACCTTGGACAGAGGAGCGGTACAGCTAATGTTTAGAGTAGTTTTTAAAGACTTTGACCAAAGCTTCGATCGCTGGACAGATGCCCTCGAAGCAGGCAACCAACTCAAACCAAAGTGTCGCAGCTTGCTGAACGATATTCGGATTAGCCAGAACGGCCAAGTGATTTGGGTTTATAGCCGATCGCATGTGCATCCGATGTATATGGGACCAGGGACTTACGATCGATTGGTGAAGCTATTCGTCAAAGAAAACACCGAATCGGAAGCTGATGAGATAATCTAGGACTTCGGCCATAATCCTAGACGGTGGGCAGTGCCCACCCTACAATACATCTATAAAGCGTTGGGTGAGCGAAGCCGAACCCAACACGATCGCTAATTAACGCAAGACTCGAAAGCAATGGAACAAGCAACCCCCGAAATGAAATATGGCGAACGGGAAATCGAAGATGGTCAGCTTACCACTTTCCCTAATCCTCGCCCCGGTCGTAAGTACAATATCAATATTACTTTGCCAGAATTTACCTGTAAGTGTCCCTTCTCAGGCTATCCAGACTTTGGCACTATCCATGTGATCTATTCTCCTGACCAGAAGGTGGTGGAGCTGAAGGCACTGAAGTTGTATATCAACAGCTACCGCGATCGATATATTTCTCATGAAGAATCGGCCAACCAAATTCTTGATGACTTGGTAGCAGCTATGAATCCATTGTCGATCACAGTAAAAGCCGATTACACTCCGCGTGGCAACGTTCACACCGTCGTCGAAGTTTCTCACCAGCAAGCTTAGAGTTTATTTATCCTTAAATTCCCAAAACAAAACCCGCATTAGATGCGGGTTTTGTTTAGAGATTCAGATTATGAGTAGAAACAAATCTAAGCGTTAGAGCGAATCATCACAGGAGTTGAACGAGCCAACATCAACCAGGCATTCTCTTCCGAGACATAGCCAATTTCGACTAGGTACTTGCGATCGGCGCGGGGCACTGGTAAGTGCAGATCCCAAGCCAGCTCATCGCACTCAAACTCTTGGAAATTGCTAGGCAAGTGAGTGGTGATGTCAGTATCAGTCACGTCATACATGCGCACCGCCAACTTGCGGCCACCTTGCTGACGTAATTGACGCTTCAGCTTCACGGGCACATCCCAATGCACATAGGCTTGGGCTGGATTTGGTGACACCAGAGTAATTTGACCTTCTTGCTGCAACAGACCGCTTGCTTCCGGCTGGCTGTCGCCAGTGACGAAAGACTTCGCTGCGGCACCCGCGCCCACAACTGCACCAGCCGCTGCACCAGCCGCTGCGGCAGCTCCACCGACAACTGCTGCTCCACCGCCTTGAGCAGCATCTACAGCCTTATCTTTCAGTTCGCCAATCGCATCGAAAGGATTAAATCCACCCGATCTTTCTGGAACTTCCGGAATTTCTGGCAACGCCATCGGCTCTGATAACATCGAGTCATCAAAAGGATCAGGAGTTGGCAAGTTCAAATCGCCAGGTTTTTGGTTCAATGCCGAGATTTCGGTTTCGTAGCTAGAGTCTTCGAGGCTTAGCTCCCCAGAATGATCGTCATTGTTGCCCCATAGAGATTGAGTACCGGCACCAACCGCAGCGGCTGTACCGCCTACTACCGCAGCTCCACCAGCGATCGCCGCGCCGCCTAGGTCTTGACCGCCTTGAACAACATCACCAACCTTGTCTTTAACGCCTTGGCCAAGATTACCCAGGTTAAAACCAGTGCTCTCATCAGCTTTGGCTTTTAGATCGCCAGATTTCTCGCCGTCTTTGTTGCCAAATAGGCCACCAGCCATCGCCGCACCGCCAGCTACTGCTGCGCCACCGGCTATTGCAGTGCCTTTAAGCAGATCGCCAGCTTTGTCACCCAGACCACCCAAGGGGTTGCCTACATCGGGAACCAAGCCTTGCACCGAGTTACCTAAGTCACCAGCTTTATCTTTCAAGCCTTCGATAGCTTCGCTTGCACCTCCGGTGATCGGATTGCCTAGATTCAAATCTGGTGTGAGGTCGCTAGCTTTTTGCTTCAGACCTTCTAAGGGGTTGCCAATGTCGATTCTGGGCAATTCACCACTCAAATCGCCGCTAAGGCTAGCCGATTTATCTACGACACCTTTGCCCAAACCGCCAGCTAAAGCCACGCCACCTGCTAAGGCTCCGCCACCAGCCAATGCTGCGCCTTTTAACAGGTCGCCAGCTTGATCTTTTGCTCCGCCAATTACAGTAGTAGCCGCTGAGCCAGTCTTTTCTACCACATTGGTAGGCAGGCTCAAATCACCAGATAGTGGAATGCCACTATCTTGACTATCTCTGTTGTTGGTAAAACCAGTAGTACCAGTGGTAAAGCCCGTGGTGCCGGTAGGCTTCACATCATTTTCAGAGTACAGGGGGTTTAACCGCTTAGGCTCTTGGGTAACAGTTTCTTTTTTCTTGCCACCAGCTAAAGCCCACCAGCCTAAACCGGCTGCGCCCAAACCGAGAGGAATCAACCACCAGGGCAGACCACCGCCTTTTTCGGCACCACCGGTAGCCATAGCTCCAGCCGCGCCGGTTTCGGTGGCTGTATCCTTTGGTTTGGGAGCTGCACTGCTAGCAGTCTCTGGCTTAGTATCGCCAGGAGCCGACGCAGGAGCAGTTCCCGCAGATCCTAATGCTGTGATACCTGGTACGGCAGCGATCGTCGCAGCACCTTCAGGTGAATCCACAAACCCTAGTAAAGCCTTTGCTCCTTCGCTAAGCTTGTCTTTAGGATAAACATAAGACATTGGCTGAGAGAAAGCGTAGCGCGGGTCACTGGGCTGCACGTTATTTAAGGATAAAACCTTAACTCCGGGCAAACCTTTAACTTGACTGACCGGCAAATAGCCAATTCCATTCGTTCCGAGCTTTTCAGCTACCGACTTGGCACTGTTGTCGGTCAACTTAATTACGTTGTTGCCTGTTTTAAGGCCACCTTTAAAAACTTTGTTGTAGCGGCCAAATGCTTGGCGAGTATCGCTAATATCAGTTTGGTCGATTACTTTGATCGCCCCCTTGGTTCCGCCAACCTTAGACCAGTCTTGGATTTCACCATTATATATCTTGGCAAATTGATCGAATCCAATATTGCCTTTGGGGATTAAGGTGTTTTTATCACTGACGACGATGGCGATCTTCTCGACACCGATAGTCTTAACCCCAAAACCTTTGGCCTTTTCTTCGGGAGTTAGGAGACGACCAGCGCCGATCAGATCGATTTCGCCTTTTGCTAGAGCTTCCAAACCTTTGCTAGTGCTGGTATAGCTTGGAGGCAAAATTTCAGAGCCAGCAAACTTTTTCTTAAATGCGTCTTGAAGCCCGGTGTTAAGACCTTCTAAGCTCTGAGAACCACTCAGCTTAATTTTTGTGCCGTCAGGCAATGAGCTAGGGAGGGGAAACTTAGTTTCTGGTTCTGCTAAAACTTTCGGTGTTGCTGCTACAAGCCCTGCCAGGAGGGATAGTGCTACTACCGAACTCGTTTGTATTTTCATTGTAGTAAAAGTAGTAATAACAAGGTCATTTGGATATTGTCATTAATTAGATTTTTCATAATCTATATGACTAACCAATTATTTCTCAATCGAGAACAAACATAGAGCATAACCCTGCTGGTTTGCAATAGCTTGGCAGCCTATCGTGATTCTAGATAGGCTTATACCTACTGCCAGACATTGTAAGCGCAGATTTGAAAATTTTTGTCCCCGACGCAACATATTTTAGGATTTTTACTGATTTCGGGCGTAAATCACTGACAAATCGACAGCCTTAATCCTCCATTCTGTAACCCAGTTCGGCTAAGCGCAGCCGCGACTGTCGCCATTTGGGCTGGACTTTTACAAACAGCTCCAGGTATACTTTTCCGGCAATCAGCTTTTGCATTTCTGCTCTGGCACCACTGCCGATCGACTTCAGCATTGCCCCGGCTTTGCCAATCAAAATTCCTTTTTGAGAATCGCGCTCCACATAGATGGTGGCCAGCACCCGCGTAATTTTGGCATCTTCTTGCACCCGATCGATTGTCACCGCCACCGAGTGGGGCACTTCTTCTTTGGTGGAGAGCAAAATTTGCTCCCGAATCAGCTCGCCCATAATGAAGCGCTCCGGCCGATCGGTGACTAAATCGGGGGGATAGTAGAAGGGGCCAACCTCCAGTCGGTCAATGAGCATATCTTGCAGCTCCGCCACCCCGGTGCCAATCAGCGCCGAGAATTCACAAATTGGCCAAGGACGTTCGCCAATTAGCTCCTGGTAACTTTCGGCAATGCTGTTGCGCCGATCTGTTGGGGCATTGTCAATTTTGTTTAAGCCTAAGATAATTGGCGTAGGTGAATTGGCTAATAGATCAGCAATAAACCGATCGCCACCGCCTGCTTTTTCACTGCCGTCTACCACAAACAACACTACATCTACAGCATCGATCGCCGATTGAGCATTGTGAACCAGCACTTCTCCTAGCCGATGATGAGGCTTATGAATGCCGGGGGTGTCTACTAAAATTATTTGCGCTCGATCGGTGGTCAAAATCCCCTGCAACCGATTGCGGGTAGTTTGAGCTACTGGGGAAGTGATCGCCACTTTTTGGCCGATGAGCTGATTCATCAGAGTCGATTTACCCACATTGGGACGACCGACAATACCCACAAAGCCCGATCGAAAGTCTGGCGGTGCCACTGGCAACAGCTCAATACCTGCTAAATCTGCGAGAGGAGTGAATTCTGACATCGGGCGAACACTAATAGGGCTGTGTCGCTTAGCCTACCATTTTGAGTGGAAAATTGATAATTGAGAATTGACAGCGTTTTTCTAGCCAACCCATTATCAATTATCAATTTTTCATTCCCAATTCTCCTAGACTGTCATAATGTCTTTTTGCTTGTCAGCTAAGACTTTTTCGACGTTGGCAACGTATTTGTCGGTGAGCTTTTGGATCTTTTCTTGCAGATTTTTGGACTCGTCTTCGGAGATTTCGCTGCTTTTCTCTTGTTTTTTCACCTCGTCGATGCCATCGCGGCGGATGTTGCGGACAGAGACTTTGCCTTCTTCGGAGTATTTGGCAGCCTGTTTCACTAGTTCCTTGCGGCGTTCGGTGGTGAGCGGCGGAATATTTAACCGGATGGTTATTCCATCATTACTAGGAGTAAGACCAATATCTGACAGCGAAATAGCCTTTTCGATCGCCCCTAAGCTGCTCTTGTCAAAGGGCTGAATGCTAATGGTGCTGCCATCGGGCGTATTAATATTAGCCAGCGATTTGAGGGGAGTGGGGCTGCCATAGTAATCGATCGACACTCGATCGAGCAAGCTGGTGCTAGCTCTGCCGGTGCGAATAGTATTAAAAGATTTTTGAGTAGACTCTACAGCCTTCTGCATGTGGCCTTCTATATCAGCGAACTTCACAGGAACCTCCAACAATAGTACCAATTTTCTCTCCAGCGATCACTCGCCGGATGTTTCCTTGTTCAGACAAATCGAACACAATAATAGGAATATCATTTTCTCGGCACATAGCGATCGCTGTGCTGTCCATCACCCGCAAATCTTCGGTGAGTACATGGGTATAGGTCAGGCTTTCGTAACGCTTGGCGTTGGGGTTCTTCTTGGGGTCTGAATCATACACACCGTCTACCTTAGTGGCTTTAAAGATCACCTCAGCATCAATCTCGGCAGCTCGCAAGGCGGCGGCAGTATCGGTGGTAAAAAATGGATTCCCAGAACCGGCTCCAAAGATCACTACCCGGCCTTTTTCTAAGTGACGAATAGCGCGTCGCCGAATATAGGGTTCTGCTACCTCTTGCATGGCGATCGCTGTCTGTACTCTGGTGGGGACGTTTTTTTGCTCTAAAGCATCTTGCAGAGTAATAGCATTCATCACGGTGGCAATCATGCCCACATAGTCGGCAGTTGCTCTTTCCATGCCTTTAGCCGAAGCCTGCACACCGCGAAAAATATTGCCGCCTCCTACCACGATTGCTACCTGTACTCCGCTCGCCACCACGTCGGCAACTTCTTGGGCAATGTTTTGGACAATCATCGGATCGATGCCATAGCCCAAGTCGCCCATAAGCGCTTCACCACTCAACTTCAGTAATACTCTTTGGTAGGCCATCGCTCTCTCCAGATAAGTTCCCAACCAAAGATATCAGAGATTGGAGCATTTGGTGGATGAGCACCCAAAACATTCTTGCCTGTAAAAAAATTTAAAAGATAAAATTTGTTGGTGATTTACCGCAAAGCACAGAATCCTATTTGTAAGATAAAAGTATAGATTTTGTACAGAGATAGTATGCTGGAAAATCATAGTTTAGGAATTGTGAAAATCGGGACTTTAGTTGTCTTCCTTTGGCCAACGTTGACAGTTGTCAGTCAACAGTTTGCCATGTCTACTGATCCAGCAAGTATCTCCAAAGTGGTGAAGCCTTTGACTGTGCTGATCGAAACCGACGGCGAAAACGGTTCTGGGGTGTTAATTGCACAGGGCAACGGGCGCTATAAAGTTTTGACTGCTGCCCATGTGTTGGCCGATCGCCAAAAGACCTACCGGATCACGACTGCTAAAGACAGTCAGCAGCACCAACTAATTCCTGGCTCCATTAAATCTTTTTCAGACAACATTGATTTGGCCACGGTAGAGTTTGCTAGTAATAATATCTACAACATCGCCAAAATAGGTAACTCAGATAACGCCTCCGAAGGCAGTGAGGCATTTGTCTCTGGTTTTCCCCGTACCACCTTGGCGATTACTTCTTCGGTCTACAATTTTCGGGAAGGTCGGGTGGTGGCTAATAGTGCTATTCCGATGGCCGGTGGTTATGCCATCATTTATAGTGCTAGAACTTTGCCAGGGATGAGTGGGGGCGGAGTATTTAATGCTAACGGTGAGCTGATTGCTATTCATGGTCGTGGTGATATCGATGCCACATCCCAAGCTGATGAAGTTAATCCTAACGTGCGGTTTAAAACTGGCAACGATTTAGGGATTCCGATCAACACTTTTATAAAAATCGCCCAAAGTCTACCCAAATCTGAGCCAATATTCTTGGCTGCCCAGCCATCTAGCACTCGCCGATTAAGCGAATCGAGCAGTACGTTTGTCCAAGGCGTAGGCCGTGCCCGTAAACTAGATCATGCTGGGGCAATTCAAAATTTTACCCAGGCAATTTCTTCCAACAAAAAATTTGCGGCTGCTTACCTCAATCGGGGAGTATCTAAATCTGAGATTGGAGATGAACAAGGTGGCTTAGCAGATCAGGCCAGTTCTTTAGCTCTTGATCCGAACCAGTCGATCGCCCTCCTAAATCGGGGGGTAGTGCGCTATCGCCAAGGAGATAAAGCTGGTGCTATCAAGGACTATACGGCGGCGATCAAGCTGCAATCTGATGATCCGGTAGCTTACTATAACCGGGCAATCGTCAGTGCTGAGCTACAACAAGTCACAGCAGCAATAGCAGACTATGACAAGGTAATTGAGTATCAGCCCCGGTTTACTGCGGCCTATTATAATCGCGGTATTTTATACATGCAGTTGGGCAAGAATGGCGAAGCGTTTACTGACTTCGATCGAGTGCTAGAAATTCAACCTAAATACCCCCAGGCTCTGCTCAATCGTGGCAACATCCAGTTTAAGTTAGGCAACGGCAGGGGTGCCATCAGCGACTATTCTCAGGCGATTGCTATCAAACCAGATTATGCTTTGGCCTATACTAACCGCGCCAGTGCCCATTTGCTTTTGCGCAGTACACCTCGTGCTTTAGAAGATTTACAAAAAGCTGCTCAGCTCTATCAACAGCAGGGTAATGCGGCTAAATATCAGGAGGTGATCGATCGATACCACAAACTCGGCGGTAAGTAGGTGCTAGAAATTATCATAGATTTCGCTGACCCGCCGAAAAGCCGTATCGGTATTGAATCCGGCTACCACAAAGAAAGCCACTTTTTCGCTGGCTGCACAGCGCACCGTGCCTTTGTATTGGCCAAAATCACCCGAGATTGATTGGTTGGCCACGCTGATGTTTTGGAAACCAGCATTTTGCAGAGCGATTTTAGAGCGATCGATGCAGGCGTTATCATCAGTCGAGACATTTTTCCAGGCGGTGGCGATCGAAATATTGCTGCCCACACCCGAAATATTTGGAATTGCTTCTTCACTGGCGGGACTGGGGGAAATCCCCACCACCACAAGACAAGTCAAGATCAAAAAGCTGACTAGGGCTATGGAGCGGATCGATTTCCCTCCGGGAACGCTAAGCGAATGTGCTCTCATAGAAATTGTAGAATTGCAAGGTTACTCACCCTGTGACCAGCAAGTCGATCGATTTGTTGCCAACCGTCCCCACCTGCTTAATCTGAATTGCTATACTGGCATTCAGCATTCCTAAGAAAACTCATGAACCAAGAGCTGATTCAAAATCTGTTAGCAGATCTGAAAAATGCTGACACCACGGTACGCGAAAGAGCTGGCGCACAGCTTTGGCGCATTTGGTTTTGGCAAAAAGGGCGCAGTGGCTTGGCTCAAATCGAAGCTAGCGAAGAATTGATTGCCACTGGCGATTTTTTGGGTGCCGAAAAGGTTTTGACCGAACTAATCACCGAACTCCCCGACTTCGCCGAAGCCTGGAACCGGCGGGCAGTATTGTATTATATTAAAAGAGACTACGTGAGCGCGATCGAAGACTGCCAGCAGGTCATAGAAATTGTCCCCTGGCATTTTGGCGCTTGGCATGGTGTAGGGCTATGTTGGGCGGCGTTGGGCAATTATTCTGCGGCTATTGCGGCACTGCGACAGGCGTTGGAGATTCAGCCATATTCGATCGAAAACCAGCGCTTGTTATTGGAATGCACTGCCCAACTTTAGATTCTTGCAAAATTCCTTCTCAGTTTTCTTACTGCTTTAACTTGACAAATCATTATTACCAGTTTAACATGTCCGCAGTAAAGCTATATAACCATTTAAAGTTATGAAATTTGTACGCCAACTCCCCTCTCTCATACTGTCAATTACTGCATCATTCATCTTGTTTGGACAACTGTCTTTTGAGAATTCAACAGGTTTACATGGAAGCAAAGGCTTATTGGTATGGATAAAAGCTGTTGCTGCTGGAGAAATAAATTGGAGTTCCAAAAGTACCCCCACCTTTGGACACGCTTTTCTTAAGCATGGACAGGGTTCCAAAAATACAACCGCTTTAAAGGGAACCGCTGGTGGAACTGGAACTCCTCAGGGGCAGTGGCTCGATGATGAGAAAGCAGCTTTATTCTTGAAGAACCTATACCCAACTATATCTGGTAGTGTTACTACTCCTATTTCACCAGGCTTAGGTCAAGTAATTAAACCTGATGGATCGATTGTTCCAGCAACTCATGCAACAGTATGGCTGAGGCAAGGTGGTGTGTATGAAACGGCATATCCGGTAATTAAATAAATCATTTTCTCGTTAATGGTTTTGAGCAACATAGTATCAACTAAGTTGTTTGTCAGATTTTTACTAGATATATTTGATAGTGAGTAATTATGTTTTCGATGGAATTAAAGGTTTCAAATCTCACAAAAGAGCTGGTTGATTCAAGTTCATTAATACAAGGATCTCACATAATTGAAGTTCTTGTGTCTATTTGTGATGAATTAAGTCGATATCCAGAAAAAATCATTTTTTCTGTGAGTGGTTTTGGTAAAAACTGGGACAACTTAAATATGGATTCGGATTTTTGTATGTTGATGGATCATTTACCTGATCTGGTAGACTTTGTTTTAAATGATTCCATCAAAGAATTTCAGTTTGGTTTTCCAGAGCAACATATGCAAAGAATACTCAATATAGAAAGAGTTGTGGATTCATTTAGAATTGTTTGCAGTGATTTGTTGTCTGCAGATGACTTGCGTACAGAGGAATTCATGAAGCCTGATGATTTTAGAGATTTACTCCGAAGACTGGTGAAGCAAGTGCACTTAGTTGTTACAGAAGTATGTCCAACAGCTTATGATAATACTGCTTTCAATAACTGGTCTCTTCAAATTTCAACCATAAATTGATATTCTAGTAAGTCAATTAGTTTGTGTCAGTAAATACTAACTATATCAGTCTGATCTGAATCGTGAGAAGTTTGATCCTTGAAAATTTTTTCGAGCAACAGCTTTAGACATTGCAATTTCTCACAAATGACTTCGGATTGCTATGCGTAGCCAATAAAAGTTTTAAATGCGAAAACACCAACTTCAAAACTTTTAGGGGGCACCCATCGATTCAACGAGGGTTCACCCCTATATTTATACTAATTCTAAATTTAATGCTGCTCCGACATCTCCGTTATTCGCCGCACATGCAGCACATCGTGCATCTGACGAATTTGATTAATACAGCGCTCTAACTGCGATTTATCAATCACCTCCACCATAAAATCTAGCATGACCGGCTTCGATTTATTATCTGCCGTCACCTTGGCCTGACGAATATTCACCTTGTTATCGCTCAGCCGTGACATTACATCGCGCATTACGCCCAGCCGATCGAACACTTCCACCTGCAAGGTCACAATGTAGCTGCGCCGACTGCCCTGCTGTTTGGTGCTGTGGTGCGGGTTCCAGCGCACTGGTAAAATTCGATCGCCATCGACATTTTCGACGTTGCCACAGCCCTGACGGTGAATCGAAATACCATTGAGCTTAGTTACTACTCCCACGATCGGCTCATCCGGAATTGGGTTACAACAGCCCGCTAGGTGGTGCATTAATCCCTCTATACCAATAATTGGGAAATCCCCATCGCTGCCCGGTTTCTTGGTAGTGGTTGGCAATATTTCTAGTAGCTCAGCTTCAGCTACCGTAGTCTTGACCGTATCTCGGATGCGATTGACCACATGATTAATGGTGGTTTCGCCATAGCCCAAGGCGGCCAACAAGTCTTCTACGGTTTGGTAATTACACTTTTGGGCAGCCACCAGCATTGGATCTGACTTCAGCAGCGCATCGAGGCCGTTTTTGCCCAGTTCTTTTTCTAACAGCTCCCGGCCTCGGGCAATATTTTCATCGCGGTTCGATCGCTTATACCATTGGGTAATGCGGTTTTTGGCCGTGGGGGTGGCCACAAAGTTTAGCCAGTCGAGGCTCGGATGACCGCTTTCTTTGGTCATAATTTCCACAATGTCGCCATTGCGCACCCGAGTAGAGAGGGGCACAATCCGGCCATTGATTCTGGCTCCCACACAGTGGTTGCCCACCTCGGTATGAATCCGATAGGCAAAATCGATCGTGGTGGCTCTTTCTCGTAGGGCTACTACCTCACCTTGGGGGGTGAACACATATACATCGGGGTCGCAGAGCTGATCTTTGAGGTTATCCGAGAACTCTTGGGCATCTTTAAAGTCGCTTTGCCATTCCAAAAGCTGGCGCAGCCAAATAAATTTGTCGTCTTTTTTTTGCTTTGAACTAGTGGCTGAATTAGGGGCTGAACCGGTGGCTGAATTGGAGGCATTATTTGCGGCTTCTTTGTATTTCCAGTGAGCAGCAATTCCATACTCGGCAATCCGATGCATTTCGGTGGTACGAATCTGAATTTCTAAGGGCGTATTGCCAATGCCCAATACCGTGGTGTGCAAAGATTGATAGCGGTTGGGTTTGGGCAGGCCAATGTAGTCTTTAAAACGGCCAGGAATTGGCCGGAAAGCATCATGTACTTCGGCTAGTACTCGATAACAGTCAGCGTTGTTCGGGACAATGATTCTAATGGCGGTGAGGTCATAAATTTCACCAAATTCTTTCTTTTGATTCTTCATTTTTTGATGAATGCTAAACAGATGCTTGGGACGACCACTCACATCAAAGTAGCTAAAATCAGCTTCAGCTAAGCGAGTCCGAATTTGTTCAACGGTGCTGGTAATCCGGCCTTCCCGCGATTTGCGGGTTTCTTTGACCAAGTCTTGAATATTACGATAATCATCTGGTTCAATATATTTGAAGGCCAGGTCTTCTAGTTCCCATTTGATGCGACCCAAACCCAGTCGGTTGGCTAAGGGGGCAAAAATATCACGGGTTTCTTGGGAGATCAGCTTTTGCTTCTCGATCGGCATGTGTTCCAATGTCTGCATGTTGTGCAGCCGATCGGCCAGCTTTACCACAATTACCCGAATATCTTGCGCCATCGCCAAAAACATCCGCCGGAAGTTTTCGGCCTGCTGTTCTTTTTTGCTGCGAAAATTCAGCTTAGAAAGCTTGGTGACTCCTTCTACTAAGTGGGCGGTCTCTGCCCCAAACATTTTTTCGATATCGGCAACGGTAATTTCTTCTACATCTTCGACAATGTCGTGCAGAAATCCGGCGGCAATCATCGGCGCTTCGCCACCTAGGTTGTACAAAATATCGGCAACGGCGATCGGGTGACAAATATAGGGTTCGCCCGATTTGCGCATTTGGCCGGTGTGCTGCTCGCGGGCAAACAGGTATGCTTGATGAATTAGTCGATCGCTGGCCAGCTCAGATGTGCCGGTTGCTGCCAGCCACGCGGGCAGCACTAGCTCTTGATCTTTAATAGGTAACTGGTCAGCAGAGATCGTCATTAAAATGTGCTATGAGGTAGACATATTCTATCTATTCTTTGAAGCCTTTGGCATTGAAAATGACATGAATAACCAGATATCACATAACATCAGTGATCCAGATCTCGCTGAGACATTTCCTCAGTCTTTTTCCCGATTGCGAGGCTGTGTCGAGCAGGACGATGCGGCGGGAGCGTTGGCAGCGGCTAAAACATTGCAAAACTTGTTCGATCGGCTGCTCTCAACTGCTGATCCTATTGCCCCATATCAGGTACGAGCCAGCCTCACCGAGATCCATCGCCTGCTCAGGATTTTGAATCGTGATTTGCTGTTTTGGCAGGGGGCAAAGCAGACCCGGGCTGGTCGAAGCACCCAGGTTTTGGCGACTTTGGTGTCGATCGAGGGTTTTTATCCGTCTCTTATCACTACCTATGAAGAACAGCGATGAAATAATAAGAAAGACAAAGGTGGTCGGCTTTAGAACCTCATAATTTTCTTTTTGAAACTTATGATTTCAATTAATACACTTATGGACTTAAATAATTCAGTATTTATGGATGTTCTTTCCAGAAAATTTAGTGTACTATCAGTCATGTTAGTTTTTCAATCTGAACCTGTGGTCTCAAAAAGCTCACTTTCTTCTACCTTTCTGAAAGTTTTAGGTATGCAGCGGTTTATTAAAGGTATGGCCATTGGCATCTTTTGCCTACAGTGGTCTTCACCAGTATCGGCAGGTACTGCTTCTTGCGAACCAATAATTAAGCTAGCTCAGCCACTAATTGCAACGAGACCTTTCGTGACGCAGATTGCTACAGTCGAAGTTTCTTACTTTAGGCTAAGGTGCTCGTGCAACATAGATGCTGGTGAGGTGCTGACGGGTACTGCAAATCTTCGGATCGTTGATCCAAAGGTGGTTCGTAATGGCTTTGCAACTATTAGTTCTGGAAGCAATAGTGATCCTGAAGTAATTTCAGGCATAGACCTCGTTGCTACACCATCTACACCCGGAGTATTTGAGGCAGAGGTTACTTATTCTGTGAAAGTTTCTACTCCCAATGGAGAGCAACTTGATGCGGGTCTTTACTCTGTAACAGTGCAGTTTGAAAGCAATCCTCAATGTACCGCAACAGGCCTGTCAGGTTGATTTATCTAGCACCCCCCATGTTCAACTCAACAAACAAATCTCAAACAGTGAAAAGAATTCTAGCTTCGTTATTTGTAGCCTCTGTTGCAATTTGCTTCGCTTCTGCTGCAAATGCTCAAGTTCTATCTGCCACTTCTGAGCACAAAGGTACTGTCCCTCCATCGTGTGGAGTCGCAACCGCCATAACTGCCGAGAATGGAACATTGGTGCCCAATAGTACAGTACTTGCGCCGACTAGTCTCAGCTCTGAAACTATACCCGGAAGCTTCACAATTACTTGTAACTCTACTCATTCATTTGCTGCCACGTTAGTAACCGGTACACTACCGGGTACAGAGTCAGACTATAAACGAGAGTTTCGATTTTTCGGTGCTCCTACTGATACACATTCAACGCTTAATACTATTATCACATTTGCTAGTACCTTTACCACCGTGCAAGGTTTAGCAGCAGCCCCCGGTGGTTACAATGTCAAGGTTGCGGCAAAAGTTAGTTTAAATTCAGGTCTTCCTTTACCAGTTAGTGCTACTGATGGTTATGTAATTAAGATTCGAGCAACAGTAGCTCCTGGCTAAGCAAGTGTTACCTCCATTGATTATAGTTCCGGATTGAACGAAGAGAATCTAATGTATCTAAAAGCCTCTTTAGACAAAGATCTCTTTCACCACACTCAACCAGAAACTACTACATGTAACTAACCTTAACTAAGGGTAAATTACAATCACTAATTCACCCTTTACTAAGGCTTATTGTTGAAGAACTACATGTTAAATAAATCAATGCTATAAATAAGTTATTTATATGTTGTCGGCACTGAATACTTGTTTATGGCTCAATCAGTCAAGTTATTAAAGTTAAATCTGTACCATTTTTTTGTTTGATGACTAATATTACCCAATGGCTTAAAAGATTGACTGTGGCTATCAGCCTCCAATTGATCAGTACTTTGCCCGTCGGCGCGCAGAATTTTATACTCTCGCCAGTAGTCACAATTTCCACCACAAAAGGTGGGCAATCGAAAGCTTCGCTTAATGTTACCAATAGTTCTTCAGAACCAGTAAGGGTCAGGGTATATGCTGAGAGCTTTACATATGATCGAAAACAAGGTTTTATCTCGACCCCCAAAGATGATCGCAGCGCTGTGCCATACCTCAACTTTTCACCAAGAGAGTTAGTCATCCCCCCGGGTGTCACCAGAAACGTACGGGTCGCAGTCACCTTACCAACTAGCTTAATCAACCAAGAATATCGAGCCGCAGTATTTGTAGAAGAACTAGCAGTTAAAAACATTAAAACTGTTAATGCCCTTGCTAGTAACCAAAAACTATCAATTAGCTTCCGGTTGGCTTCGGTGTTTTTCTTTAGCAAAGGTAGTGACAGTATTGCCAATATCCGAGCACGTACAGCAATTTGGAATCCTACCGATAAAAAGGTTACAATATCGCTCGAAAATACTGGAAAACAAACAGCTCGTCCAGAAATTTCTTGGCGGATAGAAAAAAATGGTCAAACAGTTGCCAGAAATACCATTAACGGCATAATTATCCAATCCGAAAATTCTCGTGAAGTTGTTTTACAAACCAACGGGAAACCACCAAATTTAACCCGAGGCGAATACAAAATTGTGGGTGATATTTTTAACAGTGGTCAAAAATCCATTGCCTTTAGCCTGCCATTAATAATTCCTTAGCCAAAACTTCTGGTTTAGTCCACAAATACCTTAAAGTCCAGTGAACACCAAGGCTATTAGACAATTTACACCGCGCATATTTTTGCTGATTGTTGTTGTATTTTGTCAATTTATACTCAGCATTAGTGCAGTCAAAGCAAATACCGGTGAATTCATTGATAGTAATGAAGCCACTCCTACCCAGATTGCCCTAATACCCAACCCTAAACTGAGATTACAAAACTCCATAGCGGCATCCAGAGTATTACCTAGTGTCTATTCTTTTGTACATACCACTATTGATAATTTATCCCCAACCCTCACCGCCGATGCCAAATACTTTCCCCGCAAAATAGCTGTGGGAGTATCGGTTAATGGCGCAGCACAGCTCAGCAACAATAGTATTTACATTTGGGGCGAAGAACGTCGATCGAACCCCATTAATTTGTCAGATTGGTTAATTCCAGTCAACGAAATCAATAAACTCACCGGCTGGTCAACAAACATTGTAGCGGGCCAACTAGAAGTAGTCGCCGGTAACTTAAAAACCATTCGGCTACCAATTCAAACCGCTCCCACCGAGTCAGGATTTAGCCAAGTCGTTACTATCAAAGACTTGGCCAGCATTCCAGGCGTAGAAATAAAATTTAATGCTCGCACCTACTCGATCGACTTCACCATTCCAGTTTATAAGCCGATCGAAAGAACTTTAAGCGAACCAGATCCCAAGAATCCTATTCGAGTCAACTCCTCTCTCAGATACTTCACCAGCGAAAAACCCGAAAAATGCGATTGCGCAGACCCCTACCGGATGCTAGTGGGGCTGTATGTTAACGGAGTCTCCAAAATAGAAGCATTTTTTGTAATTGGCAAAGAAGACGGCACCGCCGCCGTAGATTTTGATAACTGGATACTGCCTTTCGATGAAATATCACCAGCAATTGGCTGGAAAATCAAAGAGGCAGACGATTACTTGGATATCTCTACCCCCAGCCAAAGATTTCGCATTGCCACCAACAAAGTATTTAATCACCCCGAACTAGGCCGAGCCATTAAAGTCGCTGACCTAGCGGCAATTCCGGGCTGGACGATCAAATTCAACATTAATAAATACGCGATCGAAATCACCACCCCCGACACCATCCGCCGCACCAGCATCGCCGAGCCACCGATCATCATGACCGGTTTAGAGCCGGTTAGCCCAGCCAGTGGAGTCAGCATTATTCAGCAGCGGATCAACACATCGGGCGTTAGCGGCAGTGCTATTAATATTCCCCAAGGAGACTTCCAAGCAGCCGGAAACATCGGCGATAGTAGCTGGTATTTACGCGCCAATCAGCCCAATATTACCGATACCCGCAACTGGAACCTAGCAGAAGCATCGGTCATTCATCAAACTAAGCTGAACGATATTATTTTGGGTTCCCAAACTCCATTTTGGCGACAGCGCAGTAGTGCAGGCAGCTACTGGGCAGCCACGGCTGTCACCCGCCAAGGATTTGAACCACCAGTTAAAGTTTATGGTGGTGCCTATACCTTAAACGAAAGACTCCAAGCCCGTCAGACTAGCCGGGTCATCTCTGGCGTGACAGAGCCAGGCACCTTAGTCCAACTAGTTAACAACAACAATCGTACTCAAATTTTACAAGAAACATTAGTAGATAGCTCTGGTATCTATCGCTTCAATAATGTACTTGTCAGCGGCAATTTGGACGATAGCTTAGTTGGTCGAGATTATCAGGTGCTGCTGTACCCCAGAGGACAAATCACCGCTAACCCCACCGCCCAAAATGTTTCTTTTACCAGTTTTACTGGCCAAATTCCGCAGGGGGCAGAGGCATTTGTCTTTTCTGCCGGGGGAAATCGTTTAACTAGCGGCAACTTTGGTTCTTTTGACAGCGCACAGGGCGGTGTTTTGTACCGGCGGGGCTTAAGCGAATCACTCACGATCGGGGCCGGAGTTGCCTACGATAAAGAAGTGCGGGGCGTGGGAGAATTCTTTTGGCAGCCCAACGCATCATTAGAGCTAACCGGTGCCGCCACCAGCGGCAGCGATCGATGGGACTATGCAGGCAGGTTAGCCTACAACCCATCTAGAGACTTTAACTTACATGCCAACGTCGATCGTTTATCTACCAACGCCAACTCTTCTTGGCGACTGGGCAAAAACTTTGCGGCTATTGGTAATTACGATAGTTCGAGGGAACCAGCGATCGGCGGCGAATATTTTAATAGCAGCGCCGATGCCTCTACTCAAGTAAGAGCCGACATTGACCTCAAAGGTCGCACCAGAATTTCGGCCAATCAAAGACTCGGTGAGTTGCAAGCTAGTTACTTGGGCAACGAATCTGCCGATAACTTGCAGCTAACTTACAGCCCCCGTAGCAATGGCAGTTATGGCAGCAACAGCGGCAGTGACTTTGTGGCCGGATACCAAGCTGGCAAACAAGCTCCCAACTCTAGCTTAACTAGTATTGTCTGGCGCTATCGATCGCCCGAAATACTGCGCGATGGGCGCAACTTGTGGCAAACAGAGCTGGGCTATGGCTTCAACAACTTTGGCAGTGGTCTGCTAGCCAACGCTGACTTAAATGTTTTGCCCGGTTTGCAACTGCGCGCCAGCTATCGGGGCATTAACGACAATTCTCGCCAAGGCAATTACGCATTGGAGTTAACCACCACTTTGTTGACCGGCAATGGTATTCGGGGCACTGCCGATCGAGTAGAAGATTTTCGCAGCTTAGGCAAAGTGATCTTTCAGCCTTTTATGGACAAAAACCAAAATGGCCGTCAAGATGCTGGCGAAGAAGGCTATTGGGATCCATTATTGGTGAGGCTAAATGACCGGCCAATCGATCGATATCGTCCGCAAGTCAATGACAATCGCGCTGATCTCAATTTACCCAACGGCAGTTATCGTTTAGATATTGACCCCGCCGGATACCCAGATAATTCGCGCAGTCGCCTCGATGCCCTGCGCATTGATGTAGTAGCAGGTGGCATCACCACCATCCCAATTCCACTAATTCAGTCTTACTCAGTGGTGGGCTTTGCAAAAGATGCTAGCGGTGAACCAATTGTCGGTGGTCGGGTAGAAGCAACTAATCTGCGCACCAAGATAAAAGCGATATCAGTTACCAACGACTCGGGTTTTTATACTTTGGAAGGGTTAGACCAAGATGAATATCAGATTCGAGTAAGCGATTTACCCAGTAGCCTCAATAACTCCTCTGGCACCGGAGGCGATCGGCTAAAAATTGAGTCTAGCTCTGCGGCTCAGCAAGAAATAAATCTGACTGTTCAAACTTCTGCGAGTAATAAATAAAATTAGTTACTTAGCACCAAAAGCGGAGCAGTCTAATAGACTGCTCCGCTTACATCGATATTTGGCTCAAAACCTAAGAAGCCTTATCGAGCCAATCATAAATTTGGTTGAGCTGCTCGATCGTCACTAAGCCATACTGCCACAAGATCATTGGCAAAGGGCC
Organism: Synechococcales cyanobacterium; assembly: GCA_043721015.1. Lineage (GTDB taxonomy): Bacteria > Cyanobacteriota > Cyanobacteriia > Cyanobacteriales > Chamaesiphonaceae > JAAFHZ01. Next base: position 14,651 of record JAYSRP010000111.1, on the reverse strand, counting down.
GGGATTTTCTTCGACTTGACGCAGAGCAATATCCATCGATGCCGTCGAAATGGACAAATCTTCTTTGAGAAACCTGATTAATTTAGTTATGTGGGTTGAGGCCATCATCGGCTTCACCTCCTTTTATATGCTTTTACTATGGGTAGATATTTATCAGCTTGTTTAAACTCAGACTACAGAACCAACACTTTTGTGGTACATTCCGGAACCTTGACTGAAATCGATAACTTAATCTAGTACGGAGATCTACGATCTGCCTTCCGTGTGATCACGGAACTGGATTTTAAAGATTGGTAAACAACTAAGTAAATTTATTTATGTAATGGAAAGAAATTATAACACCTGAGCTTCTGCTGTCAATAGTAGCGATCCCCGAAACAGGAAATCTGTTATTGATCGATCATTCTGCTTAAGCTAAAACCTTTGACAGCAAGGGCTTTAATCGATAATACTCAGGATCTTCTACTTGGATTAGAAGATTTCGTAATTTTACAAAAACTGCTTAAAAGTTATCTAAATACTCATTGCTAGTCAGTCAGTAATATTGTGTAGTACAGCACTAAAAAGCAGGATGTGAATTTCACATCCTGCTAGCAAACTAATTAGAATAGGTTTGCTTAGAATTCTAGTTCGGCACCTTGGACTCTTTCTACCTGTTTCTTCTTCAGCACCAAGAAGATTTGGGAAAGCATAATCATGGTTACGAAAGCCACCAAGCCGTAGATGCGGTTGGGGTTCTGTAAAACGATTTCGGAGTCTTTTTGACCAAAGCCACCCACGTTGGGGTTGTTAGTCAAAGCTTGGCCAGCGGTGACGGTGTCACCAGCAGCTACCAACAGAGTTGGGCCAGCAGGAATCTTAGTAACAATAGCATCGCCAGTAGCGGGCTGAATAGTGACTTCGTTTAAGCCAGCGTCACCAGCAGTGATTGACGAGACAGTACCAGCGATCGCGGTGCTATAGACCGAATTATTGCTCTTTTCGCCAGTAGGATAAACCTGACCACGACCTCGGTTGCCGCCAACATGAATAGGATACTTACCGAAGTAAATGCCTTTATCAGTAGCGGGGTTAGGAGAAAGAATCGGGAAAACGATTTCTTCGTATTGGTCGCCAGGTAAGGGGCCAATAATGACGGTGTTTTCTTTACCTTCACCGTAGGGTTGGTAATATAAGCCCTGAATCTTTTCCTTCATTTCGGCAGGAATGCGATCTTCAGGAGCAATTTTGAAGCCTTCGGGTAGCATCAACACTGCACCGATGTTCAATGGGCCTTTGGTGCCATCAGCAGTGATCTGCTGAACACTGTGGTCGTAAGGTAGCTTGACTACTGCTTCAAATACAGTGTCGGGTAAAACCGATTGGGGAACTTCGATTTGGGTGGGCTTAGCAGCTAAGTGACAGTTGGCACACACAATGCGGCCAGTTGGCTCGCGGGGGGTTTCGGGGTAAGTTTGCTGTGCCCAAAAAGGATACGCCTGCGCCGGTTGGGGCGTAAAGGCTAGCAGGCCGATACCGGCCAGCAGTACCAAGACAGATCTAGCGATCGACTGGTAAATAATAGATAACTTCATTGTTTAAAGAGTAAATTAAGGTCTACGAAATAGGCTGGTGCTACGCCCACCAAGCTGGTGAACCATCGCGGAAGTCGGTCTCAGTCCAAGGAGTGAGAGAAACTTTGTCTTCGACAACTGCGGCATGTGCCAAAGGCAGCGATTTAGGCGCAGGGCCACGCACCATTTTACCGGCGGTATCGTACTGCGAACCGTGGCAAGGACACATAAATTTGTTCTCAGCACCGTTCCAAGGCACGACGCAGCCCAGGTGAGTACAAATAGCATTGATGCCGTAATCCAACACAGTGCCATCGCCGACCACAATATAGGTAGGGTCGCCTTTTAAGCCTTGGGTCAAAGCTCGATCGCCTTTCTGCTTACCAGCGATGAATTGGCTAACCAAGACATCATTGCCGCTAGCATCTCTGGCGGTAGCACCACCACCCGCAGTACCGCTAGCAGGCGGCACAAAGTAGCTAATGAAAGGAAACGCGCCACCGAGCACTGTCCCGGTGATCGTACCAAATGTTAAAAGGTTCATGAATTGGCGACGACCAAGATCTGGTACGTCACTGGAGCCAGCAGAAAGTTGAGCCATGACTTAAATTTTGTTGAATGTATGATTGATGTATAGGGCTGATAGCTAACATATTGAGTTATTATGCCATTTTTTTGCAGTTACGAGAATCGCTTTTTGTCCCGAATACCTTACAGGAGAGCCATCAGTGCTAACCGGAGCCGATCTACGCCAACTGATCATCGCCAAGTGGAGCTACTCCTACGATGTGCAGTTGCGCAAGCAGCCCAATAAAATTTATTTGCAGGTGATGTGGCGATATCTAGAACAGGTCTCGTTTCCACTGTCAGAGGAAGAGTACGATGAGCATTTAGATTCGATCTCCAACTACCTCAATGCCATGGGTGCCACTCAGCAGGTCATGGACTTTATTGAAACGACCAAAGAAAAGCCCCGACTGGGCAAGGCCGTCTGTCTTTCGTTGGATTTGGGCGATCGAGCTTCGGAATGGATTCTGTGACTTAGATTAGAAACCAGCCGATCGAAGCTGCTGCGCCAGTTGGGTATGCAGATCATGACTGGCTTTGTAGGCGATAAAATGCGCCCGAGGCAGCGTGCCCAACAAGCTCAAGTCACCAATTAAATCCAGCATTTTGTGACGCACTGGTTCATCGGCAAAGCGCAGCGGCGGATTGATCCAGCGATCTTGGTCGCAGACTAAAGCATTATCTAAACTGCCGCCTTTGATTAAACCGGCCTGCTGTAGCTGCTCAATCTGATGTGCCAGGCCAAAGGTTCGGGCTGGAGCTACGGCATCGACGAAGCTCTCTTTACTGGGCTGCCAGCTAAACCACTGATTGCCGATCGGTTTTAGATCAAAATCTATCCCATAGGTAAACCGTAGCTCTGGGGAGGGCACTGCTGCTACAAACTGATCGCCCTGATGAATCCAAATTGCTTCTGTGACGGGTTTGCCGATCGCCATTTCACCAGCTAGTTCTGCGTTCTGAATAGCTTCCACCCACAGCTTGGCCGAACCATCTAACAACGGCACTTCTAAGCCATCAATTTCAATCCGGGCATCTTGCACACCTAAAGCAGTCAAGCTAGCTAATAAATGTTCTACGGTGCGGATACTGGCGATGCCCGACTGCAATTCAGTAGATAAAGTGGTGGTATGAACAGATTCAATCAGAGCTGGAACTACCGGGGAACCAATCAGGTCGGTGCGGACAAAAAACCGCCCAGTTCCCACAGGTGCTGCATAGATCTTAACTGTGGTTTGATGGCCAGAATGCAGGCCAATGCCGGATATCTCGGCGATCGCCGAAGAGAAAGATGCTGCTGGGGTCATGGCGTTAACAACTGGTCAGAACCATTCAACTTTACACCAGCGGCCTAAAATTCATCCAGCTAAAATTCAATCAATGCGCAAGACATCTGGGAGATTTTGCATAGAGAAGTGAGAGTGCCGCTGTATGCAAAGCTACATTTGTGTTAAGGATTGTTGCTTTGTTTCCCATAAGTGAGACTTGGGGGTGGGTTGTCTTTTACCTTATTGAAGTCGGGTTTCACGACCCAGGCAAAAACAATTAAAAGATAAACATTATTTTAAGGAGAGCGAAATGCTTGACGCTTTTTCTAGAGCTGTAGTATCTGCTGATGCCAGCACCGCCACTGTAGGCGATATCAACGCTCTGAAGGCTTTTGTTGCTAGCGGCAACAGACGTTTGGATGCAGTAAATGCCATTGCTAGTAACGCTAGCTGCATGGTTTCCGACGCTGTAGCCGGTATGATTTGCGAAAACCAAGGCTTGATTCAAGCCGGTGGTAACTGCTACCCTAACCGTCGCATGGCTGCTTGCTTGCGTGACGCTGAAATCATCTTGCGCTATGTTACTTACGCCCTATTGGCTGGTGACGCTTCCGTATTAGATGACCGCTGCTTAAATGGTTTGAAAGAAACTTACGCTGCTTTAGGCGTACCTACTACTTCTACTGTACGTGCCGTACAAATCATGAAGGCTCAAGCCGCTGCTCACATCAAAGACACTCCTTCTGAAGCTTTTGCAGGTGCTAAGCTGCGCAAGATGGGTGCCATCGTAGTAGAAGATCGTTGTGCAACATTGGTTGCTGAAGCTTCCAGCTACTTCGATCGCGTAATTGCTGCCCTAAGCTAGTTTTAACAGCTAATTCTTAGGCCAAAAATCAATAACACTCTATCTACGAAATTAGGAGATTTAAGAAATGAAATCCGTTCTTACAACTATTATCGCCTCTGCTGATGCAGCCGGTCGTTTTCCTAGCAGCTCTGACTTAGAGTCTGTACAAGGAAGTATTCAGCGCGCTGCCGCTCGTTTAGAAGCTGCTGAAAAGCTGGCTGCTAACTTGGACAACGTTGCTAAGGAAGCTTATGATGCTTGCATCAAAAAGTACCCTTACTTGAACAATGCTGGTGAAGCTAACTCCACCGACACTTTCAAGGCTAAGTGCGCTCGTGACATCAAGCACTACTTGCGCTTGGTTCAATATTGCCTAGTTGTAGGTGGTACTGGTCCTTTGGATGAGTGGGGTATTGCTGGTCAGCGCGAAGTTTATCGTGCTTTGAGCTTGCCTACTGCTCCTTACGTTGAAGCTTTAAGCTTTGCTCGTAATCGCGGTTGTGCTCCTCGTGACATGTCTGCTCAAGCTTTGGTTGAATACAACGCTTTGTTAGACTACGCTATCAACTCCTTGTCTTAATTGACTGGTTCAGAGGACTAAGCATAGCCGAAGCCTTCTGAACTATTGCAAAAGCGATCTAGATTTGTTCTAGATCGCTTTTGTTTGTCAGATTATGAATTAGTTGTTATGTCTGCACTAGTTACGAAGACTGTTCTATTCGATCGATCCGTTGATTGGTGTGTCGGATTTCTTGGATCAAAACGTTGAAGCGTTGATCTGATTCTTCTTGCCGCTCGATCGTCTTGGCAATCCGATCTTCAGAGATCTGAATCTGGCGCTGTTGATTTAATAGAATCGCCTCTAATCGTTCTTGGGAGGCATTGAAGCGGCGTTCAAACTCTTGCTGACGACGATCAACTTCCTGTAAAGAATTATTTAAAACCTGCTGAAACTCATTAAACTGTTGCTGCTGAAGCAACATACTTTCAGACAAAATTCGTTGGGTCTCCGCTAGAAAGGAGATGGATTCTTTAATATCTCTGATTTCTTCAGACATAGGATTAAGGGCAGCAGTTTACATCTGATCCCAGTATAGCTGAGAAGATTCAGAATCATGAAACCTATTCAAGGCAGCTCCACCGAGGCAGGTTTGGCAATGTGGGGCAAACCCCAGCCCAACTTTTCGCGCAATACTCGGAAAAATTCTGGAGCCTGCAAGCGAATAAACTTGGCTGGGTAGGTCGATCGATTAACCAACACCCGATAATCTGGCTGAATAAAACAGCCTCCATTGCCATCTACCACCATAATCAGCCGAGTGGGATTAGCCGGATAAATTACCACCGGCTCAGTATCTGAAAATACCAGCGCCCGCGAAGCCAAAGAGTGAGGGCAAATTGGCACCAACTGCAAAGCCGCCACTCCCGGCGCAATGACCGGGCCACCGGCACTCAACGAATAGGCCGTGGAACCAGTGGGCGTAGACAAAATAATGCCATCTGCCGCAATATCTACCGGGGCATGGTTGCCTACCTCGATTTCAAAGTGGCACATGCTAGTCAATGGCTCACGGTGAATCACCATTTCGTTCAAACAGAGGGCTTCCCATAGTAGAGTGTCGTCTTGCTTCACCTGTACCGTCAGCATCGCCCGCTCTTCGATTTCGTACTGACCAGCAATCACCAGATCCAAGGCTCCTGGTAAATTGTTCACAAAAGTTTCAGTCAAAAAGCCCATGTGGCCAGTATTGACAGTCAAAGCCGGAATGCCCAACGGTGCCAACTGGCGCAGTGCCGCCAAAACCGTACCATCACCACCCAGTACGATCGCAAACTTCATCGATCGATCAAAACCGGGCGGCACTAGAGACTCGATCGGAGTGTAACTAGCAGTAGCGGAGGGATGGGCATAGCCCAAAATTCCTCGCTTACCTTCAGCCATAGAAACATCCCAGCCCAAATCAATAAATTTGTCTTGAACTTCGCGGGCTAGGCGGGTAGCAGTGGGCTTACCTTCGTTATATATAATGCCAATCTTGGGCACGTTGGTACTCTGGCTCAAAATAATTTATGCACCTATTTAGCATTAAGCATAATTACTTAAAGCCTTACTACGTGCGGTTTAGCATCCAATGATCTTACCATGCTCTAGTATGGCAAGAAGGGGCAAACACAACATTGGTTTGCCCTCACCATAGATCGAACTTAATAGAAAACCTTTTTCTTCTTGCTTTTGTTCGACTTAGATTCTTTTAGCTTTTCTTTTTCGTACTCTACCTCCCGCAGTTTCTTCACAATCCGACCGAAGTATTCTTGCAGATAAGCCTCGATCGTGGTGTTGTCTTTAGGATCTAATCCCAAAAGTTGATAAGTCTCGGTCATATCGGCATTCAAGGGCTTGCCAGTGGCCAATATTTCGGCAAAAGCTAATCGATCGGCAGAGTTCCAGCTCCATTCAAAAAACGTCGCAAACTTACGCAAAGCTCCCAAGACACCCAATGGCACCTTTGTTACCTTGGCTTCTTTACCCGAAAGGCGCTCACAGAGGCTAATGATTTCGTTGCCGCTCCAAGCTTTATTGCCTACTACTGGTAGCGTCTTACCTTTAGCGCCTTCTGCTGACAACGCCTTTACTACAAACCTAGCGACATCCTGGGTATCCATAAAAGCAGTCGGAGCTACTTGACCGGCCATCCACACCGCTTGGCCTTCCAAAATAGGAATGGCATATTGACCAATAATGCCCTGTAAAAAGCCACAGGGGCGCAGAATTGTGTAGTTTAAACCCGATTCAGACAAAAACTTTTCGGTGCAGTACTTAATTTCCATTAGGGGCACCGATCGATACTTCTCAGCATCCAATACCGACAAAAACACAAACTTCTCTATTTTGGCTGCTACTGCCGCCTGAATTAGATTAACTTTCCCATCCCAATCTACTTCTTTGATACCGAGAGAATCGGTCGCCCGTGCCGTTGCCGCATCAATTATCTGAGTGACACCCACCATGGCTGCATTCAAGGTCTCGGGCTGGCGCAAGTCTCCAAATACAATTTCGGCACCCCACTCTTTTAAGAATGCCGCTTTTCTAGAACTGCGTACCAAACAACGCACTTCATAGCCTTCATCTAGAGCGCGTCGGGCGATCTGTCTGCCCAAAGTACCGGTGGCACCGACGATTAGTAAAGTCATTTATTAAATATAGAGTTAAGTAATGTAAATCTTTCCCTCAGATATTAACAGAATTCTTGGGGATCGGAAACATAACGTTACACTTTTATCAGAAATTGCGCCTCTGACTGTATCCCTGGGAGCGGCTCTAAAATGAGACCCATCCCCAGAGAGAGGCGATCAGAGATACGAATTATTTTTTTTCTAAGACGGCTTGAGCCTTCAGAATGCCGAAGCCCAGGGCAAGGCCAACCAAAATCATGAAAAAAGGGATAGCAGCAACGGTTAAAATTTCAGCAAGCATCGGTTTTATTAACTCCAGAATATATAGGTAATGTCATTGTCTCACAAAGATCGATTGCGTTTAGCCATCACGCTCGGCGATCCAGCAGGAATTGGGCCAGAAGTTGTGTTGAAAGCTCTTTCTCCCGAGATTTTGGCTGTGGCTGATATTACAGTGGTAGGCAGCAAGCGCCTGCTTCAGCAGCATCATGGCTATTTGCAAGATTCTGCTCTACTCGAAAAACGCAGCATTGCCGATCCGAGTAACCTGCAAATTTTGGATATTGCCTTAGATTCACAAATCACGATCGGTCAACCCAGCCCCGCCAGCGGAGCAGCTAGTTTTCAGTATCTGCAACGATCGATTGAACGCACTCTAGCCCAAGATTTTGATGGCATTGTCACTGGCCCGATTTCTAAATCGGCCTGGAATGCTGCGGGGCACTATTACCCCGGTCAAACTGAGCTATTGGCTGAAATGTCTGGTGTGAATGAGTTTGGCATGATGTTTGTGGGTCGATCGCCCCATACTAACTGGCAGCTACGAGCTTTATTAGCGACCACTCATATTCCACTGGCAACAGTCAGTGCCAAGTTAACTCCAGAACTAATGAGTAGCAAGCTAAAGCTATTAATTAATTGCCTTGCTCAAGACTTTGTGATCGATAAACCACAAATTTGCATTGCTGGCCTAAATCCTCACAGCGGCGAAGGCGGTCAGCTAGGAAGAGAAGAGATAGATTGGTTACAAAACTGGTTACAGCAAGAGCAGCAGCGCTATCCTCAAGCCCAGCTTATTGGTTTGTTGCCCCCAGATACCATGTGGGTAACTCCGGGGCAGGCTTGGTTTGGCACGGGCAACAGCAAAGCTGCTGATGGGTATTTGGCGCTGTACCATGACCAGGGATTGATTCCGGTGAAATTGATGGCGTTCGATCGAGCCGTAAACACCACAATCGGCTTACCTTTTGTGCGCACTTCTCCCGATCACGGCACAGCGTTTGATATTGCAGGCAAAAACCGCGCCGATGCCACGAGTATGGGAGAGGCGATTTTACTGGCAATTGAGCTAATTAAGAAGCGAAATGGGTGAAGAGGGACTCGAACCCCCGACCAGCTACTTAGAAGGTAGCTGCTCTATCCGGCTGAGCTATTCACCCCGGCGAACCACATTATAGCATCGGCGATCACTTTTGGGGCAGGTAGAGCGGTGACTTCTGTGATTTGGTTGATAGAATGTGGTGGTTCCGAACTTGAGAATCACAGATCACACTTAAAATCTGAGTGTTATACTAGTCGCATCCATATATTGCTGGTTTGACTGAATACATAAAATTCTAATCAGTACAACTTTATGATTGAAGCATTAATTGTTAGCCCTTTAGTTAAGGTGATCGCAGATGAAATTCTGCGGCGATCACTTAAAGGACTTGGTAAAAAATATTCTGTAGACATTAAATATGTTCTCAGCAGTGAGATCCAGAAAGATTTCTATTTTTGCTTAGATGTTGCAATCCAGGCTTTTATAGATTTCATAGCTCAAAATGGTGAATTGAGTTCATCAAGGCAAGAAATCCTTGTTGAATATTTAAAATCTGAATCAGTCTCTGAAGAAGTTTGGCATCTCTTAGATCCAGGTTCTGAATATTTCGATCGTGGTCAGCTCACTCAAGAAGGTTATCCACAACTATCTGTACACTTTGAAAATTTAGATCCTGAAACCTTATTTGAGGCTTGGGAAGAATTTCTCAAGGCATTTTCTTTTGCTTCTAGATCCACTCCTGCTTTTAGAGAATTCCTGCGAGCTAGTTACGAAGCAGGCAGTTTTAAAGCGTTATCTAATATTGATGGTGTTCTGGAAAAAATGGGAGAAGCTATTGATGAAATTCGTAGTGAGGAATTAGTTGCCAGAAAATCTATTGAAGATTATATTGAGGAGCTGAAAGTATATAGAGATTGGGCAACTAGTTTCCAAGCAATTGATTTACAAAGAGGATAATAATGTTTGCTGGGGCTAAAGAAATAGTTGCAGAATTGGCAAAAGCAGTAGCTGCACTCAACAAAGAATTGGTAACTAACACTGTTCAGTTTACAGAGCTACGCGGGTACCAATTTAACGCGGGACACATTGGATACCCCTCACCCCAGCCCTCTCCCACAAGGGGAGAGGGGGCATGAGACTTCGCTTTGCGCTCCGGCTCCCCTTCTCCCGCCCTGGGAGAAGGGGTTGGGGGATGAGGGTCTTTCAATGCCATCTTTGAAGTTTTGTCCCGTTTTAAGTTTCTACCCAGCTACGCAGTTATACAAAAGAGACTTTGAGTGAATTCAAGCGATTATTAGAGCGTTTGAGTGACAAGCTTGATGAATCAGAAAAAGACCGGGTTCGGAGAGAAGCTGAGCTGTTGTCTAAAATTAATGCTTTAGAATCTAAGCTCAATGCAATTAGTGAGCAGGCTTTACAAGCTATAGCGAGAGAAGAAGCTCGTCTAATTTTCGAGAGAATGTTAGCTGAAAAGAAACAAGATATTTTCAGTAATAAAAATGATGATGAGAGAAAGCAGCTTCCAGAATAGTTTTGTTTAAAACAAATGCAGCAAAGCTACTAGGTGATCATGAATTACTTAACTTCGCCACAATCAATGCCACCTGGATACTGTCCTCAATCGGTGGATACTAGCATTGATGCCGATGCTATGCGCTTTAATGTGGCGGCGGGAGAGTCGATCAGATAAGCAATGGCGGGATGTGTTGGGGATTTTGAAGGTGCAGCAAGAAAAGCTGGATTTTGGTTATTTAGGTCAGTGGTTACAGCATTTTGATTTGCTGGCAGATTGGCAAGAGGCGAAGGTGGCGGCAGGGGTTGGTCATTTATAAAACAGCATACCCAGTATGTGGACGAACATTTGGTGGTTGAAACCCCAAAACAATTTTGTCTTTGGGAATACCTGCTGCCACCAATTCATCTGTAACACCATCTTCAATGCCATCTCGTTGTATCCAAATTTTGTCACCGATAATTTGTACGTGGGTAATACAGCCATGTACCCGCCGTTTTTGCTGCCATCCTACATCAAACAGCATGAAGTGATTTCGGTCTTGATCGATGATTAAGTTTTGGTCGATTTCTCCCTGGTTATAAGGGATTTCGGCATATTTGCGTAAGACTTCTTCGATCGTTTGTCTATAAAATTCTAAATTATCCATTGTGCAACCTCTACTAAATCTATATCAAACGTCAATATTTTCAAGCTATTACGTTTAATCATTAACTGCGGTAGATCTTCTGAAAAAGTTGATCTTCCTCCAACTTTCAAAGTAAAAGGATCATCCGTGATCGTCCAGCCATCTTTTTCTAAAGCTGACCTGACTATTTTGTGGTAAATGTCTTTTGCCATGAAGAGCTGGTTATTTGGATGATAAGTAGTAGTCTAATTATTGTATGCTGCATCATCGATCCTTTCAACAACTTTCTGAATAGAAGGATTTTTATAAAAAAACTCCGACGGGCAGCCGATCACCTCTGGTGCAAGCGAAGCTATCGGTATCATCGCCTTTGATCTTAGTACTCTGACTTACCCAGGTAAATAACCATGATGAATCAAGTTGACTTGAAAGCCAACGCCGGAAATTAGCTGATGAAATTGTTGAACCTAAACGTAAGTGAAAGCTGTGCTAGTCAAGCCCAAATTAGTCGAGCCAGCCACAAAACCAATTAACTCTGGTTGACCGAAGAGAGTGCTTTGAATTAATGTCCCCTGCTGATTGCCATTGTTAGGCGCAGTACCCAAAGATAAGGTGTAGTCCGCAGCTTTGCCCTTGAGCTGAATTACATCGCCCGTTGCAAAACCAATGATAGCTGCATAGTCCGATCGACCCGTATTAGTGCTAATGCCATCGTTGTAGTAAACAGCATTTACATCACCCAACACATAGCGATCGTTCCCCGCATCGCCTTGGAGCACATCATAGCTGCCTTGGCCTGGAGTCACGCTCAGAGGGTTGGCACCAATCAACACATCGTTGCCAGCACCACCAAACAGCGAATCATTACCGCCGCCGCCAATCAGCACATCGTTACCGCCATTGCCATTTAAGCGATCGTTGCCATTGAAACCCTTAATGATTTCGTTGCCGCTGCCACCATTGATAGTTTGAGCGGTGTCATTGCCATTCACCACCGGAGTAACACCGTTCAGAGTCACATTGAAGCTAGTATCTACCGACTTACCACCCGCAGTACCCCGCAAGGTGATAGTGGTTGTACCAAACTCGTAAGGCACATAATTCAGATTTAAGGTGGTGCCAGTAATGACAGTCTTCAGCAAATTAGCATTGCTGTTAGTCACCACGCTAGTAGTAATGGTGTCTTTATCGATATCGCTGAAGACTTTGCTGAGGTCGATCGATTGAGTACCTGGAGCATCGGCGGTAGTAATTAAGTTGGCAATTGGCGCGGCCACGATCGGCGCAGTATCATTGACCACCGAAATTCCTACTGTGTGGCTGGTATTGTTATTAAAAGTCAGCTCTAGCTTATCGTCGGTTACTTTAAAGTCATCAGCACCAGTTACCTTGTAGCGTTGGGTGGCAGCGATCGCCTTCATATCGGTAGTAACCTTACCTTCACCATTAAAGCTAAAGTTTAGGCTAGTACCATCACCAGTCACTGAGACTAGTTCAGCCCGTTGACCCAAAGAGGTGATATGGCTAACATCATCGATGCTAGTACCCAAATTAATCGTGTAGCTGCCGCCGGTTTTGGTGGTAAACACCGAGTCGTTATCGTAAGCGTAGTAGTTGGTAATGCTTTTAATCACCTTGGTGCCAGCATTAATATCCAAACCAAACTTGCCGATATCAGTAGCATCAGTAATCGAAGCAGTAATGGTATCACCTGCCTGATTTACCGTAAGCTTAGCGGCATCGAAAGCCCGAATTCGCTTTTGAGCATCATCTAAAGTAGTGAATTCTGTACCATCGTTGTAAGCGCGGGCAATAAAGTTTTCATAAATCGCCTTAGTGTAACCGGGCTGTGATGCGGTGATGCCGTAATCGTGCCAATCAAACAAAACAAAAGGAGTGTTGCCATGTTTAGTAACTTGAGCATATTCATTTGCCCAGACCACCTCTGCTTGAGCAGCAGTGAGCTTTTTGAAATCAATTAAATTGAAGTCAAAAGAAATATTAGGTGCTAAAAACAGAGTATTATTCCCTGGTTCTAAATAGCCAAAAGAGTTGGTATAGGCTGAGCCAACTCCACTGACGTACTGAAAATATTTGGAGAGTTCTTGATCCACAAATAAGCTTTCAGGGTTTCCAGGCGTAGCTGCACCATTTACCGGTACTCCCAACTGCTGAGAAATAAGCTGCTTAGATTGGTTAAACTCAAACTCTAGCTGAGTAGCATTTAACAAACTGACATTTTCGGGGTGAGTGTAAGAGTGGGTACTAATTTCGTTTCCTAAATCTAGCCATTTTTGGTAGATGGGCTTCATTACAGCCCAGTTGGTAAATTCATTGGCGGCTGGATTATTACCAATATTGATATAGTGAGAGCCAACAAAATTATATTTGGCTTTCCACTCCGTTAAAATATCGCCCACTTTAGCTTCGAGAATTGGCGCTTCCAAAGCAAACTTTGATTGGTCAACATCATCCCGCGAGATGAAAATGCTTTTGTTGCGAGTCAGACCCAGACCAACCTTAGCTTGGGTGCCATAGACAGACCAATCTAACCCCTGCCAACCCAAGTTGCTATCAGCAAAAATAGACTGATCGGCAAAGTGAACATTGCGACCACCGGTTTGCGTAGCAATTACCGCGTTGTATTTTTGGCCATTGACAGTTTGATCGGCTAAGACTGTGCCAGTCTGAGTCAAGCCGGTATAGGCCGAAAAAGTCAGGTTGCTGGCATAGCTAGCAATTTGTTCACCTGCTGCATAGCTAGATTCCAGAATGGGGCTAGTGGTATCTTTGATGTTTACACTAACTGCACCCCCAACCACAGCTCCTCCCCCAGTGCGATTTACATCGAACAAATTCTTCAAGCGCTGGTAGGGGTCGCCAGCTAAGGCCGCACCCGTTTCGTCATTGGTCAAAAAATCACCAGCAGCGATTAGACCAACGCCATATTTGGCCGATGCTTGGGTTAAGACATTTTCGATCGAGGCCACATCTGCCGACTTCACATTAGCAAAGCCCGCAAACACCAAAGAGTCATATTGAACAACTTTGCTCAGATCCTTAAGATCTGCTTCGGTCAGAATATCGAAGTTTATTCCAGCTTGCGTTGCCTGATTTTGGGCATTAGCAAACAACTGGTTGTAGGCTTTCTTATCAAAGAACTTGTTAGCCGAAGTTTCAGAATAAACAATCCCCACTTTTTTGCTGAGGTCAGTGCGCGTTGGTAACGGAGTGCTGCTGACAGTCAAAGGCGATCGGCTATAGTCTCCGGGCAAAAAGGTAGCGTTGTTCACATCTGCCAACACATTAATGCCAGCGCCAGTTACAGATAACAGATTTTTGCTAACACCCACTTCCCATTGTTTACCATCAGCACTGAGCTTGGCATCTACCTTCGCCACAATATTTTGACCAGCTCCACCGGTATAAAGGTAGGCATTGCCATCGGCAGCGATGTTGATGTTGTATTCTGCCCCAGCACTAGTAGGAGTCGCTCCAAAAATCTGGAAGCCGGTGCTGCGGTTTTGATCGGTGTCTAACCAAATAGTCGTGTTGGCACCCACTGCTACCGCCGAATCAACTGCAAACACATAGCCATCAGCGGTGTTTTTGCCAAAAATCTGATAGCCAGCTTGGGCCACTCCGGGCTGATAATCTAGCCGATCAATCTGTTTCCAATCGGCCAAACTGCCATCTACAGTAATGTTGCCATAGGAAGCAGTCGTAGGTGGAGCCGTTGTGATCGCATTGCTGACGCTGTAGGGCACTGTGTTATAGTCA
>JAYSRP010000110.1:0-16676 GCA_043721015.1 Synechococcales cyanobacterium | reverse complement strand
TTGGGTAAGGTCAGCAGTGACGCACCACAAAATACCCTGCCGGTGTTTGACAATCAAAGGATAGCCAAGCGCTTCTCAAATAACCGCAATCAGCGGGTAATTAAGGTTCCTGATAGTGGGGTGTTTTACAAGACGATCGATCACCTCTTAGCCAAAGGGATTTCCTTGATGCTGGTAGATGGTCGGATTTATTCTCTGAAGTAGTTTTAGCATGGAAGACCAAGATTTATTTGCCAAGGAACGGCGCTTCCATGATGAGTGGGCGGCAACGATCGATGTAGATGGCATTCTGGTCAAAGATTACTTCGAGGTCTGTACAGCGCCTGAAAATCGGTTTATTTTGCAACATTTGGGCGATGTAGCGGGCAAAAAACTGTTAGATCTGGGCTGTGGTGCGGGTGAAAATAGCGTATATTTTGCCAAAAAAGGTGCCAACTGTATTGCCTCAGACTATTCGCCAGGAATGGTAGAGGTAGCGCTGAAGTTGGCGGCCAGTAATGGAGTGAAAGTCACTGGTGCCACGGTAAATGCCATGGCCTTAGATTTTCCTGACAATTCCTTTGATATTGTCTATGCCTCTAATTTGCTGCACCATTTGCCAGAACCCAAGGCTTGTATTAGTGAAATGCAGCGAGTACTAAAGCCCGGTGGTCAAGCTTGTTTTTGGGATCCCCTCCGTCATAACCCGGTGATTAATGTCTATCGCCGGATGGCCACTGATGTTAGAACAGAAGACGAAACTCCGCTGCATATTGACATCGTAAAGTTCGTGCAAGAAACTTTTAGCCATACTGAGTACGATACTTTTTGGTTGGCTACCCTCTGGATTTTTTTACGTTTTTATTTAATTGAGCGGGTGAATCCCAACCAAGAACGCTACTGGAAAAAAATCATTATTGAGCACCAGCGACTTCGCCCCAAATATCAGCGCTTAGAGGAGGTCGATCGGCTGCTCAAGAAATTTCCATTTCTGCGCAAATATGCTTGGAACCTAGCTGTGGTAGCAACTAAGTAGCTGCGCCAATTATGACAACTTCAGATAAATTAACTTATTTTGCGGCAAAAGGTATTGTAGTATACAGAATGCTTGGTGGCATCGAATACAAAATTGTCCATCCGTGATACGCATAAATTCCTATCTTTAATTCTGGCGTGAGGAAATCAGCGCAGTGTTCAAAAAAATAATCCTAATATCATTAGTTTCTCTGTGGTTGCTTAGTGGTCCGTTGATGGGTAACGCTTGGGCAGTAGATGCTCCAGTTAAAGATCCGATCGATACCGGTGATACCGCGTTCATGTTGGTAGCATCAGCGTTAGTGCTATTCATGACTCCTGGTTTGGCTTTTTTCTATGGCGGTTTGGTTAAGTCCCGCAACATTCTCAACACCATGATGATGAGTTTTGTGTTGATGGCCGTAGTGGGTGTGACCTGGGTGTTGTTTGGTTACAGTTTGGCATTCAATAACCCTCTAGATGCTAAAGGTGCTTTTGATCAGGCCTTAGTCAATCCCTTCATTGGTGGTGTGAAATGGTTTGGCTTAAACGGTGTTTCGGGCACAGCGCCTGATCCGATCGGCTACGCAGGCACCATTCCTCACCAAGTATTTATGGTGTATCAAATGATGTTTGCCATCATTACACCTGCCCTAATTTCGGGGGCGATCGTCGAGCGGATGAGCTTCAAAGCCTATTTTTGGTTTGTGATTCTTTGGTCTACGTTCATTTATGCCCCTTTGGCTCACTGGGTGTGGGGCAAAGGCTGGTTAGGAAACATGGGCGCACTAGACTTTGCTGGCGGAACTGTAGTTCACATTAGCTCTGGTGTCTCTGCGGTAGTAGCTGCTTGGGTCATTGGGCCGCGTCGTACTTACAAGACTCAGCCTGCGGCACCTCACAACGTACCCTTCGTAATGTTGGGAATTGGAATGCTCTGGTTTGGTTGGTTTGGCTTTAATGGTGGTAGTGGACTGACTGCTAAAGGTGCTGTGATTCCTTTTGTTACTACCATGATTGCTACTGCGGCGGCTGGTTTAATGTGGTTGATTTTGGAATGGGTTTTACGTCAAAAGCCCACGGCTGTTGGTATTGCCAGTGGTTTCTTGGCTGGATTGGTGGGTATTACTCCCTGCGCTGGCTATGTCAGCCCCATTTCAGCTATTTTGGTGGGGGCAATTACAGCTACGGCTTGTTTCTTTGCGGTCAGTCTACGCGCGAAGTTACAGTTTGATGATTCGCTGGATACTTTCCCGGTACATGGTGTCGGTGGAACGGTGGGCGCAATTTTGACTGGAGTGTTTGCTTCTAAGGCATTCTACGAAATTCCTGGCGCTGATAAGAAGCCGATCGCTCTGGGCTTAATTGATGGTAATGCCAATCAGATTGTTACTCAATTAATTGGTGTGTTGGCGACCTATGCTTTTGCGGCTGTTGGTACTTTTGTGATTCTGAAAGGTTTAGCTTTGGTGATGCCTTTGCGTGCCAAGGAAGAAGCCGAGTACCAAGGTTTGGATATCAATGAGCACGGTGAAGAAGGCTACGGCGAGGAATTCGCTTCTGGCTTGAGCTTTGCTGAAAACGAGTAGAAATCTATAAGATTTTGCACTTAAAAACCACAGGTACAACCTGTGGTTTTTTTGTTGGACAGCTCAGTATTTCTTTTGGTACAATAGAACTCATCTTGTTTGCAGTAAAAGCTCTTTTGCTTAATCTTCGTTATGGCGACTACTATTGCGGCTCATCACCTCAAGCTACATGATCTGAGAACCCAGTTTAATTTGCATAGATCGACAGCAGGAGATTTTTTTCGGGAATGGCAAGTGGCTGGGGTTGCTTTATCCGATCAAGAAAAAGATATCCTCGATCGGGTGCGCCACAATTATCTATATCTGCTGGAATATCCAGTGATTGAGAGTATCGTAAAAATGGTGGTACTTTCGCCGTTGTTGGATTTGGCGGGTTTTTATGAGCCACCATTGCGAGTCCAAGGAGAAGCCAATATTCAGGTGAGTGGCGAAGATGAAGGGGTGGTGATTCGTGGCTGTATTGATGTGTTGGCGGTACAGGATACTTTGTGGATTTTGGTAATTGAAGCCAAAAATTCGGAATTTTCTTTGACGAAGGCCATGCCCCAGGCTTTGGCTTATATGCTTTCTAACCCCCACGGTCAGCCTACTTTCGGTTTGGTGCTGAATGGCAGTGAGTGCTTATTTTTGAAATTGGTACCAGGGAATGTGCCTAAATACGCCACTTCTAATATGTTTTCGATGTTGAATCAAGGTAATGATCTTTATCGGGTGGTGCAAATTTTGCGGGAGTTAAAGTCACATTTGCCTGGAATAGCTTAAAAATCTGGATGGCTTTGATACCAGGCTACGGTGTCTTTAATGGTTTCTCCCAGAGGCCGAAAAGTAGCTCCGAGTTCTTGTTCGGCTTTGGCTGAGCTGAGTTGAGATTTTTCCATCAGCGTGCGAATTCCGGCTGGGGGCATAGGGTTTTTGCGGCCAGTGAGACCCGACCATTTTTCGGAGAGATTGGCGATCGACAACGCCAACCAGCTAGGCATCATCAGACTTGGAGCCTTTACCCCCGATGCTTTCTCAACTTCACGGGCAATATCTGTCATAGTCGCTAAGGCTCCGGCAGCAATATATCGATCGCCTCGTTTCCCTTTTTCTGCCGCTGCAATCATCACTTTGGCCACATCCCGCACATCGGCCAACGATGATCCACCATCAACTAAACCGGGCAGTTTACACGCCATCAAGTCCAGGATTAATTGTCCGGCAGAAGTGGGCGCAGCATCTCCTGGTCCCATCATCCAACCAGGTAAGATCAGCACTACATCCAGGCTACTGGTTTCTAGGAAACGGTGTATTTCTTGCTCACCAAGGATTTTAGATTTAAAGTAGAGATTTTCGGCGGCGAAGGCATTGTATTCAGCGGCTTCAGTGGCCAATTTACCAGGCTGAGTTTGAATTACGCCGCTGGAAGAAGTAAATACTGCTCTTGGCACTCCTTGAGTCTGGGCTGCCCGTAACAGCTCCATGGTGGCATCTACATTTAGGCGTTTCATGGTTTCCCAATGATTACCGGGCTGATAGTATTCTCGAAAAAAGGCTGCGGTGTGAAATACTACATCGACTCCGGCCAGAGCGGGGGCAAAGGCCGCAACGTTTTTCAGGTCTCCAGTCACGAATTCGATCAAACTGTCTGGGAATAATTTTCGGGCTTTATCGATTGATCGCACCAATCCTTTCACTTGCCAACCTTGGGCGACCAATTCCCGACAGAGATTATTGCCGAGCAGACCAGTGGCACCAGTAACAAAAGCGGTTTTCATGGTCATATTAATATTCTCCAGGGTTGTCTAAGCGGCTGGTTACTGGTAAGTTGAGCTTTTATTCACATCACCTGTTTTATCCTATGAGCAAAAGCTCACATTGTCAACCCCCCGATCCTGAAAATCCCCGTCACTATAGTCAGCGAGGGCGGCAGCGCCGCGATTTAATTTTGGATACAGCGGCGGATCTGTTGGTGGTAGGAGGGGCAGAGACGATTAATACCAATGCCATTGCCGATCGGGCACAGATTGCGGTGGGTTCTATTTATCAGTATTTTGCTAACAAGGAAGCTATTTTGGTAGCTCTGAGCGATCGATATATGCAGCAGTTGGCTGCAAACACTTTGAATGCTTTGCAGCAGGATGTGGCGGGTTTGGATGGGTTGATGATGGTCGATCGGGTAATTGACCCAATGATTGCTTTTGAGCGTCGTCATCCGGCTTTTCGCTATTTACAGGCCAGCGTAGAAAACAGTGGTGCTCTGGCTGATGCAGCCAAACGAATGGATCAAGAGATTTTGGCTACCATTCAAGATCTGTTACGGCGGGTTTATCCGCAGATTGAGCCGCCACAAAGTCAGGAAATGGCACGGGTGATGAAGGCTCTATATAAGGGCATTAGCTACTTGATTCAACAAGAAGCCGAGATTCTCCAAGCGGGCGAGAATGTCGATATGTTGCTAGATTCGATGAAACAACTGATGGTTAACTATTTGGTGAATCAGGCTTCAGAAGTTAAATGATAGAATTGAGATTGATAAATCCTATATAAAGGCTTCCACTTCCAAGCAGCAAATTCCTCATCAGGGTTCTTCGGTTTCTGATTATGTGACAGTCAGCCTGGGTGTTGCTACCTGTGTTCCCAATGCTAATTTACAGGTGGATGATGTAATTCAGCTTGCAGATAAAGCTCTATATGAGTCAAAGCGTCAGGGACGTGATTGTATGAAATTAGTATCAATTACCGAAGGTGCAAGCAACTAGTGCTGAGCTATGTCGGCTGCATCGTCACTTCCTAAAACCCAAATTATCGCCAGCACCAACACTCCTCTAGTCGCCGCTGGAGTTACCGATATTGATGAGAGCTGTTTGCTGAAAGCATTTTCAAAAGTTAGAGCAATCTATAGAAAAGCACCGATCGGCACATGGAATATCTCGGCTAGTTTTTTGGCTTGAGCTTTACTGATGGCTCTTTTACCATTGACCATCGCAGAAACAACACCTTTAGAAGAACTCACTACTCCCACTAAATCCATCTGTTTCCAGCCTCTAGCTCCAGTAAGAACTGGAGAAATTCATGTGGTGGCGTGTTGCTCAGAATTAAACGGTAGCTGTTGCCTTTTGCATTCAGCACAGTAAAACTTCCCACAGCTTCTTAGCAGGGATGATCACTCTGGCCGGGAGACATAGCTCGATCGATATTGGTGACAATACCTGAAGGCGATCACGGATCCATTTGATCGAACTCCAGTCCCAAGAGATCAATAGATTCAGAAATCGAACAAGGTTGCACGGAAAATAACGTAGGGGCGGGTTTATCCATAGATTTTGCAAAAATCCGAAAAACAAAGTAAAAACCCGCCCACCACAGCCAGAATTATCCGCCAACCAATTAATTTAAGGATAGCCAAAAATTCATTGATTCAGTGGGGGCGATCGATCATGTTGATTTGTTGGAATTTATTGATTGGGATGAATTCTGTGAAGGGCAGGTTTTTATTTGGTTATTACAGCTTGTGCGCTGTTTTTGGATAAACCTGCCCCTACGCATTCATATCCCGGATTTTTTCTTTTGGGCGCTGATATGGATAACCACTGAATGTGATTGCCGATCTTGCTGATT
Organism: Synechococcales cyanobacterium; assembly: GCA_043721015.1. Classification (GTDB taxonomy): domain Bacteria; phylum Cyanobacteriota; class Cyanobacteriia; order Cyanobacteriales; family Chamaesiphonaceae; genus JAAFHZ01. The sequence continues at coordinate 10,494 of JAYSRP010000110.1, read as the reverse complement.
TGTGAATCAATTTGTCGGAAACGGTGATGTTGTCTACAATGGGGATGCCAATTATCTATTGAGCGAGGAAGTACCAACGATGAGTAACCAAGACGGACTAGATCCCAAAGATTTTGATGACTTAATTGCGCGGCTGAGTCGCCGCAAGCAAGAAAGCCCTAGCGCTCAGATTCCGTTTCAGGATGTCAAAGATATTTTGCAGGATGAAGGCTTATTGGAATCTTTGCTGAAGGAGCATGTTAGCTCTCGCAATCAGGTCGTGGAAGCAGTCGAGCAGAAAAACAAGAAGCAGCGCTCTTGGTTGACAAAAGGTTTTACTGCTTTGTCAGTGGCTTTGGCTGGATTATCGGGGTTTGGGGGCTATTCGATCGGCAGCAAATTCACCGCCGACAATGCTAGTCAGTCTTCGGTGACAGCCCAAAATTCTTTTAGTGAAAAAAATAAGGTACTAGAAACCAAGGTTGGCGATCTAGAAGGTCAGATAAAGGCCAAGGATGAGCAAATTAAGGATTTAATTAGCAAAATAGGCACAGCGTCACCAAGTCCTAGCGCAGTGGCTGCTCCTAGTCCGGCAGCGGCCAGCAATGCTGCCAGTGCCAATACTGAATTCGACTCTAATAGTGTAATTTTGCAAGGCTGTAATCGATCGAGTAAGGCAGTGAAATGCTCAGTAAATATAGTTAGTAAGATCGATCAATCAATTCAAGTTGGTAGCTGTAGTAGCGATACTAGAACTCGTTTCTTTGATCCGCAGGGTATTGAGCACAAAGCAAATATGGTGGAATTTGGTAATAGGTTTGATCGATCGGGCTGCACCGTAGAAACGGCTTTGATTAAAGATGTACCAGCCAAGGCTACCTTAACCTTTAATGATGTTGCCCTAGAAACTAAGAGCATGAAGGCATTGGAGATCTCGATCGGCATTAAAAGTGAAAAAGGCATTGAATGGCAGTATCCCCAATATCGAGAGATTGCTATCAAGTAGTTTATTTCCTTAAAAGATAGCTACACTTGTTCTTACCTTAATTTATTGTCAGTTAGGTTAAGATAATACTGGATGAGTTATTGACCAATTTATTTAGAGAGACCATACAAATGAGAAATAAGTTAATCGGGCTATGCTTAGGTGTTTCATTGAGTTTAAACGTTGGTTTTTCATCCCCAGCTTTAGCTGAAACTGAAACCTGTATTGTTGCTGACCCTACTGGCACTACATTAAATGTGCGAAAAAGCCCGAATGGCAAAGTAATTGGCTCTATCCAAAATAACAAAACTGTAAAAATCCTGGGTCTCTTGATCGATAAAAAAGGTCGATCTTGGGCTAAAGTCCGAGGTAATGCTGGGTCTACTGGCTGGATTTTGCGTGACTTTGTGACTTGTAGCTACTAAACACATCAAATATTTTTATCATCAAAGCGATCAAAATGCTAATCTAATATTGTCTTCACTCATAAACCTCAGCCCATGCGATTGATCTATCTTTGCGTTCTTTGTCTGAGCTTATTTTTAAACACCCCAGCCTTTGCTGCCGAAACTCCTGGATTTGTGAATCTGCCTCAAGTCAATATTATCGGCACGGTCAAAAAAATTGAAGTATCTGGGGTTTGTTACCAGTTAGTGACCGCCGATGGGACTAAGTATGAATTGCTCGGTAACTTCCCTCATCAAGATGGCGTGGCGATTAGCGCGATCGGGACTTTGCCTACTGATATTGTCACCATTTGTCAGGTTGGCAAGCCTCTACGGGTGGACTCTAGTAAGTTGGTGAAAAAATAGAGGAATTAGATTTGATGGCTCCTCTGGCGATCAATCCTGCCGATATCAAAAAGCAGGCCAAAGAAATCGGTTTTCATTTGGTGGGTATTGCAGCGATCGATCCTCAATTAGTTCAGCAGACAGCCGATCGGTTAGAGCGATGGCTGAGCCAGGGATATCACGCCGAGATGCAGTGGATGACCAATCCTCGTCGCCGTGACCCCCATGAAATTTTGCCCACAGCAAAATCAATCATTGCTGTCGCCCTCAACTACTATCAGCCAGATGTTAGACCACCCGAGGCGGCCAAGATTTCTCGGTATGCTTGGGGCAAGGACTATCACAAGGTTTGCACCAAAAAACTGAAGGCTTTGCACCAGTGGCTGCAAGCGATTTATCCTGACAATCACTTTCGGTATTACACCGACACTGGCCCGATCGGCGATAAGGTGTGGGCTGAAGCGGCAGGACTGGGTTGGATTGGCAAAAATGGCAATTTGATTACGCGAGAATATGGTTCTTGGGTATTTTTGGGCGAAATTATTACGGATTTAGAGATTAGTCCCGATCGGCCTCATCAAGAACATTGTGGTACTTGTACTCGCTGTCTGACGGCTTGTCCAACAGGGGCGATCGTCTTGCCGTTTGTGGTGGATGCCAGGAATTGTATTGCTTACCATACGATTGAAAATCGGGCTGAGGAGTTGCCAGAATCGATCGGGCAAAATCTACAAGGCTGGGTAGCAGGCTGCGATATTTGCCAAGATGTCTGTCCTTGGAATCAGCGTTTCGCTCAAACTACTGATGTGGAAGAATTTGCCGTAGATCCACGACGGGTAAATAGTTCGTTGGCAGAATTAGCTTTGATGACTGATACTGAATACCAAGAGCGCTTCCAAGGATCAGCCCTGAAACGCATTAAGCCCCACATGTTTCGGCGGAATGCAAAAAATAACCTAATAAATTTAGGTTTATAGTTTCACTGTCCCAAAAAAGAAATATTTGACTGCGAAACTTATCGTCAAAACCAAAATACCAATAATCACAGCACGGCCAACAAAACCCCAAAATCCAAGCTTGGTTCGTTCATCGATCACATCTACCTTGCCGGTTAATTCGGCGAATTTAATGTCTATTTTCCCTTCTACTCGATCAATTTTTCCGGCTAGTTCTGCAAACTTAGTATCTGTTTTGATTCCAACTCGTTGAATTTCACTTTTTATCTCAGCTTTAAATTCAGCCAAGTTATTGTCTGTTTTAGTTTCAACTCGTTGAATTTCACTTTTTATCTCAGCTTTAAATTCAGCTAAGTTATTATCTGTTTTGACTTCAACTCTTTGAATTTCGCTTTTTATCTCAGCCTTAAACTCAGCCAATTTTGTATCACTATTGGCAAATTTTGTATCATTATTGGCAAAACCCACTCGGATCTCTTCTCGTAAACCAATAACAAGATCACGGAGTTCCTTCAATTCTGTTTCAGTAGCAGGTGGCATAGGGATGGGTCACGAAACTAATTTTATTTTACCCTGCGGAGTTAAGGCTCGATCAATACAAGCCTCAAAATCTCTCTGTCACCAGATTATAATTTTCTGAAAACGCCGCCTTCGGTGCGGATGGGCACTACGGGCACAGAATCTAGAGTGGCGCAGTATTCAATATCAGCATCGCAATTCAGGCGCAAGAGGCGTTGACCATGGCTAGCTACGTGCATTAAGCCCACCATTTTGCTCTGCCACTGTTCATATAAGCTCTCGGCTGCTACTGCTTCGTCGTTGCCATAGACTTGACCGAGCTGTTTGTTGAGGCTGTGGATAATTGCCCCCGCACACACCGTGTCTTCTAAGGCATAGGTGCCTTCCCAGCCAGAACCCACAATCCAGACAGTTTTGGGGTTTAGTTTTAGCAGGTAATCTACAATGCTCGATCGATTAGTCAAAGCCGCCGCCAACACTGTCTTTGCTCCAGAAATTTTCTCTAGGGTGCGAGTGCCGTTGGTGGTGCTCATAAACAACCGCTTGCCGCCCATCATCTCTGGCGTACAGTCCAGCGGTGAATTGCCTAAGTCACAACCTTCGACCTTGGAGCCACCCCGTTCTCCAGCTCGTAATCTTTGATCTGCAGGCCAGCTCTCGCTGTTGGCCATGAGGGTGGGCATATCAATAAAAGCCTGGATGCCTTCGGCTCCGGCGGCTAGAGCAGCCACCATGGTAGTAGTGGCTCTCAAGACATCGATCGCGATCGCACAATCTGGCAAATTATCAGCGGGGGCGAGTTCGGGGGTGTGATAAACAGAGACTTGCACGATTTTTAAGGAAATTTACTAAAGTTTTTTAAATCAGCGGCTGGTGACAGAAAGACCATCTACCAGCAGCGAAGGAGTTGAGCAAGGCTCGCTCCAATCAGCATCATTGCCCAAGGCAATAATATTTTTTAGGGCTAAGTAGGCATTGCCGCTTACCATCGTATCCTTTACTCGTCCCACTACCTCACCTCGACGAATCCGATAGCCCAGATCTACATTCACCGAAAAATCTCCAGCAATCCCTGCACCGCTACCCAGCACTTGGTCAATGATCAATCCTTCATCTACTTGGCTGATCATTTCTGACAAACTCTGTTTGCCAGGGGCGATCGACAAATTCATTAAACCCGGACTAGGATAGCTACCCAAGCTCGATCGCACCCCATTGCCGGTGGAACCAGAACCCAATAATTCACCTACGGTTTTATCGGCATAAAAAAGTTGCAGTACTCCCCGATCAATGAACTTTAATCGCCTGGTAGGTGTACCTTCATCATCAAAAGGGCAGCTAAACGGCCCTTCTTTAGGTAACTGAGAAAGGGTGAGCTGTTTAGAAATTACCTGTTGTCCTAGTCGATCGTTCCAGGGTGAAGCTCTTTCGACCACCTGTTTACCATTCATTGCCGCCTGCACGGTTTCCCAGAGTAAATCTGCGGCTTTGGCTGTAAACAGCACCGGTACTTTACCAACCGGGGCAGATACATTGCTTCTTGCCCAGTTTAACCGCTGAAAAATATGGCTGACCATCTTTTCTGGATGAAGCTTTTCTCGATCGGTCTGGCCATCAGCCACGCTTAAAAAATCATCACCGCGAATCCACTCAGCGCCTAAATAAGCGCTCATAGTGGTATCGGTGTAACTCCAATCTAGACCTAGACTGTTGACCAGTCGCAGGCTTTCAGATTCGCAGTCCCACTGGCTGCTGCAAACAATATCGGGGAAGTCTGACCGGAGCATTTGAATGGAATGGCGACCCATTTCCAATAACTTTTCGGTAGAGAGGGGTGTGCCTAAATCGGGGTATTGTTTTTGATTGCCGCTGTTGATCTGGGGCGTTTCTGGATCGTTTAGTTCCGAGATGGCCAGGGTCTTTTCTACCAAAACCTGTGGATCTACTGGCCCATAGGCTACGGCTAAGCCCGGTTTGCCATTTTTCCATAACCGCAGGGCAATTCCTTCGCCTTGGGCACTTTCTAGCTGCTTGAGGCGATTGGCCTCAAAAAATATTGGCCGAGACAATGATTTAGACTGGTATACCTCGGCCAGTTCTGCCCCGGCTTGGCGGGATAAATCTAGTAGTTGTTCGGCGATATCCACTAGGCAGTTCCTCGCTCTTGCAATAGCCAAAAACCGGCAAAATCTTCCGCAGTGGGTGAACTTTGTACTGCCAAAAAGTGTAGACCATTGGCCTGCTGTTTCAGTTTTTCAAAGCCCGCTGCTTCGGCGGCGATCGAAGATTGGCCAACCATGTTGGAGCTAGCCAAAACCCAGCTATCGCTGGCACCAGTCTCTAACAGAATTTGGGCTTGCGGTGCTGGTGAGTAGCGCACGGAGGCTAACTCTAAACCCGAAATCCAGGCGGCTACTGGGACTGATCGATCGCTAAAAATTAACAGTCCTGGCACCTGCTGTGATTCTAGATCAATGGCGGCCAATTCTAGCGGAAAAGCTTCAGCAAAACCGATCGACCACTCAGGCATTTCTTCTAAATCTTTGGCGGCCAGATTTACAAATGCCCATTTGTTGCCCATGATCGCGTCGGGTAAGGGCTGGGGCGGGTCGGTCATCATTTGCACCGCTGCGGCGGTTTTGCCTTGATAGCTGGGGTCTTGGCTATAAACTTCTCGATCGCGCTGGTCGATCCAGTGGCGAATGGCGATCGTGCGGCGACTAGGAGAGGCAGGAATGCCGATATCTTTACAGGCTTTGAGAATCATGTTGTTCATTTGCCGCCGAAAGAAGCGAATTCTTTGGGGTGGCTCTTGGTCTCCGTTCGCCGAAGGTGCAGATGCTATCGCTTGTTGTAATGCAGCGGCCAGCCAAGTGGAGTTAACTTTGTCTGCGGGGCAGTTTTGGGCAAAGCGAAAGAGGGTTGCGGGGTCTTGGCGGGTATTGCTAGGGCTTTCACAGATCAACAGCTCCCAGACTTTTTTTTGTTGTTCGTCCAGAATCGGGCGGGAATAGAAGTCGATTTCCCAAATTTTTCCCATTGCTTCGGCCACTTTGAATTTTCTTTGTAAGGAAGGTATTATATCAGCGATCTGCTCCTGGGTTTTTGCCCAAGGGTGACAATTAATCCTAGATATTTTTGTTTATTGCATTCGATCGATTGTCCGATATTGCACCGCTTCAGCGATATGACTAGTCCGCAGGTTTTTTTCTCCGGCTAGGTCTGCGATGGTGCGGGCTACTTTAATGATTCGATCACTGGCTCTGGCAGATAATCCTAAACGCTCGATCGCTTTTTCTAACAACAACCGACTGGCATCGTCTAACTTGCACCAGCGCTGGAGATCTGCTGATTGCATTTGGGCATTGCACATTATAGATCTATCAGTTGGTTGGTCAGCGAACCGAGTTAAGGAAATTTGGCGAGCTGTTTGTACCCGTTGTCTTACCACTGCTGTTTCTTCACCCTCAGCATTGCGAGTGATTTCTTCTGGGCGCAAGCGATTCACGGCTACTTGTAAATCAATGCGATCCATCAATGGTCCAGAAAGCTTTGCCCAATATTGCTCTCGTTGGCGGGGTGAACAGGTGCAGGCTTGAATAGAATCGCCATAATAGCCGCAGGGACAGGGGTTGGTACTGGCTACTAATGTAAATTGGGCAGGGAAGGTGACAGATTGGCGGGTGCGAGAGATAGTGACAAAGCCATCTTCGAGGGGCTGGCGAAGGAATTCCAGGACATCGCGTTTAAATTCGGTGAGTTCGTCTAAAAACATTACGCCACGATGAGCGAGGGAGATTTCGCCCGGTCGGGGAAAGCTGCCACCGCCGACTAGGGCTGGACCGGAGGCGGAATGGTGGGGAGCGCGGAATGGTCGATCGGCAATGAGCATCCCCCGATTTTTTAATAACCCGGCTACAGAATGGATTTGGGTGACTTCTAAGGCTTCGTTGAAGCTTAGATCTGGCAATATTCCGGGCAACCTTCTGGCCAGCATGGTTTTACCGCTGCCCGGTGGTCCCACAAAAACTAAATTATGTCCGCCTGCTGCGGCAATTTCTAGGGCACGCCGACCGTGGGCTTGGCCTTTTACGTCTCGCAGATCGCTGAGATGGGTGGTGGATCGATCGGCCTTCCTAGTCTCTGGTGCGGTAGGGACAAATCGATCGGGGTTTTGCAAAAAGCTCATCACCTGGCGTAAGTCTTCTAGGCCATAGACTCTTAAGCCTTGGACTACGGCTGCTTCTTGGGCATTATCGGCGGGTAATACTAAGCCCATAATTCCTAGTCTTTTGGCGGCGGCGGCGATCGGTAAGACTCCGGCTACTGGGCGCAGGCTGCCATCTAAGGAAAGTTCACCTAAAAATAAATAATCGTCCAACAGGTCTACAGGTATTTGGCCGGAAGCAGCGAGGATGCCTACGCCGATCGGTAAATCAAATACAGGGCCTTCTTTGCGCAGATCGGCTGGGGCTAGGTTAATGACAATGCGCTTCAGCGGGTAGTTTGCTCCAGAGTTTTTGAGGGCAGTTTTGACTCGATCGCGTGATTCCTGCACCGCTGTATCTGGCAAACCTACCAAACTAATCCCTGGCATCCCATTAGAAACATCGACTTCTACGCCAACTTTGATGGCATCAATGCCCTGAATCGCCGCGCTCCAAACTCTTGCTAACACCGCAGACTCTCCTAATCGGCTCTCAATCAATCTAGGCTAGCTACTCTATTGGCAAATGGAGATCGGTCGATCTGCGGAGTTTTAGATTTGTGGAAATATGTTGGCGGCATAGACAATGAGTTATTTGCTCAATTTTGGGAATAATAACTGGTAAAAGTATTTCACTTGCATCAAGATCAATCAAATGTATTTATCATCTCTTAAGAATTTACGTCTAGCTCAAAAACTCACCATTTTTCTATGCTTGATTTTTGCGGTTGGTACAGTTGCCAATGGTATTTTTGTCACTTTCACCGTGAATCAAACTGCTCAACAAGAAATTAGCTCAAAAGCCGTAATGCTGATGGAAACAATGAATGCTGTTAGAGACTATACTAGTAATAATATCAAACCTCAGCTAAAAGAAAGATTGCTGACAGAATTTTTGCCTGAGACTGTACCGGCTTTTTCTGCGAACACAGTTTTCAATCAACTTCGTAAAAACCCTGAATACAAAGAATTTTTGTATCGAGAAGCAACTTTAAATCCTACTAATACTAATGACAAAGCAGATGTTTTTGAATCAGAAATTGTAAATTCTTTTCGCGGGAACTCCCAGCTAAAAGAGAGGGTAGGATTTATTAGTAATGCTGCTCATGCTCAAGGTAACGTTTTTTATATCGCTAGACCATTGGCTGTTTCTAAACAAAGTTGTTTGGAATGTCATAGTACACCTCAAGCTGCACCGAAAAGCATGATTGATAAATATGGCAGTAAAAATGGCTTTAATTGGCATCTCAAAGAAATTATTGGGGCACAAATAGTATTTGTTCCAGCTCAAAAAATCTTTAATAATGCCCAAAATCTGTTTTCTTCAATTATGACCATTACCATTGCATTATTTGCAATAGCAACCACTCTGGTTTACTTTTGGCTACAGCGGCAAGTTGTAAACCCTATTACTAAAATTGCCCGTGCGGTGGAAGGCATCAGCATGGGAGATCTTTCTGCCAAATTTGATAGCAATCGCCAAGACGAAATTGGTTTGCTGACACAGTCGATCGACAGGTTGGGTTTAAGCTTACAAATGGCTCTTAACAGAATCAAAGTAAAAAATAAAGGCTAGCTCATGCTTTTTTTGAAAGCTAAAGCTATCTTAGAGTCTGGTATTTGTTCTGCAATCATATCTATGAACTGAATTTGAGACATATTGTTAGCTTCATCTTCCAGCTCATCAACAATTAATGCCGCCATTGGACCAATGCATTTCGTTAGTTCTAGCCGACAGCGATCGACTAATTCTGCTCTTTTAGCTTCAGATGACTGGTGATTTGCTGACTTGTTTTTTACAGTTTTGATACATTTCCAGACTGTTATAGAACTACTACTTTCAACTAGTAAGCATCGATGACCTTGGCTTTCTTCTTGAATACAAAAATTGACACCAATGCCTTTATTATTAATCGAAAAAGATGGTCCAACAACAAACTCTTTTCCTTGAAAAATAAGTTTTTTAGATTGGTCAGGAGAAATTCCCATCAACTCCAGTTCGCTAGATGTCAGTATGTCCATCACTTTCTGAAAACATCAAAATAAAATAGTATTATATCCTGATAATTCTTTTAAGTCAAAATAAACAATTGTCCTCTTAGAATAAAAAAATTAATTGTTCTGCAAGGGGACAATGTGGAAGATCGCCACAAAGCAATCTTTGCACACCGCTAACCCGCAAATGAATTCAAGGATTTGGTCGGTTTTGTTACTCCGCCTTAGGATCCGACGCTATGACCAGTTCTCCTCGAACTTTCTATCTCCCACGACCTTGCTAGAGCCTATAGCCATGAGACTTGTCCCAATTTTATGTTCCAGATAATCCGCGTGAACCCTTTGGCCTTAAAATGTTCAATGCGGCAAATTTCTAGGCGGAACCCTTTGATGGTTGGTCTGTGCTGTTGAACATCATTAAAATTCAGTAAGGAAAACAAAACATGAGCGCAGATATTTTTGCAAAAGTCCAGGCAGTAGTAGCCGACAAACTGGATGTAGATGCCGGTAAAATCACGCCTGAAGCTAGCTTCACCAACGACCTTGGTGCAGATTCTCTCGATGTCGTTGAGCTAGTAATGGCACTGGAAGAAGAATTTGATGTAGAAATTCCCGACGAAGAAGCTGAAAAGCTGCAAACCGTCCAGTCGGTAGTAGACTACATCAACACCAAAATCAAGAAGTAGTCAAGTCAGGGCAAGGTCGTTAAAGGCTGTCCTTTCACCTTGCCACCTCCATATTTTTATTCACTAAACTTTATCTCTCTCGTAACATGGCGAATTCAGACCGCAAGCGAGTTGTTGTCACCGGTCTCGGTGCGATCACCCCGATCGGCAACACCCTAGACGAATACTGGGCAGGTTTAACTGCTGGTAAAAATGGGGTCGGTGTGATCACGCACTTCGATCCGGCTCGCCATGACTGCCGCATTGCCGCCGAAGTTAAAGGCTTCGACGCATTGGACTACGTTGAAAGAAAAGAAGCTAAGCGGATGGATCGCTTTGCGCAGTTTGCAGTGTGTGCCAGCAAGCAGGCACTGGCCGATGCCGATCTGAAAATTAC
>JAYSRP010000109.1:0-6480 GCA_043721015.1 Synechococcales cyanobacterium | reverse complement strand
TGATGGCCTTGCCAGATGCAGATTGGTCGTTAGTTTGGCAAGATGTACAGATCGAGACGGATAAATTGACTCTACAAGGAACAGTACAGCAAGGCGATCGTGCACTGCCCATCAAGATTTGCACGGGGATCGCTCTGCGGGAGGGCAAAATAATTCATTTGGCTCCTTTGGCGATCGACTGTGAGCTAGTAGATAAACCGGTGGAATCTTACTCGATCGACCTGGGGGATGAAGTGAATTTACGAAAATTGCTGTTGGGAGAAGGCGAGCTACATTGCGCTGGTCAAGTCTGCATTCGCCCCTAAACCACATGAACCGGAACCACATTAAGATGAAAGGATTGTTCGTTCCGACCTGTTCATGTTTGCAAACCGCCCCGATACTCCCTGGCAGCAACTGCTAAATTCTTGGTCTCAGAAAAGTTGGGGATTGCCCGGATCGGGAAATACCCTGTCACTGCTGTTGGCACTGGCGATCGGCAGCTTTACGGGCGCGACCGTAGTAATTTTTCGGCTGCTGATTGAACACATTCATGACCTGGCCTTTGAAGGTTTAGATGATTGGCTGGGGGGCAGTCGGGAGCTATGGGTTTTGACGATTCCAATTGTGGGCGGAGTAGCAGTGGGCTTGCTGCGCTGGTACTGGAAAGATTTTGGGAAAAACTTGGCCGGGATGCTAGCTGCCACCCAAACCGGTGAGCAGATGCAGCCCGGTCGGGGGATTATCAAGATGCTGGCAGCGGCAATTTCGTTAGGAACAGGGGCTTCTTTAGGGCCAGAAGGGCCAAGTGTAGAAATCGGAGCGAATTTTGGGGTGTGGTTGGGGCAGCTCATGCGGGTATCCCAAGAACGCCGCCGTTTGTTGTTAGCTGCTGGGGCAGCCGCTGGGGTGGCGGCAGGGTTCAATTCACCGATCGCTGGAGTATTCTTTGCCTTAGAAGTAGTGCTGGTGAACACGCTAGAGACTTCCGCAGTAAGCGTGGTGGTATTGGCGGCAGTCAGTTCTTCTTTGATTGAACAAGTAGGAGTCGGTGCCCAACCCGCTTTTAAATTGCCGGTCTATGAGGTGCGATCGGCCTGGGAGTTACCGCTGTATTTGGGTTTGGGAATTGGTATTAGTTTGCTCTCTTATAGCTTAAGAATTGTGATTCAATGGTCGCGGGATTTTTTCCGAGGACAATATTGGTCGCCGATGGCCAGTTTGCCGATCGGGGTAACGCCGGTAATCGGGGGGATATTAGTTGGGTTAGTGGCGCTAAAGTTTCCACAAATTTTAGGGATTGGCTACGAAACAGTGGAGGCGATGCTCCAAGATGTGGGCTTTTCTTTGGTGCTATTAGGCTCGCTGGTGCTGGCCAAGCTGGTGATGACGGCAGTTAGCTTAGGCAGCGGCTTAGTGGGCGGTTTGTTTGCGCCCTCCATGTTTTTGGGAGCCTGTATGGGCACCTTTTATGCCAAATCTTTGGTGCTGATTTTTCCGCTGCTAGATGATGCGATTGCGGCACCTCCGGCCTATGCCATGGTGGGGATGGCGGCGATGTTAGCCACTACCGCCCGAGCGCCACTCACTGCTATCTTGTTGATGTTTGAGTTGACCCGCGATTATCGGATTGTGTTGCCATTGATGGCTTGTGTAAGTTTAAGCATGTGGTTGGTCGATCGGTTTCCGATGCCGGTAAAAAGCCCAAATCTAACCACAGGAAGTTCGAAGGTAGATTCTAAACTTAATCCAGAACAAATGGATTTAGGTGTCCAGCCCCAAAATTTGTTGATCGATCGATTACAAGTATCAGAAGTGATGACTCAAAATTGGTTGAGTTTGCCAGCAAATATTAATCTATTGGCAGCAGCTCAACTGTTCTTGGCCAAAAACGTGCGCAGTGCTCTAGTGATGGATGAGGGACAGTTGACGACAGCTCTGCAATCTGCCACACAAGGGTCTGAGATTGCACCAAAGGTAATCGGAATTGTGACAATCGAAGATATTAATCGGGCGCTCAGCAATTCTCCAGAATCTGCTCCTGAACTTTTGCCCCAAAATCGATTGCTGAGTGATATTTGCAGCCAAGCAATTATTTATACTCATCCAGAAGAAATTGTGGCTACGGCTCTGGCTAAAATGGCTGGCCGAGGCTTGCATCAACTGCCAGTAGTAGCAAAAGAAACACCCACAGAAATTGTGGGTGTACTTGATCGAGAAAGCATTAGTATGGCTTGCAGCCTAGCCATTACTCGAATGCATTTGGATAAACATCAAATCGGGTAAAAAGCCGATTAATTAGCGACTAATCTTTGGATTAATCTTCGTCGCCATCTTCACTACCAACTTGACGCAAGCGGATATGTTTGCGACCCAGGGTAATTTCAAAAGCATCACCTTCTTTTAAGCCCATACGCTTAGTATAAGAAGATCCAATCAACATGTTGCCGTTAGACTGTACGGTAACTTTGTTGCTAGGGGCACGACCACCACGACCGTTAGGATTTTGTTTGCCATCTAACTGGATACCTTCAGCGTCAATCAGCGCGTTGTAGAATTTCATCAAATTAGCGCGTTCAACACCGTTCTTGGTTTCAGTAGAGTAGCCACATTGACGAGCTTTCTCTTTGGTACTAGTAGTGCCCAATTCCCGGACTTTTTGTAATAGCTCTTCGCCAGTGAGAATGGGTATGGCGGTTACAGCACCGGCAGCTTTCTTTTTACTCATTGAATACAAGTTGAGGGGTAAGGTTTACTTGGTTGACAATCTCAATCATTTTTAGTAAGACTTTACTGACATGCACTCAGATGATTCCGTCAGACAAATTTTAAACTCTAGATTGCGACTGCCAGTCAACGAAACTATATTACACTAAAGTATCGCAATTTTCTGTTTGAAATTTTAGAAAAAAGTTTTTTGGGGGCATTTTTTTGATTTAATTCAGACTCCTTTCCCAAAAAACTGCATCAAGATGATGTTAATATACAGAGTCTGTTTGTAAATGAGAACCGACTTTAACAGATATGTTATAGAAAAGTTTTTATCCTGAAGCTAGAGATTTGTGAAATTAACTACGCGCGGTCGTTACAGTGTCAAAGCCTTACTGGACTTAAGTTTACAGCCCAGTTACGGCCCTGCCTCCGTGCAGTCAATCGCCCAGCGACAGGCATTGCCTGCTCCCTATTTAGAAAAATTATTGATGGCAATGCGCCAAGCTGGATTGGTGGTATCGGTGCGTGGAGCACAAGGCGGCTATCGCTTGGCAAAAAAACCAGAACAAATTTTTGTAGGCGATATTTTGGCGGCGGTCGGAGAATCTATCACTGAAGATTCTAGTACTGCAATTAATGAAGCGATCAGTGCAGTGCGCGCCCGTTCTGAAAATTTGATCGCTTTTGGCACAAGCGGAGCTGTTAACAAAACTAATCTCTCTTCAGCAGAATTAGAAATGGGAGAGTCATTGCTAGCTGCTGATTGGGTAATGATCTCTTTGTGGCAAAGACTGCAAACCAAGATGCAGGCGGCGGTGAATAGTATATCTTTAGCCGACCTATATTATGATGCGCGTAGTTGGCAGGCCTCTCAAGGAGAGGAGAGTAATTATACAGTGTGACAGTTTGAGGCCAATTTTCTGGTATTTTTATGGCGGAAAGGCTTTTCAGAATGTCTAATTAAATATTATACTTTATGATACTTAACTCCAAAATCGAAGCTGGTTTCTGTGAATATCTCACTTAAACTTAACAGCTTTAATTTGCAAGGCATCTCGCTTATCCCGGTTCTGCAATGGTGGTACTCTCTGACAAGTCGAATTTATCTACCGCTTTACAACTCCTGCTGTTTGTAGATGATCGGTATTATAGTACGCCCGAATATTATCAGGTATTGACCTACCTAGATCAAAATCATCTCAAGCCTGGGTTGAGAATAATTGATGTGAGTGAACAGCCCGGTTTGGCTGAGCACTTTAAACTGGTGGCCACGCCGACTCTCATTAAGTTATCGCCAGCTCCGCGACAGGTTTTTTCGGGATACCACATCATTTCTGAATTAGAGAACTGGTTGCCTTCTTGGTTAGAGGAAGCAGAAAACAATCACCAAGAGAATTTTATCTCTGGAAATATCTCTGGAAATATTTTGGAGAATGTATCAGATATTAACCAAATCCAGGAAATGGTACAGTTGGCCGACGAGGTGTTTCGGCTAAGACGACAACAGCAAGATTTAAAAGAACAGTTGCGCTTCAAGGAGCAAGCCATTAGCATTTTGGCTCACGATCTGCGCAATCCGCTCACGGCTGCTAATTTGGCTCTCGATACTCTGGCGATCGCCAAAAACCCCAACGATTTGCGAGCAGCTCATTTACAGCCAGAGCTAATGCAAAAGTTGGTGAGTCGTGCCAAAGAGCAGGTGATGATCGTCGATCGACTGGTATCAGATATTTTGCAGTTATCTCAAGGAGCAGTAGATATTCCAATTGTTCCTGGCCGCTTTGATATTAATGATCTGTTGAGTGGGGCAATTCAACAATTGGTTGAACCATTTCAAAAGAAACAGCAAGAAATTTTGACTGATATCCCTCAAGACTTGCCGCCGGTATATGCCGATATCGATCGAATTCGCCAGGTGTTGATCAATTTGTTGGACAATGCCAGCAAATATACTCCCAGCGGCGGCAGAATCCAGGTAGTGGCGCTGCATCGCACTAATCAAAAGGTGCAGATTAGCGTAATTGATAATAGCCCAGCAATTCCAGCTAGCAATTATGATTTAATTTTTCAGAAATATTATCGCATGGAACGAGATGAGTCAGAAGATGGCTATGGTCTAGGGCTGCCTTTATGTAAAAGAATTATTCATGCCCACTTTGGTCAGATTTGGGTAGAATCTTCGCCTCGGGGCAACGTGTTCCATTTTACTTTACCAGTACATGTTAGCTAAAAAACCGAGCGATGGATATTCCATCGCTCGGTTTTAAAACTGGCTTAGTAATGCCGAACCCAGTTGTTCTAAACAGTCAAAGTCCGACGCTTGCTGACCATTTGGAAGGTTTCGATAATGTCGCCTTCTTTCCAGTCATTGAATCGATCGAGTCGCACACCGCATTCAAACCCAGTATTAACCTCTTTCACATCATCCTTCATCCGCTTCAGCGAATCTAAGATGCCAGTGAACACTAGCTCATTACCGCGCTTGATCCGAATGTGGCAATTCCGAATCGCCTTACCGCTGAGCATATAGCAGCCCGCAATATTGCCACGACCAGCTTGGAACACTGCCCGCACTTCGATTTGACCCAGAGGCTCTTCTACCATCTCGGGGTCTAATAGACCTTCCATTGCCGCTTGGATATCATCCAACAGGTTATAGATAATGTCATACTCCCGAATGTCTACTCCAGCATTGTCTGCCGCTAAGCGGGCACCACTGGCCAGACTGGTACTAAAACCAACAATTACGGCACCACTGGCTGCTGCCAAATCTACGTCAGTTTCGGTGATTTCGCCGGGAGCTGACATCAGTACCCGAACTTGGACTTCTTGCTGTGGCAGATTACGCAGCGAACCCAAAATCGCTTCCAAAGAACCTTGGACATCGGCCTTCAGAATTAGGTTCAACTCCTTCAGTTCGCCTTCTTGAGCTTGAGCCGACAGAGTATTCAACGTTACCCGCCGAGAAGACATCATCTGCTGCAAACGAGAGCTGCGATACAGCTCAGAACGCTTGTCTGCCAAAGAACGAGCTTCTTTTTCGCTCACATAAACTTCAAAGTCGTCACCGGCAGCCGGTACATCGCTCATCCCCAAAACCTCAACGGCAAAGGAAGGACCAGCAATATCTACCCGCTCTAAGCGATCGTTTACCATGGCGCGGACTTTACAGAATACGTGACCGGCAACTAAGGTGTCGCCAACGCGCAGAGTACCATTTTGAACCAGCAAGGTAGCAACCGGACCCTTGGCTTTATCCAAGTGAGCTTCGATGATCGTGCCCTTAGCAGGCCGATCGGGGTTAGCCATCAAATCTTCTACTTCCGAGACCAGCAGAATCATTTCCAGCAGCTTATCTAGGTTTTCACCCTTCAGAGCGCTGACCGGCACCATAATGGTGTCACCACCCCAGGCTTCGGGTTGCAGGCCGTAGCCCACTAGTTCTTGCTGTACTCGATCGATCTGAGCATCGGGCTTATCCATTTTGTTGATGGCCACGATAATTGGCACTTCCGCAGCCTGAGCGTGACGGATTGCTTCGATCGTTTGGGGACGCACACCGTCATCGGCAGCTACCACCAAAATGGCCACATCTGTTACCCTGGCTCCTCTGGCCCGCATAGCGGTAAAGGCTTCGTGACCAGGAGTATCTAAGAACACGACCTGCTGCATCACCCCATTGTGGTCTACGTCTACGTGGTAGGCACCAATATGCTGGGTGATACCACCGGCCTCACCCTGAGCCACTTTGGTTTTACGAATGGCATCCAAGAGGGTCGTTTTACCGTG
>JAYSRP010000108.1:0-3223 GCA_043721015.1 Synechococcales cyanobacterium | reverse complement strand
GAACCGCCTCAACTTTCCCAGAGTCGATCGCAATCAGTCAGCACTGAAGGTGTCTTAGTAGTGCTACCTTTCACCCACCTGCAAGCAGGGATGTGGCACTTCAAATGTAATGTTAATATTTCGGAAAGCAATGAGTTCTGTCAGCCTCTAAAGCTCAAAGTATTGCCTCGAACTCAACGGATAGCCAGTCCATCTGAGCCAGAAATAGCCGAACCGCAGCCAGTAGACATGATGCAAACTGCGGTAGTTGACCTCGATCGACTGTTGGATGGCATGGAAACTCAGCCGGTTGTTTTCACTGAAGTTACTCCAGAACGCATTGCAGCCCCTGCTGCCACCTTCCAGCCAGCACAAGATCCCGATATTGAACTGGATGACGAAGATCCTTTTGATGCTGCTCTGCGGATTGCTACTGCCGATCAGCAGGCCAGAAGCCGTAAAAACCCAGTGGGCAAGGTTAATTCGGAACCGACTTTACAGCAAATTTTGGCTTCTACTACGGTAGAGGCGATTACTCTAGGGACTCCTGATGTGCCTTTGAATAGCTACGATGTCAAAACTTATGAGGTGGTTGTAGAAGACTAAGGTTTTTCGGGGCGATTGCGGGGTGGAATAGGATTGCCGTGATGGAGTTTGTCGATGAGCTGTCCACATTGCCAGCGCCCCAATAGGCTTAAACCAGTAAGTGCAGCAGCTGCATAGATTGGCCAGAGAATGCTGCTGCTTATGGTTAAAATAGAACCCGATGCCCAGCCACCAAAAGCTACTGCATTTAAGATCCAGCGGATTTTTTGGAGATTTTTTAGGGCGGTGCTACAGCTTTTACAATTGATAGTGTGAGAGTGATATCGATCGAGCAACTGCTGCTTCGATTGGGCTGGGGGTAACGAAATACCCGGAAAAAAGTGGGGTTGATATTGATCGATCCACTGGCGAAATTCAAACACATACAAATCAGCCTTAGTGGGTAAATAGAAAGCCTTAGCAAAATTTCCGGTACGTTGCTCTAGGTAGCGCTCCTGATGGTGCAAGAAAATCTGGTCGTCTTCTAAAATAGTGTGCTGACCGATGTGGGAATACCATTGGGGATTGAACTTAAAAATTACTGAAGGAAAAATATTGCCCTTGGGAAACTTAAAGGGAAACCGCGCAAACAATCGACATTCTCCTGGCCGAATGGGGGTGGCATAGACCACGGTGATCGTGCGGCCAAACTGCTTAGAGGTGAGGTCGTGCCACATTAGCCCTGGCGCAATAAAAGTAGTATTTTGAGTGCCCAGTTTGCCCTTGCGGGGGCCTTCTTCCCAAATACCAGTAAAACCATGTTTATCAGCAGTGAGTATCTGGAGTTCTACGGGGGCAGCGTTCGATCGATTGCCCACAGTATTGTGGTGGGTATAGGGCAAGTGACTGGCATCTAGGACGTTTTCCATCAAGGTAAAAGCATCGTAGGGCAAATCTCTGAAGGTATTGATTGTCACCCAGCCTTCGGGTTCTTCTTCTACTGGTGTAATTAGGGGCAAAACTGGCGGGGTGGCGCTGCCGGGATAAACAAAGAGCAATCCTTGGGCGGCGGCGGTAGGGAAAGATTGGACGCAAGCCCGCTGGGATTGTTCGGCTTGCCCGCCCGCTGGTTGCTGAGGGATGTGATCGCACTTACCTTCGCCGGTGAAAGACCAACCGTGATAGGGGCACTCTATTTGACCTTTGCGGTTAATGCGGCCTTCTGAGAGACGGGCGAGGCGATGGGGACATTGATCTACCATGGCTCGCCAGGTGCTAGTTTGAGGCTCCCACCAAATTACTAAGTCTTGACCTAAAAGGGTAAAAGCATTGGGAGATTTAGTATCTAAGTCATCCAGGTAATGGACTGGATACCAGGCTTCTTGGGGATCAAATTTCTTGGGATCTCTGCCACCTGCTGCGGTTTGAGTGGATTTGATAGGAGTGGTGGTGGCGATCATGGCAGGTAAGAGGTGGAGACGACTACCTGTCTGTTGTAACAAAAGTTTACAATCTTTGGCAACGCAAAAATATTTTTAAGCAATCTATAATATCGGCAACTTGTACGGAAACCTCGATCGGCAGCGATTAAATGCTGGACAGCCATTGGCTATACTAGAAACGGCAACCTTCATCTTCTAACCTGCGCACTTGAATATGGATAACAATAACTGGCTCCAGCAAATTGTGATGATGGGTATCGGTACTACCTCACTGGTTGCCGACAAAATCAAAGAAATGGGCGACCAAATGGTTAAGGACGGTAAGATCAACCCCGACCAAGCCAAAACCATGGTGGATGACATTATGAAGCAAGTAAAACTAGATCCTGGTTCGGTAGATGAACAAATGCAGCGTTGGATGCGTCACACCATGCAAGATTTGGGTGTGACTCGTCAATCTGAAACCGATGAGTTGCGGGGGAGAATCGATCGATTAGAGCGCCAAGTACGCGAACTAGAAAACAAACTCTGGAAATAGAGAGAGTTAGCCCACCATAACTCGTTACAATAATTTACAACGAGTTATGGACTATGTATCATGGGCGAACAGTTATCACAAGCGCTAGAGCCGTTGGCAGAAATTTTTAGAGGCTTGAGCCTTCCTGAAGCACTTACTCATTGGGGTCATCCTTTTTTTATGAGTATTGTGATGTTTTTTATGGGTGGCTATGGAGCCTATGCAGGCTGGAAAGGGCGGCTGCTCAGAGAGACAGATAAAGAAGCCGCTGCCAAGCTGCGCACTGAGCACAGCAAAGTAATGAGTGGTATGGCTTTGTTTATGGCGATCGGAGCCACTGGCGGCATCCTGGCTTTGGTAATTCAGAAGCAGCCCGTCATGGAAAGCCCCCACTTTGTCACCGGCATGACCGTTTTATTTATGCTGTTTTTAAATGCCGTGGTTTCTTTTACTGGCTTTGCTGGTCAAAATCCAGCAGTGCGCAAAGCTCACGCCTATTTTGGTAGCGCAATTTTGATTGTGATGTTGGCTCATGCCGCTGCTGGCTTGAAGCTGGGATTATCGATTTAGTCGAAGCAGCGAATTCGTCCTAGCACCGATTAGCTTGATCGATTACTGGGGCGAAGTCGCAGATCCTGTATCTTAAATTAATAACAATTTTTTTCGGATGGTCAAAGATGACTGTCAAATATTTTAAACTTAGCTCTATCAGAGACTTTGAATGAGCTTTATAGCCAAAAGACCAGCAATTCTGCAAAAA
>JAYSRP010000107.1:0-6505 GCA_043721015.1 Synechococcales cyanobacterium | reverse complement strand
TTTAGAAAATGCTAAAGCAAAACTCAATCTTTGCTTTATCCGCTTGATGCTCAAAAGGCTAGCCACAGACTAAAATAGATCTCAAATGGGTTCTATAGTAAGCTATCGATTGAATTCTTCACTTGCGGAGATGGCGGAAGGTAGCATCAACGTGAATATTTGTATGAGAACACATACATTTTGTTTATCTGTTAGATAATTAATTATTATAACATTAACTTTGGTAGGTGTCTTATGAACGTCACTAACGTGGTCAATCAAATTATTGGTTATTTCTCCGATGCCATTGCCGTAATTTTTAGCGTCGATCGACAAGAACATCCCCCAGCAGGTATCCAGCCCTTTACTGGCAAAATCTACCGCCGTCGTTCTCGTCGTGCTTAACATCGACTATTTTATCTAGCATCGATGCCGATCAATCGGTTCAAGCAGCAATTTGCGAGATTGAAATTTGTTAGACTGAGGAGACGCGCTTCTCCCCAGTCTTTTAGGTATCAGCATGACTCTGACGATCGATCCCAAAACTCTCTTTACATCTCAAGAAATTGCCGCTTTGCATTACCAAGCGTCGGTGCAACGCTTCGACGACAACTGGCGATCGACCTTAGCTACCCTATTAGGGCTAGGGAGAGCCGCTGGAGCTGACCTGGTAGAATTCTTTCTAGAAAAAGTCAACTATATTAGCTCGATGGCCGAAGATGACACTATCACCAGCGTCAGCCCCAGAATCTCGACGGGTGCTGGAGTGCGGGTGTTTGTAGGCAAAGCTGATTGCTATGTGAGCACCAACGATTTGTCTTTTAACGGTCTGAAAAACGCCTTAGAAAAAGCGCTGGGAATTATGGGCTTGCACCTACCCATTCCTCAAGCCTACGTGCCCGAAATTAACTTAGAGTGGCTGCGAGACTACGCCGCCAGAGGTGAAAAAGAAGCTTGGATTGGAGCCTGTAGCTCCATGCAAGATATTGCGGGCGTATTGCTGGCGGCCAATCGCCAACTAAACAAAGTGGCCAGCCATGCTCAGTCTCGCAAGGCGGTGTATTTCCGCGATTGGCAAGAAATTTTAGTAGCAGCTAGCGATGGCACTTTTGCCCGCGATATTCGCCTCACCCAATCAGTGGGCTTTAACTTGCTCTGTGCCGATGGAGCCAATCGATCGAGTATTGGTCAACGGGTGGGTGATACCAGCGATCCGGGCTTTTTGACTGGTTGGGATTATGAAAAGACTGCGGCGGACGTAGCAGAATCTGCTGGTAAAATGCTCTACGCCGACTATGTGGAATCGGGTAACTACCCAATCGTGATGGCCAACCAGTTTGGTGGTGTGATTTTCCATGAAGCCTGTGGACATTTGTTGGAGACCACCCAAATTGAGCGGCAGACTACGCCCTTTATGGAGAAAAAAGGCGAAAAGATTGCCCATGAAAGCTTAACAGCTTGGGATGAAGGACTTTCGACTAATGCTTTTGGTTCGATCGAGATGGATGACGAAGGGATGCCAGCTCAGCGGACTTTACTGATTGAAAAAGGCATTTTGAAGAACTTCATCGCCGATCGGGCAGGCTCGGTGCGCACTGGTCATCCCCGCACTGGTAGTGGGCGGCGACAAGGCTTTAACTATGCAGCGGCCAGCCGGATGCGGAATACCTTTATTGCACCAGGTGAATTTAAGCTGGAGCAGTTGTTTGATTCGATCGACAAAGGCATCTATTGCAAAAAGATGGGGGGCGGTAGCGTTGGTGCTACTGGGGAGTTTAACTTTGCTGTAGACGAAGCTTATTTGATTGAGAAAGGTAAACTTACCAAGCCTTTAAAAGGTGCCACTCTAATTGGTGAAGCTAAAGAAATTATGAATAAAATTTCGATGTGTTCAGAAGATATTGCTTTGGCTGCGGGTTTCTGTGGTTCGGTCAGTGGCAGTATTTATGTGACTGTTGGTCAGCCCCACATCAAGGTCGATGAAATCACTGTCGGCGGGCGTTAAAAGCTTGCTAGCTCAAGAGATTGGGATGACTTCTTAACAATTGGTAACAAAATCTGGCCACACTGATCACACAACAATGGTGATAAAAGGATCAGTTTTGGGCAGACTTACAGATAACCTCAGATTTCATCTCAATTTCATCCTCAATTTTGATGTGCGATCGAAGCAATGGCGGTTAATATATTAGAATCCGCAAAACACTTCTCAGTGAATCAATCTAACTCAGTGGATCAATCTAATCCGTTGAAGCACCGCCTCGTCCATCCTCCCGATCTGGTTTGTATGGGAGTGTTTACCTACTTGTGAATATATTTATGCAGCAACTTTCCCGCCAGCCATTGAGACAGTTAACAGTTTTGTTAAGTGGTCTTCTTGCCCTCAGCACTGTGTTTCCTGCTAATGCCAAGCCGCTCCAAGAGGTAGTCTCCACCAGCCAATTTGCCAATAATCCTAAGGCATTAGTTGATGAAGCATGGCAGGTAGTTAATCGTGAATATGTCGATGGTACTTTCAATAAAAACGATTGGCAGCAGGTACGCCGCGAACTGTTGGCGCGGAAATATGCCAATAACCTAGAAGCTTATGCAGCTATTCGTCAAAGTCTGCGCAAGCTAGGGGATCCTTACACTAGGTTTATGGATCCGCGTCAGTTTGAGTCGCTAACGACCCAAACTAATGGCGAAATCACTGGTATTGGGATTAGTCTGGGTGAATCTATTACTACCCCCAAGGCAGGAAAAATCCAGATCTTAGAAATTGTGGAGAAGTCTCCAGCAGATAAAGCCGGAATTAAAGTCGGCGATCATCTACTCTCGATCAACGGCAAATCTACCAGTGCTTTGAATGTTGGTGAAGCCGCTAAGTTAATTAAAGGTGAAGCTGGTCAATCTTTGACTGTGAAGTTATCCCGTGTTGGTAGAGGGGTTTTTTATATCACTCTCAAGCGTGCTCAAATTGAGGTGTCTTCGGTTTCTTACAAGGTAAAGCAAGAAAACAAAGTCAAGGTTGGATACATCAAGTTAGTAGAATTTAGCTCTCACTCCTCCAAGCAAATGCAGGATGCCATTCAGGCTCTGAATCGGCAAAAGGTCAATGCTTTTGTTTTGGATCTGCGGGGTAATCCTGGTGGTCTGTTGCAAAACAGCATCGAAATTGCCCGGATGTTCTTGAACCAGGGTGTAATTGTCAAAACAATCGATCGCAAGGGTCGTATTGATGAGTCTCGAGCCGATCAAACTGCAATTACCGAGTTGCCTTTGGCACTGTTGGTAGATGGCAGTTCTGCCAGTGCCAGCGAAATTTTAGCGGGAGCTATCAAAGACAACAAGCGGGGCACAATCGTCGGCAGTGCCACTTTTGGTAAGGCGCTAGTGCAGTCGGTACATCCTCTCAGTGACAAGTCGGGCTTGGCGGTGACTGTGGCTCATTACTACACTCCTAACGGCACTGATATTGGTCATAAGGGTGTGTCTCCGGATGTCCGCGTAGCTGGCCTGGGTGTTGATGGTTTTGAAGGGCCAGATAGCGTGGCAACTACTCAAGATGCTGCTTATCAGAGTGCGGTGAGTTTATTTCAGACTGGGAGAAACACTGCGGCTAACGTCGCTGAATAGATAATAGAAGATGCTCACTTCCGAGTGAATCTGGTGGTCATATTAACCTTCAAAACCCCTGATAAGGGGGTTTTTGTTTAATGATAACTGCATTGAACACTGATGGGCGCTAGCCCGGTCTCACCACAGGAAATTCATGATCGAAGCTGCTTGATCAAGTGTGGTAGCTCGGGCAAAATGATTTTAGTGAGTCCTAGTTCTACTGCGCCCCTTGAACCGGGTAGAGCAAAGATGATCATCTGGCAATAGGTGCCAGCGATCGACCTCGAACTAATGGCGCGGCTCCCAATTTCAGCGTAGCTGAGGGTACGAAACAGTTCGCCAAATCCAGGCAAGACTTTTTCTAACAAATTGCTGAGGGCTTCGTAAGTGCGATCGCGGGGTGAGATGCCGGTGCCACCGGATAAAATCACGGTTTGAATCGAACCTTGTTTGGCCAGTTCTCCCAGTAAGGCAATAATTTGTTCTGGCTCATCTGGGACAATTTGGTAAAATTTGACTTCATGACCAGCGCTACGTATTAACTGATGGGCAAGTTGGCCGCCGGTATCGGTTTCTGTGGTGCGGGTGTCGCTGATGGTAATGATGGCGCAGTCGATCGGAGTAAGCTGGCGATTGTCGGGGTGTGGAGTTTGGGTCATGGAATGGAAGAGGACGGTTGACTGCTAAAATATAGCAGTAGAATTCATGAGAAACGCCAGTGATCGAAAGGTATACGCTGCCTGCAATGGGCAATATTTGGAATGACGAGTACAAATTTCGGACTTGGCTGCAAGTAGAAATTGCGGTTTGCGAAGCCCAAGCTGAGTTTGGCTATATTCCGGCGGCAGCAGTAACAGAAATTAAAGCCAAAGCCGATTTTAAAGTCGATCGGATTTTAGAAATCGAAGCCGAGGTGCGTCATGACGTGATCGCTTTCCTGACCAATGTAAATGAGTATGTGGGTGATGCCGGTCGCTACATTCACCTGGGCATGACTAGCTCCGACGTGTTAGATACTGCTCTGGCGCTGCAAATGGTGGCTAGTGCTGATTTGATCATTGAGCACGTAGATCTATTGGCTGCGGAGATTCGGCTGCGAGCTACAGAGCACCGCGATACTGTGATGGCCGGTCGCTCTCATGGAATTCATGCCGAGCCGATTACTTTTGGTTTTAAACTAGCGGGCTGGTTAGCTGAAGTATTGCGGAATAGAGATCGGCTGGTGGCTGTGCGGCAATCGATCGCCGTTGGTAAGATCTCCGGAGCAGTGGGCACCTATGCCAACATTGAGCCGCGCGTGGAAGCTTTGGCCTGCGAAAAGTTGGGTCTGAAGCCTGATGTGGCCTCTACTCAGGTGATTTCGCGGGATATTCACGCTGACTTTGCCAATGTATTGGCATTATTAGGCGCGACCATCGAGCGGTTTGCAGTAGAAATTCGCAATCTGCAAAAAACCGACGTGCTAGAAGTCGAGGAGTTTTTCTCTAAAGGTCAAAAGGGTTCTTCGGCAATGCCCCACAAGCGCAACCCGATTCGATCGGAGCGGCTGACTGGGATGGCCAGAATTCTGCGAGCTAACGCCATGGCAGCGATCGAGAACGTGGCTTTGTGGCACGAGCGAGATATTTCTCACAGTTCTGTAGAGCGGGTTTGTCTGCCCGATTCCTGCATTTTGACGCATTTTATGTTGGTGGAAACTACTAACTTAGTAAAAAACTTGCTGGTATACCCAGATAACATGGAGCGAAACCTGAACTGCTACGGTGGTGTGGTGTTCAGTCAGCAGGTGTTATTGGCCTTGGTTGCCAAGGGGCTAACTCGGGAAGCGGCATATACTATTGTCCAAGGTAATGCCCATGCAGCTTGGAACAAAGCTGGCGGAGATTTCCAGGCTTTGGTACGTCAAGACCCACAGGTAACTGAGCATCTGAGTAATACTGAGATTGATCATTGCTTCGATCCGCAGCGTCATTTGCAGCATACTAAGGCGGTGTTCGATCGATTAGGAATCTAGAGCTTTTGTAAGCCATGGGGGCTTTTTCCCTATGGCCTAAGGTGAAATAAAGTCTCATTCCAGTTCAACCATCTAGTTGGGTGAGCGGAGCCGAACTCAACGACAGCAGTACGCTTATTCATGGTAATCACCTAAGATGTGCGATTATTTTTCCAGATTTCGTACAGCTTTTTGCTGACTTCGATCGGAATACCTGCAACTGGCACGACAATCTTGACGGCCTCTGTCCCCCCGGCAAAAATCACACTCAACACATCTTTGAGTTTTTGCCATTTCTGTGGGTCACAATTTTGGATGGTGGTAAACTCAGCATCAATCACATCCTCGATATTGGTGTTGTTCAGATTAGGATATTTGGTTGAGAAGGATGCAATGATTTGTTGCAACTCGGCGATCGATTTATTTCTGGCTTGCTGCTCTGCTATTTTTTGGTAAATGCGACCCAAAGCTTTGACTGCTAGTTGTCGAACTTCTAAATCTGGATCTCTTTGGATGGCATCCATCAAAGTTGGAATAGCAGCTTCGTTGGCAATATCTCCTAGCTGAGCAACAATCTGATAACGAACTAATGGTGGTTGGTAAGGGAGTTCGGCACAAAGAAATTGAACAATTGAGCTTTGGGGATCGATATTGGACATTCCTTAATCTCCAGCAGGTAGAAGCATTGCTGCTCGACCAAGAGCGGTCACGGCTCCTTCCCGCACATAAGAATCTGGGTCAGTTTTAAGTAAGTCCATCAGTACAGCAAGACCTTGATCATCGGCGAGGTAGCCCAGGGCTAAAGCGGTGTTGCGACGCACATGAGGTTTTTGATCATGCACCAATGTTAAAAGTTGGGGTTTGATGGCTGCCAAAGATTGCTGACCTAAAGCCATGGCAACACTGGCTCCCACTAATGGATCAAGATCTTGA
>JAYSRP010000106.1:0-6523 GCA_043721015.1 Synechococcales cyanobacterium | reverse complement strand
ATGAAAACTAATTTGCAACATTATTATCCATGAATTTCATCTCTCACGGCCACTGCCAAGTGATACCATAAAGCCAAATACTCAAATGCTCCCAGTGTCATGTCTTACAGTGATTTTACGCTCGACAGCGCTGCTCGGATCTTGGATTTGCAGATTGGCGATCGGTTATTTGTACCTGATGTTCAGCCTATTCCCTGCGACCCAGTGCTGCTAACCTATATCCAAAGAGGGCGGGTTGTGGCTATTGGAGCCGGATCTGAGAAGGCTCGCTCAGAGTTTATTGTGGCTCCGCTGCTGTTGGAATTGGATCGAATCTTGGATCACCAAGTAAGCATTTTCTCGGGTCAAGAGTTAACCCAGGATCGCCAGATCGGACTCAATGGTATTTGCGATTTCTTAATCAGCCGTTCTAGCATTCAGATAAAGCTGGAGGCTCCAGTGGTGGCCATTGTAGAAGCCAAAAAAGGAGTTCTTCAAGACGGCTGGGGTCAGTGCATCGCCGAAATGGTCGCAGCTCAACGATTTAACCAACAGCACCAGTCTCCTCCCTGGCCAATTTATGGCATTGTTACCACTGGTACTAACTGGCAGTTTTTAAGTTTAGAAGGCCAGCAGGTTTGGATTGAACCCCAAGAATATTCTCTCGAACCAATCGATCGCCTGTTAGGAATCTTATGCTGGATGGTGCGTCAGATTGATCTTGAAAATTAACCAGGTTGAGCCGATTAATTTTTAGTTTTATCGGAAAGCAGATGTAAAACTCTATGCCTTTAGGCCGGGGATGTAAGGCGCTGGCATTAGCGATTCTAGCCGAACCGCACAATACGAAGTATTTGAGGTCTGAGGCTGGATGAGTTAATGCAAAAATTTGTTGAACTTACTTTGTATGATAATATACTCTTATGCTGTCATACTTAGCATAAAGCCAATAAAGATCATGCTAGTTTTTGAATTTAAAGCCTACGGAAAGCCACAGCAGTTTACCTCTGTTGACGAAGCGATTAGAACCGCTCAGTTCGTCAGAAATAAATGCTTGCGATTCTGGATAGAGAATCCAAAAGCTACAAAGTATGACCTCAACAAGCACTGTGCTGTATTGGCTAAAGAATTCCCTTTCGCCGATAAACTTAATTCTCAAGCTAGGCAGTCCGCTGCTGAGCGGGCTTGGGCTGCAATCTCTCGATTCTTCGATAATTGCAAGAAAAAAGTAGTTGGTAAGAAGGGCTATCCTCAGTTTCAAAAAGACTGTAGATCGGTGGAATATAAAACCACTGGCTATAAAATAGCTGATGATAGAAAATCAATAACATTCACTGATAAGAATGGTATTGGATGCTTGAAGCTCAAAGGGACGAGAGATTTGCATTTTTACCAGCCAGACCAAATCAAACGAGTAAGGCTGATAAAACGAGCAGATGGATACTATGTTCAGTTTTGCATACAAGTTGATAGAACAGAAGATATTGAGCCGACTGGTAACACAATCGGTCTTGATATGGGGATCAAAAGTTTCTACACAGATTCTAGTGGTGTAGAGGTTCAGAATCCTAAATTCTATCGAGCTAGTGAGCAGAAATTAAAGCGTAGTCAAAGACTTGTTTCCCGTAAGCTTAAAGGGTCAAAAAATCGAGCAAAGGCTAGATTTAATCTGAGTAGAACTCACCTTAAAATAAGTAGGCAACGTAAAGACCATGCTGTGAAACTGGCGCGGTGCGTAATCAAGTCAAACGACTTAGTAGCCTATGAAGACTTAAGAGTGAGCAACATGGTGAAAAACCATTGTTTGGCTAAATCTATTTCTGATGCTGGATGGTATCAATTCAGAGTTTGGCTAGAGTATTTTGCTAAAGTGTTTGGTCGGGTAACTGTTGCAGTTAATCCAGCCTACACGTCCCAAGAATGCTCTAGTTGTGGCACTGTGGTCAAAAAGTCACTATCAACTCGAACCCATGTCTGTCGATGCGGGTGTGAGTTAGACCGTGACCACAATGCAGCTATCAATATACTGAAGAAAGGTCTGAATACGGTAGGGCATACCGGAATTTTTGCAATCGACACTTCGGCTACGCTCAGTGCGATCGTAAACAACGCTTCTGGAGAATCGACCTCTATTCTTGTTGGCGAAAGCCTGCTTGGGTAAGTTGGCTCATTGAAAGAAGAATCCTCGTGCGTTCACGCCGAGGAGTGTCAAGGTCTACGATAGACTTTCGATCGGTTAGTCACCGCAGTAAACCACATAAGTTTTGGGGCAACATTAGCTATTGATGAATATTCCAGTCGCAATTTTATGTGGTGGCAAAGGCACAAGATTACGGGAAGAAACCGAGTTTCGCCCTAAGCCCATGATTATGGTGGGCGATCGACCAATGATTTGGCACATCATGAAAACCTATGCGCACTATGGTTTTAAAGACTTTATGCTGTGTCTCGGCTATAAGGGCGAAATGATCCGGGAATATTTTTTTAATTACGATTGGAATCATACTGATGTGCGCCTAGAACTAGGTAGTAAGCAAGTCACCAAACTTGGTGGTGGTCACGACGAAGAAGATTGGAGCATATCGCTAATTGATACTGGTGAAGAAAGTAACACGGGTGGCCGATTAAAGCGGTTGAGTCGTTATTTAGACCAAGTAGGCGCAACCACTTTTTTAGGTACTTATGGCGACGGGGTGGCTAATGTAGATATTGGTAAGCTGCTAGAATTTCATCGCAGCCACGGTAAACTGGCGACCGTGACCGCCGTTCATCCACCTTCTCGTTTTGGTGAGCTGTCGATCGACAAAAATACTGTCCAGAACTTTGCCGAGAAGCCCCAAACTACTACGGGCTGGATTAACGGCGGCTATTTTGTGTTAGAGCGAGAGGTTTTAGACTTAATTACAGATGATTTCACTAGCTTTGAAGGGCCGCCACTGCAAACTTTGTCTGAGCGGGGCGAGCTGCAAGTGCATTTCCATGACGGCTTCTGGCAATGTATGGATACCTATCGAGAATTAGAAGTGCTAAATCGTCTGTATAATTCTGGTCAGGCTGCTTGGCAAGTATGGTAACTGAAGTGATGCATAATTCAAATTTTCAGCCAAATTTTTGGCAAGATCGTAGCGTGTTCGTGACTGGCTGCACCGGTTTATTGGGCAGTTGGCTGACTGAGGCACTGGTAGAAAGAGGGGCTAAAGTAGTAGGGCTAGTGCGAGATGGAGTGCCCCAATCTCGGCTATTTCAGGGCGCTGTGGCTGACCGAATTGCGACGGTTACGGGTTCGATCGAAGATATCGCCGTGTTAGAAAGGACTCTCAGCGAATACGAGGTAGACACGGTTTTTCATTTGGCGGCTCAGACCATCGTAGGCGTAGCCAACCGTCAACCTTTGGGCACTTTTGAGGCCAATATTAAAGGTACTTGGAATATGTTGGAAGCCTGTCGGCGGGTGGGTGGTGTCAGCCGGATTATTGTAGCTTCTAGCGATAAAGCCTATGGTGACTGTTCGGTGTTACCCTACGATGAAGACACGCCGCTGCGAGGTGAACATCCTTACGATGTTTCTAAAAGCTGTGCTGATTTAATCTGTCGTAGCTATGCAGTCAGCTACAATTTACCAATCTGTATCACTCGCTGCGGTAACTTTTATGGTGGCGGCGACCTAAATTTTAATCGGTTAATTCCCGATACTATTCGATCGACTCTGCGATCACAGCCGGTGACTGTTCGCAGTGATGGCAGCTATGTGCGAGATTATTTCTATGTCAAAGACGGTGTTTTAGCCTATCTGCATTTGGCGGCAATGATGGATGACCAGAGCTTATGGGGAGAAGCTTTTAACTTTAGTAACGAGCTGCAAATTTCGGTGATCGAAATGGTGGAAAAGGTTTTACATTTACTTCAGCGATCGGACTTGCAACCAGTGATTCTCAATCAAGCCACCAACGAAATCAAGCATCAATATCTCTCGGCAGCTAAAGCGCGGCAACGACTGAATTGGCAACCTAAATATGATTTAGAGTCGGCGTTAGCAGAGACGATCGATTGGTATCGCGCGTTCTTAAAAAATTGACCCAGAGTATTTCTCCATGATTCACGCCCCTCAATGTCGATTCTGTGCCCAGCCCTTACACCAAACTTTTGCTGATTTGGGCATGTCGCCTATTTCTAATGCTTTTATCCCGGTAGCGCAAGCACATTTGGGTGAAAAGTTTTACCCGCTTCACGCCTATGTCTGCGATCGATGTCTATTAGTGCAGCTCGAAGAATTTGAGACTCCGGGGGAGATTTTTAATGAAAACTACGCCTATTTTTCCTCTTACTCTCAATCTTGGCTCACCCATTGCCAGCAGTATACCGAGCTGATGATCGATCGATTTCAACTCAATGCTCACAGCCAAGTGGTCGAAATTGCCAGTAACGACGGCTACTTACTCCAATATTTCCAGGCCAAAAATATCCCGGTGCTGGGCATTGAACCTGCGGCTAATGTGGCAGCAGCGGCTGAAGCCAAAGGTATTGCTAGTCTGGTGAAATTCTTTTCGATCGAAACTGCCACGGCGTTAGCCCAAGCTGGCAAGCAAGCTGATTTGCTATTAGGAAACAACGTGCTGGCTCATGTCCCCGATTTGAATGATTTCGTCGCCGGGATGAAGATTTTGTTGGCTCCTGCTGGAGTGATTACCATGGAATTTCCACATTTGCTCAATTTGGTACAGCAAAACCAATTTGATACTATTTATCATGAGCATTTTTCTTACTTTTCGCTGTTGGCAGTGGCCGAAATTTTTGCTCATCATGGTTTGACGCTGTTTGATGTGGAGGAGTTACCAACTCATGGCGGATCATTGCGAATTTATGCTCAACATCAAGAAAATCCTCGATCGATTAGCGATTCGATCGATCAACTCAAAACCAAAGAAAAAGCTGCTGGCCTAGATCAGATGGCTACTTATGGCGCTTTTGCCGATCGAATTCAAGCCACCAAACGCCAGCTTTTATCTTTTTTGATCATCGCCCAAGAAGCTGGCAAGCAGGTAGTTGGCTATGGGGCACCAGCCAAAGGCAATACTCTGTTGAATTACTGCGGAGTCAAAACCGATCTGTTGTCTTACACCGTTGATCTCAGCCCCCACAAGCAAAACACTCTACTCCCTGGCACCCGAATTCCGGTCTATGCCCCAGAGAAAATTTTTGCTACTAAGCCAGACTATGTGCTAATTTTACCTTGGAATATCCAAACAGAAATAGTGACCAGCATGGCCGCCGTTCGAGAGTGGGGCGGCCAATTTGTGGTGCCGATTCCACAACTAACTGTACTACCATAAAAAGCACCATTCTAAAGCGAAGTATCTTGCCCCCTCTCCCTCCTTGGGAGAGGGTTGGGGTGAGGGCAAGTGCAATATTTACCGCTTTAACTTGCTACCCACAATGAGCAACCATGATTTTTACTGAACTTAAGCTACCTGGTGTTTACCTAATTACCCCCGAACAACTCCCCGACGATCGAGGTTTTTTTGCTCGTACTTGGTGTCAGCAAGAATTTAAAGACCGAGGATTGGTGAGTGAGTTAGTGCAGTGCAATGTATCTTTTAACCATCTACAGGGCACTCTGCGGGGGATGCACTACCAGGCCACACCCCACGCCGAAGTAAAATTACTGCGCTGTACGACGGGCGCTATTTATGATGTGCTGGTAGATCTGCGGCCTGCTTCTGTTACTTTTCGGCAGTGGACAGCGGTGGAGTTGACCGCTCGTAATCGCCAATTGCTCTATGTGCCCGAAGGAATTGCTCATGGTCTTCAGACTTTGGCAGATGATACCGAAATCTTTTACCAAATGTCGGCTTTTTATGTGGCCGACGCAGCACGAGGGGTGCGGTGGAATGACCCCGCTTTTGGGATAAAATGGCCGCTAGCGGTGACGGTGATAGCCGATCGAGATCGACAATATCCAGATTTTGCGGGTTAATTATGGCAACACTCCTTGATCCTCAGCAAAGCTATACCTTTAGCAAGATCTTTGATCTGCGACCTGAGTTAGATATATTAATAAACGAATTGGGCTATGCTCTGCGACGGGTGCCGCTAGCTTTACCTATTTATGCTGGAGAGCTGGATCGGCTAGAGAATCTTACTCAGCGTCTAGAAGAAATTTTGCCCTATGTGAACTTGGCCAACGAAGCTACCCGGCGAGAGGTGCTGATCTCGCCGATTGTAATGGAAGTGGTGCATTATACTCAGGCTCAACTGCGCATTGAGTATCCGGTGAAGGTTAGTAACCAGCTCCAGGGTTATGTAGACTATCTGTTACGCACCCAGAGTCATCTAATTGTGATTGAGGCGAAGCAAGAAGATATGACTAATGGCTTTACTCAGTTGGCGATGGAAATGATTGCTCTTGATCAGTGGTCGGAGATGCCTGATCAGCCAGAGATTATTGGAGCTGTGACTACCGGAAATCTGTGGCAATTTGGGCGGCTGAATCGATCGAGTAAAGTCATCGAGCAAGGCTTGAACAGCTATCGGGTAACAGAAGACT
>JAYSRP010000105.1:0-16821 GCA_043721015.1 Synechococcales cyanobacterium | reverse complement strand
TTGGGGCAGCGCTGGGTCTAGGTTTCGTAGTCGGTCCGATTTTGAGTCTAATTGCCCAGCAGCGATCGATCGGCACTTCCTTTTTGGCTTCAGCAGGCATTGCGGTGATTGCATTGACTCTAACAATCTTGCGTCTACCAGAAACATTGCCAGCCGCCAAAAGACAAGTTGGGTCATTGCTTGACCTAGGCTTAGATAAACTAATTTCGGGCTTGCGGATTCCTGGGGTAGGCATTTTGGTGATCTTAAACTTCTTGACTGGCACCACTTTTACTATGTTTACCTTTGCCTTCCAACCCTATTACTTAAAAGTATTAGGACAAGACAGCAAATCCTTGACCATCTTATTTTTTGCCTTTGGTATTTTGGGGGTGTTGATGCAAACCAAAGGTTTGAAAATTTTGACCGAACAACTCAAAGTTAGCACCGTGCGCATCTTATTTTTGGGGCTATTTTTCCGCAGTCTGTGCTTTGGCATGATGCCAATTTTTCCAGTCTTAAGCTATTTTGTAGTGATAGGAATGCTGTTTGCTATCTTTAACTCCTTAGTACAACCAACAATTAGCACTTTGGTTTCACTTAATACCCAGCCCGGAGAACAGGGGATGACTGCGGGTTTAAATGCTTCCTACTTGAGTATTTCTAATGGCATTGGGCCAGTGGTGGCTGGCTTAATGATCGACCAACGCGCTACCAAGTTAGCTGAAGTAGCTGAGTTGGCCGGACAAAAAGTTAATCCTCTCAACTACAGTAGCTATGCCTATCCGCTGTATGCGGCAGGGATTTTAACTTTCCTGGTGTTAATATTGGCGGTTCGATCGCAGCATCAATATACACCTAAGTCAATAGAGTAGCTTGGAAGTCAATGCTCCGTGATCGGGTAATTACTCCCATTTTATTTCTTTAGAGTGCGCAATTCTGCAAGTATCTTTTGAAAATCAATCACAAGTTCATCATCAGATCCTTGATATATTGGATTGCCGCTACCATTGTAAAGCATTTCTTTCAGAGCATCAGCCAGAGATTCTGTTGCTTTAGTGTAGGGTAGCAAGTCAAAAAGCTTGTCTCTTTTATCATTGCATTCGATATCTTCAGCAGTACCGCAAATAATGCCGCTGCCACCCTTAATATAATTTAGCTTTCCAGCTTTGTAAAAATCATGAAATCTTCTAGAAACTCGCTCGCAAGTCGTGCGAGGATTAGCAGTTTTTTTCCAGCTTATTAATTGGAGAGGTTCTCGACCAGGAATTAACACCTGAGTAAAGAGAGTTCCTCTTGAATCTGGGGCGCAGTAGAACTGTGGGGATGGCTGAGTGGTTGTTTGAGTCAAAGCAATTGATGGAACTAAAATGGCCAGAAATGTTCCCAAACCCATTTTGTGAATATTGCCGATAAGTAGTCGCATACAATTTAAAGATTGTGTTGATGGTTATAATAAATCGTGAAAACGAGAGTACCGCTAATACCAATAGTGATGATAGAGGCCATTAAAGGCACCACAAAACCATACAGAAACAGCAGATAGCCAGTGCTAATACCAAACAATACTATGATAGAAGAAAAAATGAATAATTGCCGTCTATTAAAGATCAGAGCACCACTTAAAGCAGACCACCCCCATAGGTAGATGATCCCACCATAATTAGTAAGCTTGGCAGGCAAACGTTGCTGAGCGATCGATGCTCGAATAATTTGTTCGGCAGAAGTTGCATAGCTTAGTACTTGTGAAGATTCATCTTTAACAGTCCCGACGAATAAAATTTTGTCAGCAAACATGGTAGGGTTAGCAACTATGTTGTTTAAACTAACCCGTGGAATAGTAGCTGATAAGTGGGGATTTAAAATAAAGCCCCAAGGGGGACGAACGACTTTTGGATAGTTTTTGGTGACTAAATTCAAGCAGCCTTGGGGCTGTGGTGGATAATTGATAATTGGCGATAAATCTTTACAGTCTAAGCTGACGTTAGAGTTATGTAGAAAACTATTGGGTGGAAGAGTGGAGAATTTAAGATCTATACCGAGAGCTAAATAAGAAACCTTGGATAGATCTTGAAGGGGAGCTGGACTAGAAAGATACTGTTCACCAATGACTAATATACCATTCTGCTTGTTGGGAGACTTTTGATCATTTTTGGTGGGGTCAATAATTGCAACATGTGACTCTGGCGGCATAGTTTTGACTTGGGCATATTGAAATTTGTCTAGTGCCATAGCTTCGATGCTTTGAGCCAAGGGCAAAGTTTTTAGACCTACTGTGATGCCAGTCGAGAGCAGTGACACCCCAAGCCAAGTAAGGAGTTTGTTCGATGGCTTGGCCAGCCACTGGTTTGTCCAAACTAGTGATGCTGATAAAGAGCCAGTTTTCCCAGAATGACAGAGCTGTTGCCAGGTAACGTGATTGCTGTTGGGGTTATGCAGCAACATTGGTAGCCAGCTTTCAAATTCACCAGGTCGATCGGCCAGTTTTAAGCGTTCGCGGGCATATTGAAAAGCAGTGGGAAAAGAAGCTCCTTGGCTGTAGCGCAGTAGCAAGTCGCAGCAAAACTGTTGAGCAAGCTGATCAGAAATTTGAGATCGCATCACAATCAAGTAAGGAATATTCAGATCGGCTAATTCTTGAGCTAGTCCTAGGCCACTACAGCAGTTAAAGATGGCAATCTGTAAGCCTCGATCGACTGCTTTTTGCAGGTCTCTCTTGATTTTGTCGATCTCGATCGGGGTTTCTTTATCTAGATAAATTGCACCAAGGGTTTGCAGATTACCAGCAATATCTAGTTCGATCGTCTCACCATGGCCACCGAAAAATAAAATATCGATTTGCTGAGCAGCTAATTGATTAGAAATTTCTATGGCCGACCTTGGTTGACAAGATTTTACGACGGCGCGGGGCTGTTGCAGGGCAGCCAGATCTTTGGCTAAATTTAGTTCAGGAGCATTGCCCCACAGAGCTAAAATATCTACTTTGCCGTTGGGTTGGGGCTGCCGGGAAAGGTTTTTGAACTGGGGTTTACTAAAGAATTCGACGCAGTGATCGTAAGACTTAAAAAAGTCCCAACGGTGCCAGGGTAGTTGCCAGAGCAAGAGGTTGTCGGTGACAATAGCAATGGTTATTCGATCGTTAGCATTCAGCTCAGTGCGCAGTTGAGCTTGAATTTTGTGGTGAAAGTCGCCTTGATTGAGCCAATCATTTAAAGCAGTGACTAATTCATGGGTGACTTCTCGAATATCTCGATACCTAATATTGGTCGTGCCCATGGGTGCAAATGTTACCCCCCGTTGCCCACTTTGACGCAAGGAATTTTGATATAAATGTTGCCATTCTTCATAAACATTTTTCAGCTCTGGAGATGACGGCAGGTTGGCTACAGATTCCCAATGGCTTTGCTGGCGACCATAAGTTCGATCGCGCAATTCCACATTGACTGATGGAAACCCAGTTTCTAAGCTGCCGCTACCTAAGCGAAGAATGACTTCTTTCATGATTTTTAAGCAACAAATTTCTCGATTTGACTGGCTCCATTAAGCTGTAACTGAAGATTAAAGGTGGTTCCTACATCACAGGTGAATTTTGGCAGTAAAATCACACTGTCTTGACTACGGGCGATCACAGCCTGAAGTTCTTCGCCTTCATCGGTAATATAGCTGAGTTTGAGGTGTGGTGGCAACGTGAGGGTGCCAGGAGTGGCATGGATTTGGACTGAAACAGTTACTAAATCGGAGGTATCTTGTGGCTGCAAAGCTATTAGCATCACCACATTAGTTTCTTGTAGCTGATATTGCAGATTAATTAGTTTGGCGCGTTCGATGGTGTTATTGCCAAAAGCCATGTTGTCTTCACTGCGAATGGTCTTTACACTGCGGTAAATGTCTGCGCTGCGCAGAATATCTACTGGTTTACTCATTATATCATCGACTATATCCCATCCTTGTATTAACGCTTGACTGAATTCTTGTTTTAGCCAATTGCTTAAGTTTGATGGAGGTGTGGCATTAGATTGAATCTTGGCAACTTGTGAGCGGCGTTGGTAAAGCTGTTCGCGGAGATTGTTGTTACTAAGTAGAGCTGCCCAGGTGTTGAAATCTATCTCCAGGCGAGGGGAATAGGGTGAGTGATGGCTAAGTTGGCCGATTAAAGATTGCGATCGATCGAGAGCCAAGCTGGGCAAAGGTGGAACGGTGGTAATTTCTTGGAGTTCGAGGAGCTGTGCGATCGATAAACTATCTAGGTCAGCAATTAAAAAATCGCTATCAATGCTGTAAGTTCGATCGAGCGCATTATAGGTGCCGGTTTCACGCAGAGTACGATGGGAGATAAATCCCCAAATATTCATGATGTTGGTTTCTAAATCAATTTGCACTGCCAGGTAATAATCACCTAACCAAGCTGGAATATCGACCCATTCTTGGGGCACTCGCAGCTCATCTCGATCGAGCTGGTCGCTGGGAATTAATATCAGGCGACGATTATCGATGTTGAGGGCGCAGCCGTTGACTACATCCCAAATTGAGGCGATTTGGGCGGGGCTGAAGGTGGGATTGCTGCTAATGCCTATTTCGGTGAGCCATGCTTGGGTTTGTTGTAAGCAAATTTGGTTTAGTTCGGCATAGCATTGGGCGCTGGGATTAGAGAATACTTGACTTGGCGATGGTTCTAGGGGACTAAAAGTGCGCCAGATGGTGCCAGATTGCAGAGTGGTAGTGAGTGACATGAGTTTTACGGGGTATAAAGTTTTTGAAGTTTGGCAATAGCCGGACCATTAGGGAGAAGCTGGATTTGCCAGCGGGTGTGTAGGTAGTTGATGAGTGTGGGCAAATCTCGTTCACGAAGTGTCTCTGGAAGAGAATCAGTGAATTGCTGAATGATGTTGGCGCAGAAATCGGGGTAGTATTCTTGGCAGAGAGCTTTCAGGTGGGTAATTAGTGGTTGCAGTTGCTCAAAAGAGGTCGGTGGTGATTTATCTCGGGTTTGGTGGTAGGTGTTTTTAGCCAAAGTGGCGAGGACTTTATCACAGTTTTTTTTGACTGTGGTTTGGTGGACTTGGAGTTCTAGGCCGGTTTCGGTTTGGTTGAGTTGTAATCCAAATAGTAAGAATAGTAGGTGGTTTCTTTCGGGGGGCAACTGCTGAAGCTGTTGAATGACGACGCTTTTGAGTCGGCTGACTTGTTCTTGGTATTCATGGGAAATGATGGTTTCTAGCGGGGTTTGCGGGTCTGGAATAATGTCACTGAAGGTTTGAGCACTATCATTGCTGAGCGGGCGATCGATCGATTGCAGGCTTGGCTGATCATAGTTGCGAATGGCTTGACCAAGTGTTTCTAGGTATTTGATGATTTGTTGTTGATTAAGAGGAAGGGCGAGCTGTTTTTGGTAAAGGTCAAAGATTTCGGCATAGTCAGTGGGTTGGGGGTTGGCGGTATTAAAGCGTTTGGCTCTGACGGCGCTGCTGAGGCAATGGTGGAGAATGAGGTAGGTGGCATGGGTGCTGGGGGGTTGGCCTTGTTGGGTGAGGGCTTTACTGATTCTGGTGGGGGTGGCGCGGGCGATGAGGCTGAGGTTGGTACGTTTGAAGCCGCTCATGCCTTTTTGGCTACGAATTTTGTCGATGAGGACTCGATCGAATTTGAGGTGGCTCCAGTTGTAAAGGCTGGGATACAAGTAGCCAGCGGCGATCGCTTTGTTGGGGTCAAATTTACTTAGAAAGTTGTGGGGTTGGTTGATTATTTCTAAGCCCATTTGGTAGAGATCGCTGAGGTCTTCTACATAGTGTTGTTGCAGGAGGGTGTGGATAGATTTTAGGCGGTTGGGGGGATTAAAGACTATGTGGGCGAGGCAGGCGGTGAGGCAATTGGTGGTAATGGGGTTTGGAGGGGTGGTGACAAGGTGGTAGGCGATTTGGTCAACATGGGTATTATTGAGGTTTTCGATGTATTTTTGTAAATCGGGTGAGGTGATCCATTTTATGCAGGGGGGCTGACTAGAAATTTGGGGGAGTTGGTAGAAGATGTTGATGGTTTGCATGGTAATAAGTTCAACGAGATTCTAAAGGCAGCGGATAATCACACAAACAAAGCTACGAAGGTTCAACGGTGCAGACATTAACAACATTGGGTGAAATTTCACCAATTATGCCAATATCGCAAAAATCGATCTCCTCAGAGTAAGCACCGGTAGAATATTACCGGTTTTACTGCTCTATCAAAAAAGCACAAGTTTAACCCAGTATAAGAGGTCAAAGAAACATCCTTTCGTGCAGACGGAGCCTGGATGCCACCAACTCTTGAAGGTGAAGCAGCGATCGATGCTGCCAAACAGGCTCTTGCCCAAGGTATCTTTCAGATCTTAATGCCTGGTTAAATAAATAAACTTTCAGAGATCGAAGTGATTATATGTGGCCAAAATATTCGTCAAAATTATCCCAGTTAGGTTTAAGGTGATTCCCCGGAATGGCTGTGTCGCTGAATATTGCGGAAGGGCGACGCGACACTATCGCGGCAAAGCCATAAGCAAATTTTGAGTTTGTGGTCTGAGCAAAAAAGCCAGTACTCAATGTACTGACATTACCTCAAAAATTATTTGTAAGAACAAATTTCACATGGTATTATCTGCGTTGATACCTGTCACTCCAAAATTGTCGTTGCATTACTTCCTTTCTCCGTCTGGCTTCATTTGCAGAAGAATTTCCACTAGACGATC
The DNA here is from genome assembly GCA_043721015.1 of Synechococcales cyanobacterium. Lineage (GTDB taxonomy): Bacteria > Cyanobacteriota > Cyanobacteriia > Cyanobacteriales > Chamaesiphonaceae > JAAFHZ01. Next base: position 10,127 of record JAYSRP010000105.1, on the reverse strand, counting down.
TGCTACCACCGCCTGTGTAACGGGGATTCTGTCTTTCATCAATCCACCCAATGAGGATTCCTTTCATTTTCCGCGAATAATCATTATTAGGTTCTATCCTGATGGCTTGATCAATGTCAAACACTACTTGTTTGATTGTGGTATCTTCTATGGAAAGCATTTTTGCTCTTAAGATCGCACGACCAAGATAAGCCCGAGCATTATTAGGATTTAATATGATTGCTTGATTGTAGTCAGAAAGTGCTCCTTGTGAACCGTCCCACCCTGATGTGATATCACCGCGATTGACATATGTATCAGAATTCTTTGGGTTAATTGTGATTGCTTGGCCGTAATCTGCTAATGCTCCTTGCCTATCATTCAGCTTATAATATTTCAGAATACCGCGATTGGAGTAGGCATAGGAGTTTTTGGGGTCAGTTGTGATTGCTTGATTGTAGTCCGCTAACGCTCCTTGCACATCATTCAGCTTATATTGTTTCAGATTACCGCGATTGGAGTAGGCATAGGAGTTTTTTGGGTCAGTTGTGATTGCTTGATTGTAGTCTGCTAACGCTCCTTGCACATCATTCAGCTTATCGTATTTCAGATTACCGCGATAATGGTAGAAATCTGCATCTTTAGGATTGATAACAATTGCTTGATTGTAGTCTGCTAATGCTCCTTGTACATCATTCAGCTTATCTTTTTTTAAATTGGCGCGATTAAAATAAGCATTGAAATAGCGAGGATTGATGGTTATCGCTTGATTGTAATCAGCTAATGCTCCCTGTACATCATTCAACTTCTCTTTTTTTAGATTAGCTCGATAATTATAAGCTTTATCATAACGAGGATTAAGAGAAATTGCTTGGTTGAAATCTGATAGTGCCCCTTGAACATCGTTTAACTTATCTATTTTTAGCTTTGCTCGATCATAATAGGCTTCAGCATTAACCTGCTGCAAAGAAATATTTGCACCAACATTATGCAACCTCCTATCGTGAGGCAACGAAGCATCCGCCGCTCCGTGGGTGTAATCTCCCGCCCCAGATACTGACTTTGCATTACAGGCAGGCTGCAACAAAGACAAGTTTGTGGCCAACAAAGCAGTAAAAACAAAAAATGAAGAGTGAGGCATAAAAACACCAGCTTGGCAAGAATATGCTCTATTATATCGGGTAACTAAGGATTTGAGTTTGATAAGTGTTAATTTTTCTAACATGATTTCAGATCTTTTTTGAAGTTATTTACACCCAAGTATGGGTGAGTCTTGGAAAATTATGCAGTTCTTGCTCTATCTCAGCTCAATTTAATCGCCCCACAATCTTCTATTCACTGATAGGGGCAAACCGAATATGCCCCTGCCGATAGAATCGATCTTGGTTAGCCGTTAAAATACAAAAAATATTTTCTCTCACCAATGCGCCGCGACACCATCTTCTACCAGCTCTTTTTGCGTTTCCCTCAACTGCTCTTTGAACTTGTTCCTAACAAACCCACTGATGCAGAACAGTACAAATTTGAGGCGATCGAAGTTAAAGAAACGTCTTTCAGAACCGACGGAGCATGGATGCCACCAACCCCTACCGGCACCGTCTACTTTGCCGAAGTGCAGTTTCAACCCGACGAAATCTTCTACGAAAGAATGAACGCCGAAATTAGCATCTTTACTTTTCGGAACCGCGATAGATGCGCTTCCTGGCAAGGCATTGTGCTTTTTCCTACCCGCGATTTACAACAGACTAGTCTCACCATGGTCAGCCACCTGCTCGACAGCGGCAAAATTATCCCCATATTTTTAGACGAACTGCCCAATGATGCTTCCCCCGCCCTAAAGCTGATGGTGTTGACTACTCTTGAAGGTGAAGCGGCGATCGATGCTGCCAAACAGGCTCTTGCCCAAGGTATCGGCAACCGCGATATTATAGAAATGGTTACGACCATCATGGTTTACAAGTTCACTCAACTCACCCGCGCAGAGGTAGATGCTATGCTAGGAGTCACATTACAAGAAACCCGTGTTTACCAAGAAGCCAAGGCTGAAGGCAAATTGGAAGGTAAGGCTGAAGGCAAGCTGGAAATGCTATTGATACTACTAAGCCATAATCTTGGAGTTTTGCCAGCTAGCCTGACTGAGCAGATCACAATGCTGCCGATCGAGCAGCAGGAATCTCTCTGCACTGTCGCTTTCGATTTCCAAAGTCTTTCAGATCTCACTGCCTGGTTGAGTAATTAAGTATTACAAAAAGCCATTGACCATTTATCAACCAAAATTCTGTTTAACCTCAGACAAATTTACGGATTGAATTTTTGTTCGCTCCATTTGTAAAGGCTGAGATACTAGTAGTCTGTGGCTAGTCATTCGATGTGGTCGAAGTTGCTCAGGAAGTTGTGGTGTTGGCTGATGATTTCTATGCTAATTTGATAGAGGTTGTTGAGGTCTTCGCTGTAGTTCCTCTATTCTTTTTTCTGTGAAATAATGAAACCAGTTTACTTACTCCCTTTGATATCAATTATTGTTTTGCAGCCTTCGATCGCCTTTGGTGCAAGTGGAGCTATCGCCCAAGTTTTAACTCCAGAGCAGATCCAAAAATTTGCTCAGTCTGTTGTGCTAAAAATTACCATAAAAAATGGCAAGCAACCTATCAATGGCTCTGGTGTAATAATAAAAAAGAATGGAACTAATTATACTCTTGTGACCAATGCTCATGTTGTTTGCAAGACAGGCTTTTCATCTAATTGTGAAAAGCATGAAGAATTTAACATTATGACACCAGACAAAAGAATTCACAAAGTAAAAAGTGCAGCCGTCAAGATTTTACCAAAACTAGATTTGTCAATTATTCAGTTTCAGAGTAATCAAAATTACGCTGTTGCTAACTTTGGTGACTCAGATAAACTTAAGGTTGATAGTCCGATTTATGCATCAGGCTTCCCAAAAAGCAAGAATGGATTTAGTTTTGATCACGGGACAATTATTGCTAATGTTAAAAGCGACATCAAAAATGGATACACTATTTTTTATGATGCAGCAACTAATCCAGGAATGAGTGGCGGTGGAGTATTCAACAGCCAAGGAGAATTAATTGCTATTCATGGAAGAGGTGATCGATTAACAGGTAATTCATTGGTAGGCAAGGAAACCAGAAAAACAGCTAATTCACAGATTGCAACCAATTTTGTTCTTGATTCATTTATTGGGATGAAAATTGGTATCAATCGAGGAATTCCTATCAAGTATCTTCGAGATGAGCTATCTTCTAAGAGATCACGAATTGATGTTGATGAAGCTAGTGCTGATAGTTGGCTTGCGAAAGCTTTAAATATTTTCATTGACAGCGATCAAGGGAACACAGGTAAAAGTACAAATGAAGCAATTGAATATTGTGATCAAGCCATCAAAATAAACCCTGACTACTTCATGTCTTACTATATTAGAGCATCACTATGGAATAATTTGGGTTTAACAAATAACGAATTAAATGACTTTGAAAAAGTAGCTCAGCTTCAGCCCACCTCCGCTGGAACCTATCTTATTCGTTCTATTGCAAATAGTAAAATTGGACAATTACGTACTCAAACGTCAGAAGAAAAGTATAATTATACTGAAAAAGCTTTAAATGATATCAGTAAATCAATTGAGATTGATCCTGGATATCCATTATCTTATTTAAGAAGAGCATTTCTTTACCAGGAAATAAATAGAACACCTATGGCTTTAGATGATCTTAGCAAAGCAATTGAAATCGACTCAAAGAATTCTTTTTTTCTTTTTATGCGTTCGTCACTTTACTTGCAAGATAAAAAGCCATCTCTAGCACTCATGGATTTTAATCAAGCCATTAAAATAGATCCATTAAATGACGTATTCTTTTTTTATCGGGCACAGGCTAAACTAGCTTTGTCCGATAGGTCAGGAGCTATAGCAGATATCAATCAGGCAATAAACCTCAAAGAAGATAACTCAGAAGATACTTATCTATATAGTTTGTATTTAGCATCTCTCAATAGTAAGCAGTCAAATAGTTCAAATGGAATTAGTTTACAAGATACGCTTAATACAGTAAAGCCTGGTACCGTTTTATTTTATGAAACCAGGGCTTCGATAAAACGGTCTCAAGGAAATCTTCAAGGTGCTTTATCTGACTATAATGAAGCAATTAAAATAAAGCCTACTGCACAATCATTTATGTATAGAGCTATGTTTAAGCAAGGAGAGATGAAAGATTACCTAGGTGCAGAACAAGACTATACTAATGCAATTAATCTTAAACCAGGAAATCTTTTGTTACCCTCATTATATCTGTACAGAGGTGGTTTAAGATTTCAAAACCTCCAAAATAAAAAGGGAGCAATCGCAGATTTACAAGAAGCAGTTCAAATTTGCAAACAAAGGTTTAGTGAAGCAGAATGTGTCATATATACACACACGCTTTCATCTATTAATTAACATTGCTTACTCTTAATCTTTCCGAAAACTTATTCACCTTGGGCAGCTAAAGCTTTAAGTACTTTTTGAAAGTCAATTACAACTTCATCATCTGATTTCTCATCAGAGGGGGTACTGCCTCCAAGACGCTTTATAAACATTGATATTGTATCACCTGGTAATAGATCAAATATTTTACTTCTACTGTTGCATTGCTCACTTTCTGCTGCTAATCCACAAACAGTTGTTAACTTACCATTTAGTTTAGCTTCTACAATGTAATTCAGCCTACCACTTCTGAAGAATTTCTGAAGCCTATTAGAAGCTTCACTACATTTAGTATTAACAGCATCACTTCTACCCCAACTAACAACAACGTACTTTTCACCAGATGGCATATGGAGGCGAGTAATATAATCACTTGTCGTTTTTCTATAGCAGTTAAAACTGGGAGAAGGTTGAGCTAGTACAACTTGTTGTGAAGAAACTACAAAGCTGAAAACTATGCTCATTTTGAGACCTAGCCATATTCGGGATAAAGTATCAACAGGTAATTTCATATATGCTAGAGACTTTCTCTATAGTTAAGTGTATATTTGACAATAGATTCTCTAGATCCTCTTACTAACAAAGATCAAAGAGGATGCTTAGCCGATCGAAGTGAATGTTCACTAATGTAATAATAGCTGATAAGGATAACAATAACCACCTAACCGCCTAACATTAGATCAGTCATTCAGAACTTGATGAAGGAGGAGTAGTACTTCTCCAAATCTCTGCGATATCTTCATCAGAGACGAAAATCTTGACCCGTTTAGCAAGATAATCTGTGAATACTTTAGCATTTGAGATATCAGCATATTTGCAATGGTATTTGCCTTTCCGAGACCACCAACGTGAATTCTGATGCTTAAAATAGAAAACACCCTCTTTGAGCTGAAACGCCTTCAAATCTTGCTGTGTGATCCTATCAAAATGTGGAATGCCTTCAAAGATAGTTATGAAATCTAAAAAATTATTGCCCACTCGCACCGCTATCAACTTCCTTCTATTGCGAATCGAAAATTCCACATATTCGTCTGTAAAAATCTTCTTGGCATACCGCTCTGAAATATATTTATTCCATGAGAACTCAACTTGACTACCAAGAATATAATTGGGGTCAGGGCCGAAATATCGAAGGTAATAGCCATTGATTGCGAATGAATTACCAGATTTATTTATCCAGTGATATTTATACCAAGTCATACGGTACGCATTGTCATGATAATTGTGCAGAATTTTGGTGTAAAAATCATCAACATTTTCGAACAGCAAAAATTTCGCACGAATTTTACCCAGTCGTGAGCCGGATAAGTAATATTCTGCTAAACCTCTAGTTCCCACGTAAGAACAAGACCTCCGAAATTGTGTGATATGCCAAATAATTAATCCAATAAATCCACCAGCTAATAAGGAAAATGCTGCGTTAGCACCTGCCATTTGCAACGTCACCCCAGCACTACCAATAAGTACTGATCGAAGATACATATTCATTGGCTGTGCTGTTTTAGTCAAAGTCGTATTTGCTGAAATAACGTTGCCTATTTCTATCGGTGGAGACACAAAAAAGTCCGCATCGATCGACAATGGTAAACCGACATGAGAAGTAACACTAGGATATGGTTGCCAAACCTGGTAATTCATCTTACTAATCTTAATCCATATAAATAGCGAAAAATTCGGAGAGAATTGCAGGCTCGATCGATCATAGAGTCTGCTTGATGACCTCACCCCTCAAGAGAGCATCAGTTAACTACTTAGCGCAGTTCTTCACAGCTTGGCTCAATATATAATCAGTATCAGAATCCAGTTTAGTTTGATCAAACTGAGTATTCTTTCCAGCTACCAATCGCTCAAGAATATTGACCCGCACGATAGTAATCGGCTGCTCTCTCAGTTCCACACAAGCCAGCCTCAAGACCTCTTTAGCAGTTTCATCTGGCACAACGTATCCTAGCTTATTTTGACTCGATGGCACTGGATCGATCGGTTGAAACAAAGCTATTTGTGCTGGTGCTTCCTCTGGCGGCACTCCTGCCAATCGACAGGCCGTAATCACCAAATTAATTGTTGCATCGCTATTTAACTTGATTGGCTTCCAAGCAGCCTCGCCTTTGATGCTTAGGTTTCTGGGGGTACCACTCAATTTACTGCCTTTAAAGCAGTCAGTCGATCGAGCCTCGACCAACTGCGCTGCCCCAGTTTGATCAGTGATATTCATGGAAAAGTAAATCTCTGTGCCTATCCGCTTGACAGTAGGAGTGTAGAGAGCAATGGTGTCACCCCTAGCAGACCGGCCAAAGTTAAGCCAATCTTCGCCAGCGATCGCGGGCTTAGTGAGAGCTAGAGATAATGCGGTGATTAGTAGTGCTGCTGCTTTTGGCTTCATTTCGTTTAGATGTTGGGTTTGTTATCTTTTTATCACATTTTGATTGCTATTTGATTTTCGTCATTTGAATGATCGTTGTTTTCTTGATCGTGAGCTTACCTTACATGCCTTAAATTATCAGCACATACAAAAGCTTTATGGCTTTCTGCGCATCTAGTTGAACCACATGAAACAGCAGCAAATGCAATAAAGATAACAATTAATGGTGTTAGGATTTTTTTGAGAGCAATCATCATAAGACCTCATTATTTACATTAGAAATACAGATTTGTACCAACAAAATAATCAGTGCTATTGTTCGTGCTACCATTAGTATTAATAGGAATCCGAACAGTGGCATTTAAGTCAATTTTAGGTGCAATCTTAATATCTAAACCAGTAGTCGCATAAGGATAGCCACTAGACTTAAAAGTATTATGACTATATCCCCCACCAACAAAAAGATCTACCGGTCCCAACCCAATTTCGTAAGTTAAATCTCCCGCTAAGTCAGTTCCTTGTTCTCTAAACAAAGCCAAAGAGCGCAGATTAAGCCCCAAAAATCTTGTTTTGACGACTACTCCGGGATCAATTCTATTATTGCCAAAGCCAGCGATCGCCCCAATAGCTGTCGAATCTTCCTCGACACAACGGTTAACCACCACATCTCTGCTGCTAACAGGAGTTCTACCAACAACTTGAAAGCCATGACGATAGATAGGTTCTCCGCCGCTACGAATGACACCTATCTCAGCACTGCAAGTTCTTTTGCGTTCACGAGCAGATGCTGGTAAAGATATTTGCAACCAAGTAAGCATTGATAATAAAAAAACTAGTGCGGAGCAAACTTTTTTTGAGATCATTTTAATTTTCTGGTTAGGTTGTTGAGGTTAAGAAATCTAGGCAATAAGCTAAAAGCTTTAAAACAAAGGACTCTCAGCCATATTTATTAATTGTGGAAATGATATAGAAGACGAGAAACACTTTAAGTAAAAGTAGCTTTAACTATTAGGTCATTAAAGTCTCGATCACCGCCGCCATTTAGGTCTTCAAAGCCAAAAACATTGTCTCCTAACAACCTAATGTGATCAACTTTATCGGCATTACCCAAACTATAAGCAGTGTAAACATTGCTAAAATCTGAATTGCCAACACTAGAATCAGCAATCAAGAAAGGTGCATAGAGTGCCCCACCCTGAAAATCAGCATTAGCCACGGTCATCTGATTATCCATGCCAGTCAAATCAACACCAGCAATGCGACTTTGCACCGCAGCTTGCCGATAGCCATTTTCACCAGGTTTAATTAGCATTTCACCAACCCTAATAGTGCCTAAAGCATCCTCTATTTTATAAAAACCAACATGGTTGTTATATCCAGCATCGCGTTGAATTTCAAAATTTGCTTTGGCTCCAACGGTAATGCTCGTAAGATCAAAAATCTCCTTACTGCCCTGTTGAGTAATTCCTAGAGGTGGTGGATTAGTAGCAGTGCTAATTTTGAACACCAAGTCATTAAAGTCTTGGTCGCCACCATTTCTAACATCTTCAAAAGCCACCTGAACACTTGCGGCATCTGGGGTGATTTTGGTATTTTGGAAACTGGTGCTGCTGGCAGGAACCGAAAACAACACATTCGCTGGAGCCGTGGAGCTATCGATCGAGTCATTGACCGCCAGATAAAAACCCACTTTAGAGTTAGCAGCAAGGTTAATATTCCGAGTCAGTGACTTATCTAATGCTGCGTCGATCGAGCTTTCACTCAATGATGAAAAAACCACCTGTGATCGCTTAGTAACCTCGGCTAAATAACCACTCTGCCCCGGTGTAATACCATTGATAGCGCCATTATTATCATCAACAGTAAAGATGCCTAACTCATTGCGATTTGCTGTTTGGTGGCCAGTTTTACTAAATAGCAATGAAGCATTGATCCCTGCACCCTGACTGAGTTGTAGTAAGCCGGGACTAGCCGTGATCGGGGTTATAGTTGAAGTTATTGGTGGTACGGGGGTAACTGGAGGCACGGGGTTAACCGGTGTTACTGGCACCACTGGAGGAACTGGGTCGATCGGCGTTACTGGTACTACTGGAGGTACGGGGTCGATCGGTGTTACTGGCACCACTGGAGGAGCAACCGGTGTTATCGGTACTATTGTCGAAGCTCCACTAATTCCGGCAAGAGTTGGAAGATTAATTCGAGCTAGTCCTGAAATTGTTTTATCAAGTGTGCCGACCCCAGTGTTTGCATCGATTTTGATACGTGTGGTAGTTATAGATGTACCAGTGGTGGAATTTCCAATAAGGTTTCCACTAGTGACGAATCCAGTCAACTGACCATTCTCAAGACTAAGGCCATCTAGACGAGTAAAGCCAATTTGACCTATTTTAGTTGCTTCAGATGGATTGTTCAGTGGAATTTGATATAAAGCATCAGTAGTTACCGTATCTCTAGATGTTGCTAAAAAGCGATTATTAACAGCGTCATAGACCAAATCACCACTACTAACAAAACCTTGCGGCAAACTAGCAATTAATGTGCCAACACGAGTAGAAATATCAATTTGATAAAGTCCATTAGTCTTATCGCTGAGAGCATAAAGATTATTGTTTTTATCAAATTCTAAGGCATTAAGACTAAGATTTTGTCCCTGAGTGTCTTTAATTGGACTTATTTCACCTAACGGTGTATCGCCTAAACGCGAAATTTGATTTGGTAAATCTAAACCAGGATTTATCAGGTATAGAGCACTTGCGACATCTAAAGAAACTCCGTATAGCTGATTATTTGAGTTTAAGGCAATATCAGATAGACGAGGAAACCCTTTAATACCAGCTAATGGAAAATACGACCCATCATCTCCGATCGTTCCCACCGGAAATAATATTGTGGGGTCTGCCAAGTCATCTCTTTGCGGTCCAAGCCCAGAACTGGTAATTGAGGTTGCTTTTCCTCCATCACCCAAAGATAACTGGTAATCGCCTAGAGATGAACTGAGAACCCGGATTTTATAATCAATACCAGGGAATGTCGTTTGAGCTATTTTATTACTGTTATTAGGAGAGAAAGCTTGATAGACGATAGCACCCGTCGCTTTGTTAATAAGCTGAAGGTAAGGTACTGAGCCTTGAGTTGTAATATTTAGTTGCCTAAACCCGTCTACTCCCGTAACATCATATTCATCATAAAAAGCGCCTAAGGGCACAGTGCCGATTGGATTTGGAGTGATTTGCAGATCACTACTAGTGAGGGAGCCTGCAATACTTTGTCCTAATGTAATATCTGCCATACTTAAGTAGTGTTATA
>JAYSRP010000104.1:0-6538 GCA_043721015.1 Synechococcales cyanobacterium | reverse complement strand
TCGGCATAGCTCGGAACCAATTGCTTGTACCAAAGATGATTGAGGAATTGCTTGCTATAATACAGGCGAGAGTTTGAGAGGATATATGCTAAAAACACTTTGGGCAACAGTTCGTCAAGGAAAAGTTGAGCTATTAGATGTGGCAGACTTACCAGAGGGCGCAAGAGTACTGCTGACGGTGCTTCTTGATGAAGAAGCAGATTTCTGGCTTAAATCTAGCCAGGAATCGCTAGATGCAGTTTGGAATAATGACGAGGATGAGATCTACACCCACAGCTAATAATTCGGGAGATAGATTTATGCCAGCCAAGGATTCATTTCATGACGCAGTTAAGCGTGGGTTGCAAAAAGAGAACTGGACAATTACTGATGATCCACTCAGTTTGAAGTTTGGAGATACTCGAATCTATATTGATCTAGGAGCTGAAAAGATCTTAGCGGCTGAAAAAGGAGAGGCGAAAATAGCTGTCGAAGTCAAAACATTTTCGAGTGCGTCGGTTGTTTTTGATTTTCATCTTGCTATTGGGCAATTTATTAATTACCAGGTTGCTTTGGAGAATAAAGATCCAACTCGTTTATTATATTTAGCAGTTCCACAGGAGGTTTATAGTTCGTTTTTTCAGTCTTTGCTGGCAAGGGCTGTAGTTGATAAGTATCAAATAAGATTATTAGTTTACGATCCTGAAAGTGAGGTGATTACAAAATGGCTGACATAAAAGAGTACCGCAAAAGAATCCGAGATTTGCTAGAAGAAATTCATGGTTATGATGTTTCTAATAGCAACAGTGAAATTGAAGGGCAAATCATTTTTGATGCGGAGCATGATCATTATCTTTTGATCGATGTTGGTTGGGAACAGAAGGAACATGTTTATGGCGCTATTATTCATATAGATATTAAAGACGAGAAAATTTGGATACAGAGAAACAATACTGAAATAAACTTAGCCGATCGACTGGTGGCAATGGGAGTCCCAAAAAATCATATTGTTATTGGGTTTCAGTCATCTTTTACCCGTCAGTTCTCGGGATATGCCGTGGGTTGAGGGGCGATATCTTCGCTTTCACCAAGGGTGATCAAGAAATTTGAGTCGATCGATTCTCTAACAACGACTAACCCGCTGAATTTGCTTGCCCCAAAGCTTTTTACATAGGGTTTTTGGAGAGTGTTGATCGCCACCAGCAAGCAGAGCTATCGCTGGAAATGGGGCAAAAAAGTTGCCATTGACCTTTGGCTCGTCGGTTTTCGGGATATGCTGTGAGTTCAGAGTCGATCAATTAGTAAACTGATAAAAAATCAACTCTTTTACGTAGCTTTAGCAGATTTTTCTGTAGCTATAACGAGCTTTTTTAACATGCCGGTCAAAGTATGAGCCATGTGAACTAGCTGCCATCAGACCCGAGTAGACCGATGATGGGACTCTTGAGTACTGATAGATCCCACCATTAAGAAATTGAATTTCTAGGACTTGTGTATCTAAATCGTATCCGACAGAGGCAAGATTTGAGGATATTACTGAAATTCTATTCATTTGTGTTTGCACGTAAGTTAATAATTATTTGTGGTTGCTTGCTCTTTGGGCACTAGAATAGGGACATCACCAACCAATAGTAGATTATGGTTATTTCATCAGAGCAAAATTGGTTGATAATATCCTCCTATTTCAATTTAAGCAGCTCTATGAACTGCTCTAATGTTAATTTTTTGCTGAGGATTTTCAACCATGTATCCTTCCAGTATTAAGTTTTGAGGATCAGAAGCTCCTGTTATTTTTAGGTGAAAGTGGTCAGTTGGGCCAAAAATGGATATGGCTGAGAAGCAATGTTTGCTGACCTCCAGATCTCCATGAATAACTGCGCTCTCTTCTCTCAGAGTCCCATTGTACATAAATGCACTGTCTCCTCCTTGGATGCGGCCATTGTTGATCACAACGACTCCAGCCCCAAAAGTTTGGGAGTTACTTTGGAACTCAACGCTCCATAATCCATCAATTGTAGTCATAACATTCTCCTTACAGTAATATAAATTAACCATAGGTCAAATGTACGACAGATAGGCCGGTTTTGCCAGGTACGGATATCCGTACTATAATAAATAGTACGTTTTTTACCCCCGGTTACTCAATAGATGTGATTAACCTCCTACAAAGATTTATGCAGCAAAGTTTCCAGCAAGTTATCGCTATCTGACTGAATAACATTAAGTTGTACTTCAAGTTGATCGCACAAGATCATCAATTCATCTATTCTGGCAACAATACGATACTGTTCAGCCAAAGGAGGTAGAGGAATTGGTAATGCATAAATGACAGGGCGAGAAACATTTTTCATTGAATCACTAGTCCCTGATGCTTCTGAAGCATAATATTCTCGTGCATGTGAGGCATAATTATTTACATAATACACAAATTTCTTTTCACAATACTCAGTAATATGGAGTCGAACAATTTTATCACTAAGAATAAGATTTTTAGGCTGGTCTTCAACAATCACACACTTGGCAACTAATGCACTTGTATTTGCCCTGGAAATTAAAAAATCACCATTCAAAATTATTGCTGACTCTGGGAAGTTTGCTTCTGAAAAAAGTTGTTTGTTCTCGTCAGGGTTGAATCTATCCCATGAAACAGAGCTAACTTTGACAACTCCCCATTGATCACCAGATTTAGGAAAACCTTCAGTTTTTGGACTCATTCCTGCATCAGAATAATAAATTAGATCTGCAAAATTAATCCATTTCCAGGTGCTAGGTAAAAAATATGGTATTTTGTTAGCTGGAACTTCATATGTCTTTTTCTGCTCTTTAGCTCCATTACTATTTGATAAATTTCTTTTGTTTTCTTTAATTCTTTCAAGTAGTTTCAACACTGATTCATCATTAGAATCTTGTCGGACAAGCTTACCACACATGGCAAGATTGATAATAGTTTGTCGAAGTTGTTTGATATGTTTTGATCGAACATTCAACTTCGCCAAATTATCAAAATAGAACCGAGCACGATCGAAGAACTCCTCATTGCTATCAGCAGCTTGGTTCAACTGATACAGACTCGCCGCCACCAATCGATCTCGCAGATTTTCACGGTTTTTCTGGGCTGCTTCAAGTCGATCGCACAATCCCATTAACTCATAAGCACGTTCCTGATTAGCAGGTGAAACAATTGGAATTGGAATGTTACTAATTTTATTGATAGTTAAGCTAACATTGGCAGTTCCTATCATTTGAGCAACTAATAGATCTTCCTTGAAAGCCGTCAAATATTCATAAATAAATCGTGCAGAAATTAATTGAGGTATAATCGGAAACACAGCACACAAAATATTTCCCAATGCAAACTTACCTTCTTGGTAATGAAGCCTTTTCATACTGGCATTTCCATGTCCTGTAGAAGAAACCATGGGAATGATTGCAGCCGATCCCTCAAAATCAAAGTGGTCGCAGGAAGAACGCTCTTCTGCTGTAACTACAAGTGGAAATGAACCTGGCTGTGCTTGCTTGATTCCAGTAAGTCCTTTTTGCAGAATGGCAATATTACCGAGTCTCTCATATGTACAATGGTTTGTGTAAAAAAGTGCAGAAATTTCTTCATCTGTGACAGGAAAAAGTGACTTATCCTTTTTTATCTTTCCGATTCTTACCAACTGTTCTTTTTCAGATTGAATCCGCTTCAACAACTCAGAAGCCGGTTCATCATTGGGATCTTGATCGACCAGCTTCCCTCGTACCGCCAAATCCAAAATAAACCGCCGCAAAGCAGCGATCGAACCCGGAGCCTCTGCCACCCGATCAAAATGTTCTAATAACTGTTCAGCTTCCATTGTTTCCCATCAAAAAATACAGTCCCAGCAACGGTTACATAATTTTGCAACAGGCTGTTGCAAAAATGCCTCCAACCTCACCAAAACAACGTTAAAACGCAGGTACTAATTTTGCCACAGCCTGTGGCAAAATTGCTTGATCGGAAACGAATTGTGCAACAGCCTGTTGCACAATTGCCCTCAGCACTCACCGCAACAAAGCCTCCGCCAAAATCGCCTTAAGCTGATCGCGCAGCAGCGCCGCCTCAGCCTCCGCCAAATCCAGCTTCTCCAACAACTCCACCGGATCACCATGATTATCAGCCACCGTGTGCGGATTCTTGAAATCCAAATTATAATTGCGCCCCTTAATATCCGCCAAACTCACCCGCCAAGCCACCTCACTCTCCACCCGACCAGCCCGCTTCACCCCACCCCACCAACTTACACAGCTCCCAAAATGCTCCACCCGAATCGGCCTAGTCATCGAAAAAGCCTTCTGCCCCACCGGCACCCCCAACTCATAAAACCACACCTCCTTAGTCGCGCACCCCTCTCCATTCTTATCAGCACGCTTCTCAAAAAACAACAAATTAGTCCCAATACTCGCATAAGGCTTAAACACACTATTCGGCAACCGCACCACCGTATGCAAATTACACTCCTCCAGCAAATGCTCCTTCAACCGCGTCTTCACCCCCTCCCCAAACAGCGAACCATCCGGCAACACCACCGCCGCCCGCCCTCCCGGCTTCAACAGCCGCACAATCAGCACCAAAAACAAATCAGCCGTCTCCTTCGTCTGAAACTGCTTCGGAAAATTGCCCTCAATTCCATCCTCCTCTCGCCCCCCAAACGGTGGATTAGTCAAAATCACATCCACCCGATCGACAGCACCATAGCTCACATAAGGCCGCGCCAAAGTATTATCATGACCCACAAAACTCGGATCTTCAATGCCGTGTAACAGCATATTTGTCACACACAGCATATGCGGCAACTGCTTCTTCTCCACCGCCTTGAGCGCCCCCTGCATCGCCTGCTCATCCTTCACCTTCTTCACATAGCGATCGCGCATGTGCCGAATCGCACAGGTCAAAAAGCCCCCGGTGCCACAGGCCGGATCAAACAACACCTCTCCCGGCTTCGGGTCAACCATCTGTACCATAAAAGCCGTCACCGCCCGAGGCGTATAAAACTCCCCCGCATTTCCGGCACTCTGCAAATCATTCAGCAACTGCTCATAAATATCGCCAAAATGCTGTCGATCGGCCAAATTATTAAAATCTACCTCCGCAATTTTATTGATTACCTGACGCAGCAACTGCCCCGACTTCATGTAGTTATTGGCATCTTCAAACAACCCCCGCACCACCCGCCGCCGATTGGCATCCTTGCCCGCCACCGACAAATCTAGCTCCTTAAGCTGCGGAAACAGCTCCAAATTAATGAAATCCATCAGCTCATCGCCAGTAATGCCCTCCGGGTCTGCTGCCCAACCGCGCCATTGTAAGCCTGTCGGAATCGGCGATCGATAATCAGCATTTAGCAGCTCCAGCTCCTGATCTTGGTCATCAATAATCTTCAAAAAAAACATCCAGCAAAGCTGCGAAAGCCGCTGAGCATCACCATCTACCCCAGAATCTTGGCGCATGATGTCTTGAATCGACTTTACGGTATTACGGACAGACATATTATCTAAAAATAGTTTAATTCAAAAAAAGCTCAATATCATTCATCGGATAATGTTTCCGATTACCAGTCCACAATGGACAACGTTCTTGGTAAGCAGTAGCTGCCAACAAATAATCTTCCAAAGAAATACCTTGAAATGCTTTACGGTAAGTATTGGAATAATTACCAGCTAATCTTCCGACTTCTCCATTAAGAACTAATGATTGACACATACTAAAAAATGCTTCAATCTGACGGTGCTCACGCTTAAATGCACCAGCATAGATTTCGGCGATCACAATCGGCGATAACAAAAAAGTTGTGCCACTGTTTTGAAGTTCAACAAAACAGTCAACCGTTGCCTCTCGTTTTCGCAACAGATTGATAACAATGTCTGTATCTAGCAACAAGCGTACTGGTGGCTCCGGTTTACTCATCACGCAAAATTCGACTCTTACTACGAATCTCTCTCACATATTCTTCTGGTTCACAATCAGCAAAACTATCCAAAGGAGTCATCTGATCGAAGAATTGTCGTGCATCACTGGGTGCTGCATTTCGTTGTAAGTCTTTCTCTACAACTTGGCGAATTAATGCCGATACACTAATACCATTAGCTCGGGAACGCATCTTAAGTTGCTCATGTAGCTGATCTGGCAAATAAATTTGGGTGCGGTGCATAACTGACCCTTTAAAAGTAATGTATATAATATACATCATCATGCCAGATCTTGATAGAGGGCAGTTTGAAGTTCTTGGACAGCCCGTTCATAATCTGGACGACCGCCGAACTGCTTAATCAACTGCGGCACCGTGCCCATATTGCTAAACGGCGCAATTTGCAGAATACGCGGATCATCCAGACCCGATACTACCCCTTCATCTTGATACTTAGCTAACAAAGCCTCCAGCACCGCGATCGCCTGGGGACTATATTTAGTAAAAATATCCCGCTTACGCACATTTTCTGCCCGATCGCGCCTGGTTAAAGGAGGCTGATCGAAAGCAATATGGCAAATCAAATCAAAAGGGTCAAGATCCTTGCCCACCTCTTCCAGCAACGGCTC
>JAYSRP010000103.1:0-35339 GCA_043721015.1 Synechococcales cyanobacterium | reverse complement strand
CCACCGGTGCATCCACAGGCCCTCACCTCCATTGGGGCTTATACGTAAATGCGGTGGGTATTGAACCAGCCCAGTGGCGAAAAACATCTTTTGAATAGATGCCAATATATTTAATACTTTTTTGATCTAACTGGGTAAAATAAGATCGAACATCTACTCTGGTCTCGTGACCGACACCCCATTCTTCCCGATGAATATTAAGGAAATCGTAGACCAGGCTCTGCACGACGGCTATCTTACCCCCGCGATGGAAGCTGAGGTGGGGCGCATTTGTGACAGTGCTGCCGAGTTGTCAGTAGAAGAATACATGGCACTCGATCGGCTGATGGGCGCTTTGCTCTCTGCTGAAGTTGTCACTGTTCCTCGCAAGCAGTTCATCAACGTGATGGAAGAACTGGTGCTGACCGAAGCCATTCGCCAAGTGGCCACAGTCGAAATGAACCAGGCTGGCGAAGCGGAGCCACGCTTAGATGTGGGCGATGTGGCAGCCTATGCCCTCAATCGTCTGCCGCCCCTGTATGCCACTTCCGAAGAAGGCGCTAAGTATCAGCGAGAACGGGCAAAAGCTGAAATGCAAACTATCATTCGCCAACAGGTCGAAGAAGGCATCGAACGAAACATCGATCGGCCAGATTTCTTCCCCGAACGGCAAGCGATCGTCCGCCCCATGCCCGGAAAAGAAATGGTAGATCAGGTGAGTTCTTTGCTTCAGGCTTACAGCCCCAATGAAACTGGCCAAACCAATGGCAAAGAAGAGCACAACTAGTTTTTGATGGGTTTCACGGTATAGCCTGCTTTTTGCAGCAGAGCAATCACGCCTTCGGAGCCAACTAGGTGTGCCGCACCAAAACCAAAGAAAGTGGGTTTCGATTTCGCCTCGCGGGTGATGATCGGGATCCATTTGCGGTTTCGATCGTCTAGCAAAGAAGTATTGAACTTTTTAGCATCGGGATCAGCCCTGGTAATTTTTTCTAGCAGGTTGAGATCTTCGTTATTGTAGGCGGCAATTAGCTTCAGGAACTCTTGCTTGTTTTTAGTGGGGTTATTGATCACATCCATCAGCATGGCAGCTTCTTCTTTTAAAGAAACTGTGTCAAACACCGCAAATTGATCTTTGACGCTTTCTAGTCCTTTGATCTCCAGTTTCTTTTGCTTGGCCATTTTCACAATAACCTCTTCCCAAGAGTCTACCTGGCACTTCAAGCCGCTGGGAGTAGCCAACGAGGTCAAGATAAACGGTCTGGTGGTACTAAAAAAGTCTAATGGCAGTTTTAATTTGTCGGCAAAGTACTTGCGAGCTTGCTTGTATTGCCTAGGAGTCAACAGCTTTTGCAGGTTTTTACCTGGGGGCATTTGGGTATTTTGACCAATTTGTTTTTGCAAAGTTGGATCATCAAAATCTAGCTCCAAGTAAATCTGTTGAGCTTTGGCAAAAATCTCTTGCCTTTTAGCCGAAAATTTCAGGCGATTTTTGCAGTTGATGTGAATAGTGCCAAATAAATAAGAAGGCTGGTTCAGACCATTCCCTGTCACCTCCCACATCAAAGATTTCTCGATAATTGGTGTCGGTTTATTGCTGGCGGCCATTCCAGGCCAAGCACAAATGGCTATGAGGCTAAGGGTAAAGGGCAGGGCTTTATACTGCCCAGCTATTTGGGAGATTTTGTGAAGACCGTTCGCATAGCGTCTTCGGAGGAGAATCGTTCTGAGCGCGAGCATGTGAAAACCGCAATATTGCTAAGGTGTTGCCGATATCTTTCATGATTGTCCACCACAAATTGCTGCTGAGTCTATTTCTTAATTTTTTCTGGTTGATTCGGTTAAGATAGGATCCTAAATATTTCGGCATAATTTACATGAGCGACTTTGCTACAGTTGCAAAAACGGTTGCAAAACCTGAAACCAACCTACGAGAAAAAACTCTTGCTTGGCTACGAGAAAACGTCTCGGAGCATCGAGTACAGCATATTTTGGGCGTAGAAGCAATGTCTGTGGAACTGGCACAGATCCACGGTTTGGATGTGGAAAAAGCCGCTTTGGCGGGCTTAATGCACGACTTGGCTAAATATTTCAAACCACAAAGACTCTTAGAAATGGCTGAGGCCGAAGGGCTAGAATTGGATCCGGTGGATTTAGTTAATCCCCACCTACTCCATGCAGATGTGGGGGCGATCGTCGCTCGGGACGACTTTCAGGTGACAGATACTGAAGTGTTGATGGCGATCGCCGATCATACTTTAGGAAGACCGGGGATGTCTGCGTTAAGCTGTGTTGTATTCTTAGCTGATAGCTTAGAACCTGGGCGTGGCGATGAACCCATACTCCAAGAATTACGCCAGCACAGCCACCAAAACCTCATTACCGCCGTTTGGCATACCTGCGACTATGGCCTACAACACCTAATTACTGCTCGTAAGCAGATTCATCCCCGCACGATTCGGACACGCAATTGGGCGATGAGTGAGTCTCTCCAGGCGGCATCCGCCACAGCCAGTAATTAAAACCTTTCCTGTTCTCACTCTCCTAATTTTTTTACAGCGACCCTATGCAAACAATTACCGCTCCAACTAGCTCCAAAATTTCTTTTACTAGCGAACAAGTCGCCATCCTCGCTGCTAAAGCTGCGGACGATCGCAAAGCCGGAGACATGGTACTAATTAAGGTCTCGGAAGTCTCTTTTATTGCCGATTATCTGTTGATTGTGACCGGTTTCTCTCGCGCTCAGCTCCGGGCTATCTCCGAGTCGGTGCAAGATGAAGTCGAAAAAACCTATGGGATCTCACCCATGAGCACCGAAGGCGCATCTCATGGCGACTGGATTTTGGTAGATTACGGTGATGTAATCGTTCATATTATGTCCCCCGATGGCCGCGAATTCTATAACCTAGAAGCCTTCTGGGGTCATGGCGAAATGGTGGCGCTGCCGGAGTTCGAGTAGTCTCTAGGTATCTTTGGCCGTCAAAACTTGATGCCACGATAGACTCGATCGATGGTAAAAGTTAAATTAATACTCTCCAACTCGACAACATCCCCAGCGACATAATTGGTCACTTCCCATTTATCCCGATCGTTTTTGCGGAATACCTCAATTTCGATTTCCTCAGCACTGACTAGAACGTATTCCATGAGGGCGATCGATCGTTGGTAAAGCTTGAATTTTTTGCCTCGGTCATAAGCTTCTGTACTAGGGGAGAGTACTTCGACGATTAGAGATGGATGGCTGATAAATTGAGTTGTTTGTCGATCGCGCTCGTCACAGGTCGCACTCGCATCGGGGTAAACGTACTTTTCTGATGCCTGAATCTTAATCTTGACATCTGAGTTGAGCGCGATACAGCGATCCGATTCGATGAGGTGATCATCAATCAACGAAAAGATTCTACCGCCGATCCGTCCATGATTGACTGTTCCACCACTCATAGCAAAAACCTCGCCATCGAAGTACTCGTGCTTAACTTCCTGCTGCTCTTCCCAAGCAAAGTACTCGTCGGGAGTAAGTCGGGGTGAATGCTCTCGTGCGGCAACCATTGCTCATACCTCAATTGTTAACACTATATTATCAGGATTATCAGAAACTTCTCCGGCTCTCCGGGACTGGGAGCATATCAATAGCTGCTTTCTACCCTAAATTACCACCCCGATCGACCTGCTGTGAGATAATTGGGCAGTTCAAGCAGCATTGAGAAACAAGGAGCGTCTTATGGTGAGAATCGGCATTTTAGGATTTGGGACTGTGGGCACCGGCACCGCCCAAATCTTGCTGGATCCGATCGGTCGCCATCACCTGCTGGGCAAAGTAGAGATCGCCAAAGTCGGAGTGCAGTCGATCGATAAACCCCGTGAAGTCCAGCTAGCACCAGGGATTTTGACTAGCGACCTCGAATCGATCGTCTCTGACCCCACCATCGACATTATTGTAGAAGTGATGGGCGGTATCGAACCAGCTCGTAGCTTGATTTTGAAAGCAATTGCTCACGGCAAACACATTGTTACTGCCAACAAAGCCCTGATTTCGCGCTTTGGTGACGAAATTTATACTGCTGCCAACCAGGCCGGGGTCTATGTAATGCTAGAAGCTGCCGTAGGCGGCGGCATTCCGGTAATTCAGCCCCTCAAACAATCTTTAAGCGTCAACCGGATCAATCGCGTGACCGGAATTGTTAACGGCACCACCAATTACATTCTCACCCGCATGACCGAAGAAGGCGGCGAGTTTGTCGATATTTTGGCCGATGCTCAGGCTTTAGGTTACGCAGAGACCGACCCCACCGCCGATGTCGATGGTTTAGATGCTGGGGATAAAATTGCGATTTTGGCTTCATTAGCCTTTGGTGATCGCATTAAGCGCGAAGAAGTCCACTGTGCGGGTATTCGCAAAGTCGGAGCTACCGATATTGCTTATGCTACTAAATTGGGCTATGTAATTAAGCTGCTGGCGATCGCTGAACGCAGTCCCGATGCCTCGGTGGCAGTCAGAGTCCACCCCACTCTATTACTGAAATCTCACCCATTGGCCAGCGTCAATGGTGTTTTCAATGCCATTCTAGTAGAAGGTGATCCGCTGGGTCAGGTGATGCTATTTGGCCCCGGCGCAGGAGCCGGGGCAACGGCTTCTTCGGTAGTTTCCGATATTGTGGTAGTAATTGGTGCCATGCTCAGCCAGAGCGGCGGCGATGCCATGAATCCGCTGATGAATTGCCCCCATCAGCAATATGCCACCATGTCTTTGTTAGAAAATTTGGTGGGGCGCTTCTATGTGCGTTTTCAAACTGAAGATCTACCGGGCACGATCGGCTATATTGGCACAGCTTTTGGCAATCACCATGTGAGCATCGAATCGATCGTCCAAACATCGGTGAGCAAAAACGGTGCCGAGATTGTGGTGATTACGGGTGAAGTCACTGAGTCTAACTTCCAACAGGCGCTGAAGTCGATCGAGCAGCTACCTGCCATTCAAAGCATCCCAACAATCCTGCATGTTGTGAGATAAAAAAGCCTGCTCACTTCGACTCCGCTCACTTCGACTCCGCTCAGTGAGCGGGCTTTTTCAACTCATCTAAGAACTACCGAGCCTTGTACTTAGCCACATCCAAAATGGTCTGATACTCTTTGAGTTTTTCTTGAGCCTTCGGATATAGCGGATCTTTAACCGAAATAGTTTTGAGCAAGTCGATCGACTTAGTCCACTGCACCGTTATTTTTCCCCAATCTTCTTTGGTAACAGCGCTTTGACTAGCTAAAGTGGCACTGTTAGCAGAATTTATCGCGCTGTGATAAATGCCAAAATCATTTTTGGGAACAGCTTTGACCGGGTTAGGAACAGGGACTATAGGCGATGGCAGACCATTCGGCGCTAGGGCATTACCCGCAGATCCGGGCTGAGAATTGGAGTTAATCCACACATTTAGACCAAGTGCCACGCACAGCAAGCTCATCAAAGTAAACAGCACTGCTAAGGGATGAATAGCACTCAAATGTGCACCGGTACGTTCATATAGTTCACTTAGACCAGTGCGGCCTTCTAAGCCAGTATTGGCTGTCATGATCGAAGATGATGGCGGCTGATATATTTCGCCGATGGAAGACATCAGATCAATTTCTAGGGCTTCACTGGCGGGCAGATCCGCAACTAAACGAGAGCCAATCTCGTTATCAACACTTTCTTCGGCTTCGCCAATATAAGTCTGTCGATCGATTGTGGCCGGAGTAGAGTTAATGCGCTGTAAAGATTGCTGTTGAATCGACCAGAAATCGCTGCTGGCTAGTTTAACTAGCGTTGTATGATGCAGAGAAGGATGGTTAACAATGTTTTCTTGAATCGCTAGAGAGTTGTAACCGGCCAAACCATCTAATAATTCGTCAGGGCTGTTGAGATGCCTACTGAGCTGGATCGCAACTTTTTCTTGCTGTTCGGGCGCGTCGCTGCGATTGGGGCATTTCAGTAAAATTAAATTTGGTGAATTGGGGTTAGTAGCCAGGGTGTAACGTAATTCAAAAGTTTCGGCGGCTGTACCCCGATCGATTTCTTTGGCAATGACTAATAGTCCTGCTACCGGGGTGCGCACATTTTTAGCCACGGCAGTTTTGACCAGCAGCGATTTGCTTTCTGACAGACCAGCTAATAGATCACTCGTAGCTTGGGGATGTTTGGCTAGACCTATCAAAATAGCCGAGTCTTCATCTTGAGCAAGGCATTTTAAAACTTCGATCGAACTCTGTTCGTTTTCAGTAACTTTTTGGCGCACCTGTTCGGCTGGGTCTTCGGCTAAGCGCAACAGAGTCGAAGGAGTGGCATTTTCACTGGCGGCTACTCTGGCGCGCACCTCTTCGGTAGAATCTTCAGCCAATTGTTCTAAGATTGTGCCGTGGCTATTGGGATTACCAGCTACCGCTAGTCTCACCTGCAAATTAGGATGCTGGCTTAACTCCGCCAACTCCTCTAGAGCTAATACGGTGTTTTTAGCCACCGCCACCGTGACTTCCGGATGATTTAGAGACAGCAGATCTCGCAACCGTTGCTCAGTAGTGGCCGGGTTGCCCGCTTCGGCTAAAAGTTGGCCGAGGTCATCGTGGTCGTTAGTTAAAGTAGCTGAGTTCATGGCAACTGACTAAAATTTTATAATTCTTTTTTAAAAAAATCGGGATAAGCTTCCATACTGTGTTCGTTGGTATCTAAACCCACCGCCTCCGATTTACGTGACACCCTTAAACCTAATGTGGATTTTAAAATATACCAAAACCCATAAGATGCCAACAGTGCAGTAATAACAATTGACACTAGACCCATGACCTGAATGCCAATCTGCTCGAAACCACCACCCCAAAAAAGTCCATTTTTCGGTGCAGAAACAGCTCCAAACAACTTACCCTGACTGAATAATCCTACGGCTAAAGTGCCCCAGACCCCGGCAACCAAATGCACTGAGACGGCTCCGACCGGGTCATCAATGCCGCTGCGCTCAATAAAATCGATCGCAAACACCACCAATACTCCTGCTACTACTCCAATTATTGCAGCACTGGTTAAATTTACAAAAGCACAAGAGGCTGTAATTGCGACCAACCCTGCTAAAATCCCGGAGATCAACATAATGAGATCTGGTTTGCCAGAACCAACCCAGGTGGTCATCGTCGCCGCCAAACCACCGCAGGCCGCCGCAATATTAGTAACAACCACAATATGTGCCACCGTTGGTGATACGGCCAGAGTAGAACCAGGATTAAAACCAAACCAGCCTAACCACAAAATAAAGCAGCCCAAAGTAGCTAAGGTCATACTGTGACCAGGAATAGCCATCGGTAAACCAGTCTTACCATATTTGCCACTGCGGGGCTTGAGTAACCAAGCACCAGTAAGTGCCGCACAGCCCCCCACCACATGCACCACACTAGAACCCGCAAAATCAAAAAAGCCCCGATTGGCTAACCAGCCACCGCCCCACACCCAATGGCCAATCATCGGATAGGCGGTACTACCAAACAGTAATACAAAGATAAAGAAGCTGACTAGCTTAATGCGTTCGGCCATTGCCCCAGAAACGATCGTGGCCGAGGTGCTGGCAAAGCCAAGCTGAAAAAAGAATTTGGCGGCCAAGGGCACTCCTGCCCAGCCTAGAGCTGCAAATACGCCCTGATATTCTTTACCAGTAGCTGGACTGTTATCAGAGCCAATTAAGAAAAAACCGTTGGCTCCAATCCAGTCGTTACCATTACCAAACATCAAACCAAAGCCAATAATCCAAAAAGAAATGCTGATCAGGACAAAAGTGCTGAGGTTTTTGGTCAGAATGTTAACGGTATTTTTTTGGCGACATAGACCTGCTTCCAGCATGGCAAAGCCGCAGTTCATAAAGAAGACTAAGATTCCAGCAATCAAAACCCAGATGGTATCAATACTTACTTTTAACTCTTGAGCCATCTTCACGGCATCTACTCCCGCAGCCCAACTGGGCGACTGCCAGCTCAAGATCGCCGCAATCGTCAGCCCGAGGCCGAGCAGAATTTGCTGATATCTTTTTCTAGACTTGTTTTGAGATAGGAGAGTGAAGGCAGTTGCCTGCGTTCCGATCGATTCCATTTGTGTTAGGTGCGTGAGCTATTCCTATGATTCTATCTAACTCAACCCGCTTTTTGTCTCCAGATTTTGGCGTAACTTGAAATTTCTCAGTGATTAGGCTCACAAGTTACTATTGATCACAAAAAACTACAGAAAAGAGACCTCATTAAATAAAAATGAGCGGCAATGAATCTGACAAAAAACGAATCAGAAAAGTCACTTTTATACTAAAAGATCACTGCTAGCGGTGCGCTTGGCAGTTCGCAGTTGACCGCAGGCCGCATCGGCCCCTAAGCCCTTAGAGTAACGCACGCTCACTGCGATTCTTTGTTGTTCTAGCACCTGGGCAAATTTTTGCACCTGTTGCCGATTAGGGCGTTGGTAATCGGCCTCATCGATCGCATTATAAGGAATCAAATTTACGTGAGACTGAAAGCCCCGCAGCCGACTGGCCAACTCCATTGCCATCTCGGCTTTGTCATTTACGCCTGCCAACAAAATATACTCAAAGCTTAATCGGCGACCAGTCACCCGCACATATTCTCGACAGTCATCTAACAAGCCTTCGATCGAGTAATTGATTGCGGTAGGAATTAGCTGTTCTCGCAACCACTGATTCGGGGCGTGCAGACTCACCGCCAAAGTAATTTGCAAATGATGGTTTGCCAACTCCTCAATTTTGCCGGGGATCCCGACAGTAGAAAGAGTCATCGATCGCTGACCAATGCCCACATCGGTATTTAAGCAGCGCAGTGCTGGCAATACTTCATCTAAATTCGCCATCGGTTCGCCCAAGCCCATCAACACCACATGACTAACCCGCTGGCCAAAATCGGACTGCACTGTGAGCACCTGATCAATAATTTCGTGGGCTTTCAGATTCCGAAAAAAGCCCCCTTTACCGGTGGCGCAAAAGCTACAGGCCATCGCACAGCCCACCTGAGTCGAAACGCAAACTGTCAAACGCTGATCGCTGGGAATCCCCACCGTCTCAATCACCTGACCATCAGCCAAGGTCAACAGGTATTTAATGGTGCCATCAGGAGCCACCGATCGATGCTGCACCTGTGATCGACCAATTTGAATATCGGCCACACTCGATCGCCATTCCTTAGAAAAAACCGTGATGTCTGCTAAAGAATTCGCCCCTTTTTGATAGATCCACTGATGCAGTTGTTTGCCCCGATAAGCCGGTTGCCCCTGAGATTCCATCCAATGGGTGAGGGCAGAAAGATCTTGACCCAATAAGGGAGCGGTGGCTGGCATCAGTTTTACCTATATTAGGAATTTGGTGGCGTTTTGAGAATGTAATTGTAGCCTGATTAGACCGAGGTGATGTGATAGCTGCCAAACAATTTTACTTGTTCCACAATGGCGGTGATTTCTGCCAAAATCTTCGCCACTTGTGGATCATGACCATCGGCTTCTAGATCCATAAAAAACAAGTATTCACCCAAAGAACGCTTGGTGGGGCGCGATTCAATGCGGCTGAGATTAATTTGAGCCGCTGCAAACTTGGCTAGCACCGCCAATAAAGCACCGGGGACATTTGCAGACAAAGTCATCGCCAAAGAAGTCTGGCTACCAGTAATCGCTGGCTGATGGCCTAGCACCCAAAAGCGGGTGCGGTTTTCTAACCGATCGCCAATATCTGTTGCCAAAATTGGCAAATTATAAAGTGCCGCAGCGCTGGGCGAAGAAATCCCGGCGACGGTGCCAAGATCTGCTAACTGAGACAAAATTTCGGTGGTGGAGTTAGAAGGAATTCGCTGAGCCTGAGGAAGATGTTTGTCCAGCCACTCTTGGCACTGGCTGAGGGCTTGAGGATGAGAATAGACAGTTTGGATTTCGGCTAGGCTTTGGGCAACGGTGATCAGTTGATGTTCGATCGGCAGCACCAAAGCCTGTTGAATTTGCAAACCATCAATGCGCCATAGGGCATCCAGGGTCATGGTGACACTGCCTTCGATCGAATTCTCTACCGGCACCACCGCTAAATCGGCGGCTTTATATGAGACAGCTTCGATCGCCTGGGCAATGGTGTTGTAGGGGGTCAGCTCAAAATCTGCATTGATCGATTTTCCATAGGCCAAGGCCGCTGTTTCGGCATAGGTTCCAGTGGGGCCAAGATGAGCAATAATTACAGGAGACATAAAATGTTGACTGAATAAAACGTGATTTGGCTGATTCATCTGCCTCTGGCCAAGAGATTAAGCAAAGATTACGTTAAGATAAGTGTAGAATCACTGACAAATGTTGCGATTACTCTCATGCAAGTTAAATTCGTTGCGCACCAATCTCTTGATCTCACCGTTGCCGAGCATGGTGTGCCCATTAGTCACTATCTGCGTCAGCCCCAGCGACTAGTCAAAGCCTTAGTAGACCCCAGCCAAATTGAGTCTCTAAGCGACAAGCTATTTTGTCTGAAGATGCGCCCGATTAATTTTCTTCACTTTACACTACAGCCGACAGTAGAAATGCAGGTGTGGGCAGAATCAGACGGCACTCTGCACATTCAATCTACCGACTGTGAAATTCGCGGTATTGACTATATTAACCAGCGCTTTCATCTAGATTTAGTGGGCAAGCTAGTTCCCACTTCTACCGGCAAAAAAGCCCAGCTCAATGGTCGCGCCGACCTGACTGTGCAGGTAGATTTACCACCAGCTCTCTGGTTCACTCCTAAACCAATTTTGGAAGCCGCTGGTAATAGCTTGCTAAAGAGCGTATTGATGACTGTTAAACAGCGCTTAAGTCATCAATTATTGGTGGATTATAGTCAGTGGGCACAGACTCAAACAGTTTCTGACAGCATAATTGATGGCATTAGACAAAAAAACGTACAAAAAACTGTGTAATTAGGTACTTAATAGCCTGTTAGATACTCATTCGCACCAATTGTGTGGTGCAGCAGTATACATAGATATTTAACACGACATGCTAGTGTGAACAATGGAACTGTGTTGAAATCGTGCACATTTCTCGCTGGAGGTAGCAATTTTGCGAAACATTAATTCTGATAGTAAAGAGTCATCACCTGGGTCGATCGAGGATATCCCGATCGCCCATCGAGATCGCTTTACCCCAGAAGCCACCACCCTCACCAACTTACGGCGACAGCGCAAAACCTTAACTCGTGGTCTGTACTTTGCTTTGGGATTAGCTTTGGTATCGATTGCTTTGGCCATTGGCACTGTTCTGTTTCGTAGCCCCAGCAGTGTGACGACTCAAGAGCCCTCCGTCGTTCCAGCCGTGGCAGTAGATAAGCCCGCAGATTCTTTATTAGGCCATCTGCGTTACCCCGAAGCATCAGAGCAGTCTTTGCGAACAATGGAGGGTGGCTTAAAGTTGCGATCGACTGCCTTACCCAAGTTCCAAGCGATGACCGCCGCTGCGAAAGCAGCAGGGGTAAAGATCCGCACTATTTCAGCTTTTCGATCGATCGCTGACCAAGAAAAGATATTCTTTGAAATCAAGGCCCAGCGGAAGCAAGCTCCTAGTAAACGCGCTGAGGTTAGTGCTCCCCCCCGATATAGTGAACACCATACTGGCTATGCGGTAGATTTGGGTGATGCCGGTAACTCAGCGCTGGATCTCAAGCCAGAATTTGATACTACTCCTGCCTTTAAGTGGCTGCAAGCCAATGCTGCCCGTTACAGCTTTGAAATGTCTTTTCCCCAAGGCAATTTACAGGGAGTCTCTTATGAACCTTGGCACTGGCGCTATGTTGGTGACAGCGATAGCCTAGAAACTTTTTATCGTGCCCGCAAAACTCAGACAGATAGTAAGCCCCAATCTTGAAAAATTTCAACATGAACAATCCTACGAAGCAAATTTCGCTAAATATTTTGGCTTTAGTGATATTTTTGCTGATGATTTCTAGTTTGGTAGGACCATTGATTCAGGTTTCGCCATTAATTCCTAGTTTGCTAATTTTTGGATTACTGGTGGGCACTAGCCTGGATAACTTTTTCTTACAAAGTCGGGTGGCAGGATTGGTCATAGATACCATCGCCCGTCGGGATCCAGCATATGTCGATCGCATCATCTACCACGAAGCTGGCCATTTTTTGCTAGCGCAAATTTGGGGAATTTCAGTCACCAGCTATTCGCTCAGCGCCTGGGAAGCTTGGCAACAGGGACAAGTGGGTCAGGGTGGTGTGGCCTTTGCACCACCGCCTAGTCAAATTTCTGGTCAGCTTTTAGACCGCTACTGTATGGTCTGGATGGCGGGGGTGGCTGCGGAGCAGTTGGTTTACAATAATAGTCAGGGTGGTGGTGATGATCGACAGAAGCTGCGGGGTATGCTAACTCTAGCTGGCTGTGCTGCTGGTAGCCTCCAACGTGCCGAAAATTCTGCTTTGGTGCAAGCGAAGAATCAAATAGAAATTCATCGATCGAGCTTTGATGCCTTGGTGCTAGCTTTAAAAGCCGGTCAGCCAGTGGCAGATTGCTGTGCATTGATTGCTCCAGACTTAGCCCAGACTTAGCCCAGACTTTAGACTGTAAACGCATGACTGATTTTAATCCTCGCCAAGTTTATTTCAATTACCTTCAACAACAAGCTCCTAATCTTGATCGGCAGGCTTTTAAGCAATTGGAGCGCCAGCTTGACCAATGCAATTGGCAAGACCCTAAATCGGCCTGGGAATGGAATAATTTGGCGGTGGCCGCTTTGGTGGAAGCCGAACATAGTGACAATAGCCTCACTAGAGGCTTATATGTAGAAATGGCTTTTAATGCCCTGCATAGCGGGGTGGAGTTGGGTGATTATCCGCTGTGTCATGCACATTTGGCGCTGCTGTACGCCAGCATGGGCGACATGACCAATGCCGAAGAGCTGGCTTTTGATTGTTTGATCGATACTTTTCAAGATGCTTATACCGATCGGGAAGTCCCCCAAGGCATTATCTACCTGCCCACTCATTCCAAAGCTTTGGGTGCAATGCCCCAAAAAGAAGCTCATGCAGAATATTTGATCGAGATTTTGAGCGCCGACAATGGCTATTACCAAGCTCTATATCTCTTAGCCGAAGCTTTGTGTCGCAGTCATGCGGTCACAAATCCGCAAGCCCTGCGCCTGATGCACTTGCTGGCGCAGTTGTCTCCTCATGCTTACACTGGCAACCTGAAGCTGGGGATTCATTCTTTGGGGATGCAAGAGCTAGAGGGCTTACTTTACTTACACCGGGCGCAAGAAATCGTCCCAGATGCGGCAACGGCTCTCCATGCTTTGTATTTAGCTTACTTAGAGCAAGATCGGATTAAAGCTAGTGATTATTGGTTAAAGGCGGCGAAAGATTATGGCAGGCAAAGAGCCGATCGACGGCCTTGGCTGTGGACAGAATGTGCAGATAAACAGTTTACCTATGCGGCTTTTGATCAAAAATGCGTGCTGGCGATCGAACCTAGTTTTAATAGCCTCACCACTCGCACATTGTTAGCAGATGGCGATTGGTATGAGGGCGAAATTGAGCTGTGGCGGCAGCAGATTCAGCCCGGTATGACGGTAATTGATGTGGGTGCCCATTCAGGGGTCTATACCTTTAGTGCGGCGCAAAGGGTGGGTGAGACTGGTCGGGTAATGGCGATCGAACCCAGCACTTTTCATGTTTCTTGCCTCAAAGAAAGCGTGAAGCTGAACGGCTATAATTGGGTGCAGGTGTTTGCTGGAGCAGCTAGTGATAACTTGGGCAAAGCGACTTTGTATTTGCAGTCACCTTCGGAGTATCACCAGATTCTGGGAGTAGGGGTCGAAGCCAATGACTGGCAAGGTGAAACTGAAGTAGTCACGGCTTTTAAATTAGATACTTTTATTCAGCAGGCTAAAGTCACTAAGTTAGATATGTTGAAAGTGACCGCAGTAGGCCATGAATTGCAGGTTTTGAAAGGTTGTCAAGAATCGATCAAGACTTTCCATCCGCAGATTTTTTATCACAATTTGTTTAATAATGAACCCAATGTAGAAGTCGCCGATTTCTTGAGTAATTTGGGCTATCAGCTATTTCGCTATCGCCCCTATATGCAAGAGCTATTACCGATCACTACTAGCGACGATTTAGTTAGTGTAACTAAGGTAATTGCCAGATTTATCAGCGTATCTGAGTGACTGGGCAGGTCTTGAATTATCCATATCATTGTCATAAAAACCGGGATATGAATCGTAGGGGCAGGTTTATCTAAAAACAGCGCACAAGCTGTAATAACCAAATAAAAACCTGCCCTTCCCCGAATTCATCCCGATCGATAAATCCCAACAAATCAATATGTCCGATCGACCTCATTGATCAATGAATTTTTGGCGATCTTTGGATCGGATGGTTGGCGGATAATTTCGGCTGTGGTGGGCGGGTTTTTATTTGGTGTTTTTGGATTTTTGCAAAATCTTCGGATAAACCCGCCCCTACGTTATTTTCGGTGTGCAACCTTTTTGATCGCTACATTGATACCCTGGGACGGAATTACATTGCAAATCGTCAATTTATTATTGCCGTGCCCCTTATGGTGATGTCTCTTCCGACAATAAATTGTCAACTACTACACGACCAGATTTAACGACCTTCAACCGAGCAAAAGTAGGGTCAGATGGTCGCCAGCTTACAACATAAAAAGTTGATGGTCCAGTTCGCCAGGTATATATGAGACGGCCTTTTTCTTTGGTTCTTTTTACCTGATTAACTATAATATCCTTGCCTCTCAGCAGAGAAGAGCCTTGATACTTTAAGTCTGAGCCAGCTTGGATGATTTTGAAAGACCACTCACCTTTGGTGAACTGTCGATCGGTTACATAAACCGGCTCATCTTGCTTCAGTGCTATTTGAAATAAATTTGGTGAGCTATCATTAGGTGCTTGGGCCGAATATGCCGTAGCCATAGTTGCTACTTGACTGAACAGCAATGCTCCAAAAGCCAATCCCAAAGTGCAGCGATGAATTTTCATGTTGTTTAAGATAAATTATAAAATGTAAAGTGTAAATTCTTTGACTAAGTTTACTGGCGAACGGTTCCAGATGAATTTAAGATCGATAGCTTCACTTGTGCCAAAGACGATTGCTTAAACCAGCATCTTGGATGATCCATCGCGCCCTCAAAGCCGTAAGATAAATGCAATTCCAGTGATTTTAGTATGAAGATTTTATTTGTAGCGGCAGAAGCAGTACCTTTGGCCAAAGTCGGCGGCATGGGCGACGTAGTGGGCGCACTTCCCAAATTTTTACGCAAAATGGGACATGATGTCCGCATTTTTATGCCCTACTACGGCGTAATCAACAGCAAAGTAGCCGTCCCCGAAGAACCCGTCTACCGGGGCTACGCCATGTTCAACGACTTCGCCGTCTACGAAACCGTCTTGCCCGATACCGACGTACCCCTGTATCTATTTGGGCACCCAGTATTTGACCCCAACCGCATCTATGGCGGCGAAGACGAAGACTGGCGCTTCACCTTCTTTGCCAACGGAGCCGCCGAATTTGCTTGGAACCACTGGAAACCAGAAATTATGCACTGCCACGACTGGCATACTGGCATGATTCCGGTGTGGATGCACCAAGACCCCGAAATTAGCACTGTATTTACTATTCATAACCTGGCCTATCAAGGGCCTTGGCGTTGGTACTTAGACCGTATTACTTGGTGCCCATGGTACATGCAGGGTCACAACGTGATGGCCGCCGCTGTGCAATACGCCGATCGAGTGAACACCGTTTCGCCCACTTACGCCGAGCAAATTAAAACGATCGAATATGGCGAAAAAATCGAAGGACTGCTCTCATTTATCAGCGATCGACTCTCGGGCATCGTCAACGGCATTGACACCGAAATTAATGACCCCAGCATTGACAAAGCCTTGGTAAAAACCTTTGATGCCAAAACCCTAGAAAACCGCGCCGAGAATAAAGCTGCTCTGCAAAAAGAAGTGGGCTTAACCATCGACCCCGACGTATTTTTAGTGGGGATGGTATCGCGGTTAGTTGAACAAAAAGGTCTAGATCTACTGCTGCAAACCCTCGATCGATTTTTGGCCTACACCGATGCCCAGTTTGTGTTGCTAGGAACCGGCGATCGTAATTACGAAACCCAGCTCTGGCAACTCGCCGCCCGCTACCCCGGACGGATGGCCACCTACTTGATGTACAACGACACCTTATCTCGTCGAGTCTATGGAGGAGCCGATGCCTTCTTGATGCCCAGCCGCTTCGAGCCTTGTGGCATTAGTCAACTAATGGCTCTGCGCTATGGCTGCGTGCCGATCGTTCGCCGGACTGGTGGCTTGGTAGATACCGTTTTCCATCATAACCCCAGCACTAGCACTGGAAACGGCTACTGCTTTGATCGCTATGAGCCACTAGATATGTATACCTGCATGGTGCGAGCCTGGGAAGGCTTCCGCTACAAAGAACCTTGGAAAGCGCTGCAACAAAGAGCCATGGCCTGTGATGTCAGTTGGGACAAATCAGCGATCGAATATGACACTCTGTATAAATCGATCAGAGGTGGTGACAAAACGCTGTAACTAGCAACGGTAGATAAATTCGCTAAAATACCTGCTTGAAAAACGTTTGCTGAAAAGGCAAACGTTTTTCATTTACTAAAGAGCCTGCTTGATCGCCCCTTTTTGTTCGGCATCATAGCCCCAGCGTTCCAAGAACTCCACATACTCACCAGCCCCTGTCTGAATAGCATCAATGATTTGCTGCGAAATCACCTTAATCTCGGGCATCTGTAAAGCATCAATAAGCTGCCGCGATCTCTTAGCCACCGTTGCCGAATTGGCCGCCATATCCGCCTGATTTTCCCGTAAAAAATGGAGGTTTTGTGCCGTAGACATTGCCAAATTCTTTACCAACAAATCGGCTACTACTGCTGGATATGCTTGCAGACCCAGAATAATTCCTGGATGAACCTTGTCCACTACTGCCAAACTATTAGTCAAATACCCCACAAAAAAGCCTCGCGCCCCCTCCTGAGTTGCCACCAAATCTGTCACAAAGCTCTGCACCTGTTCTGGAGTTAATGCTCCATCTTGTAACTGCAACACAAACTGCTGAGTGAGTTCGATCGCCGCCGCAAACCTAATTCCAGTAGTCATACTTAACTCACCATTCCATAAGGTTTTGCAAAAATCATCCGCCCCGCCGTAGTCTGGAGCGCCGAAGTTACCACAATCCGCGCCTCGTTACCCACAAACTGACTGCCTTCTTCTACTACTACCATCGTACCGTCGTCCAAATAGCCCACGCCTTGGGAGGCTTCTTTCCCTTCTTTGACAATTTTGAGTTCGATGCTATCGCCCGGTAAATAGATTGGCCTGAGCGCCTTGGCCACATCATTGATATTTAGCACCGGCACTTTTTGCAAGTCAGCGACTTTGCTCAAATTGAAATCATTGGTCAGCAACATGCCATTAATTTCACTGGCAAAACGCAGCAATTTGTCATCCACCGTAGTCAAATCTGCATAATTAATCGGGTGAATCACGATCGAATCAGGAAACTCATCCTGCATTCTTTTTAAAGCGTCTAAACCGCGACGACCCCGAATCCGCTTCATATCATTAGAAGAATCTGCCAATAGCTGCAACTCTTGCAATACAAACTGCGGCACCAAAATCTGGCCTTCCACAAAACCCGTAGCCATCAACTCTTCAATGCGTCCATCAATAATGCAGCTAGTATCGATCGCCTTAGATTTCACCGGCTGCAAAGTCCCCTCGGCCACCAGCATGGCATTGTAATTCTGTGGACTAAATAAACGCAAAAACGCCCCGCCGTGGGTATCGGCTAAAGTCACGCCGGTATAGCAAAACAGCGTGCTGCTCAAGATCGCCAGCAAAGGCTTCAGGAAAGAAAACTCGGCTGGGATGGGTAGCAAAAACACCGGAGCCAGCATGAGATTGGCTACCAGTAGACCCAAGACCAAGCCCAGGGCACGAGCAACTAAAACATCGATCGGCATCGATCGAATCTGTTTTTCTAGTCGCCGATAGATGGTAATCACAAAGAAACCAAATACCCCACCAAATAGTCCACCAAAACCAGCCGTCACCAGTCGTAAGCCCGATACATTGTTGACTTGGGCGATCAGCTCGGCTGGTAAAATATCGATGATGTCGTAGCCTACACCAGCCACCGCAGCAACTAGCAATAAAATAATAATGGCGTTGAGCATGAACAGCTCCCAGATAATGATGGACAGCAAAGCTGCCGCTTCAATTATAAGCTCGATTGTTCGGTCTGCTGATTCTTAATAGGTACGGATTCCATCAGAGTATTGAATATGAAGCATACTAAAAGTCGCAGTCTTAGGAGCATGGGCTATTGAAATTACTAATAATGTCCACCTCAGTAGGCGCGCTCGGCAGCGGTTTAGGCGGGGGCGTAGAGCTGACTGTCAAAAATTTGGCGATCGAAATGCGCCGCCGGGGTCACGAAATTCAGCTTGTGGCTCCCGCAGGTTCTGAGCTGCTAGATTTTCCGATCGCCCGGATTCCTGGCAATTTGCAAACCACTGCCCAAACCCAAGAAATTTCGGATCCGATCGCCATGCCCGCCGATCCAGTGTTGGCCAATATGTGGAGCTATGCCCGTCAGGTGCAAGCTAAATATGATCTGATCTTTAATATTGCCTACGACTGGCTGCCGTTTTATCTGACACCTTGGTTTCAAACCCCGATCGCCCATTTTATTAGCATGGGTTCGTTGATCTCGGCCTTAGATCAAGAGATGGGTAAAGTGGCGATCGATTTTCCGGGTTCGGTCGGAGTCTGTAGTCGCACCCAGGCTGAAACCTTTGAGTTTGCTGAGCATTGCCGAGTTCTGGGCGGTGCCGGGTTAGATTTGGGAGTTTATGAATATCGAGCTAATCCCTCTAACGCCCTAGCTTTCCTTGGTCGTATTTCGCCAGAAAAGGGCTTGGAAGATGCTCTAGCAGCAGCTAAAGCATCTGGTTTGATATTAAAAATCATGGGGAAAATCCAAGACGAAGCCTATTGGCAGCAGCTCCAAACCGAATATGCGGGATGCTTTGAATACTGTGGCTTTCTAGACACAGCGGCAATGCAGCAGATCGTGGGAGATTGTCGGGCTTTACTGATGACTCCGCGCTGGGTGGAGGCTTTTGGTAACGTGGTGATCGAGGCTTTGGCCTGCGGAGTACCAGTAATTTCTTATGCCCGAGGCGGTCCGACCGAGATTGTGCGGGATGGTAAAACGGGGTTTTTGGTAGAGCCAGATAGTGTGGCTGGATTAGTAGAAGCCGTTGGGAGGTTAGGGGAGATCGATCGATCGGCCTGTCGCCAACAGGCTGAGCAAGAATATTCTTTAACCGCCTGGGGTGATCAGTTAGAAAATTGGTTTACCAGCTTGGTAGCAAGCAGCAGCGAATACATCGACTACTAATTTTTAACTAACTCCGGAAACTCCTGTTGTAACCGAGCTATTTTAGGCCGATCGTGCACCAAAATGTAAGGATAATTAGGATTCTGCACCATGAAGTTCTGATGGTATTTTTCGGCTGGATAGAACTTAGCAAGAGTCGTTAACTTGGTGGCGATCGGTCTATCAAAGATTTTTGATCGACTCAGTTGATCAATATAAGCCTGTGCTACTCGCTGCTGCTCAGGGTCAGACACAAAGATCTCCGATCGATATTGAGTGCCTTGATCTGGTCCTTGTCGATCGATCTGGGTCGGGTCATGTGCTACCACAAAGAAGATCTTCAGCAACTGACCAAAAGAAATTTTCTGCGGATCATAAGTAACCTGTACCACTTCAGCATGACCAGTCGTACCATTGCTCACTGCCCGATAGCTTGCTGTTTCCTCTTTACCGCCTGCATAGCCAGAAACTACGTTAGAGACTCCTTTCAGCTTTTCAAAGACTCCTTCTACTCCCCAAAAGCAGCCACCCGCTAAAACGATTGTTTGCTCACCAGTGGTTTTACTGGGCGGGATGTCGCTTGATGGGTTCAATGACTGTTTCGTCACCACTGCGTTAGTCAGATGCACTGAATTTCTGGGGAAAATTATATGATTTATGCCATAAGCAATCGCAACCATTAACACTAGAGAGACACCAAATGCGATTCCCTGCCGACCAGTAAGATTGAAAGTAAACATAGTTGAGCAATAAATAGCCGGTTTTCAAATAGATCTTGATCAAGTTCAAGTCCTTCCTCTAAGATACATGCCAAAACTCAGCTTAAACAGCAGGAGCCTCATACCTACCCGCTTCGGGAGGTGTGAGAGGAATGCGAGCGAGTTGATGATTCCACCTAGAGCAAAACTTTTGTACAACAAAGCGGCGGAAAGGTGGATGAAGAAACGAGCAAAAATGCAGTATTTTTGATACAATAGAACCATCATTGCAAAGCCGAAAATGCTGGCATGATACACGAACCTTAACAACTGAATATATGGGGTTTTGCAGGGAAATAATGCTGTCAGGCTAGTCCGAGCTTCTACCTCCTGCAAGTAAAATATTCAAGGTACGTAGGTACTTGAGTTTTTCTTCTTGAAAACCAAGAGTGGGGCTGGGCATGTTCCTCACTATAAAACGCCGTAAAGAGATTGATAAAATCTCCTAAGGAAGCCACACACATCTTTCGGGATGTCCGGTGGGAAGCCTATACCTACCCGCAAGGGAGGTGTAGGAGGATGTCACAGTGGATTGTGAGCAACATGGGTACAGTCGATCGCCTAGAAATTTTTCCGATCAAATCTCTGGATGGCTGCCAGGTAGATCAGGCCACCATCACACATGGCGGAGCCTTAGAGTTCGATCGACGTTGGGCTTTAGTCGATGATCAAGGCAAGTTTGTAAATGCTAAACGCTATGCCCAGATCCATGTAATCCGTTCCAACTTTGACTTAGCGACGCTTCAACTAGATCTCAATGCTCCTGGAATGCCCGCTGTTAAGCTAGCGATCGATGACCCAGCTCTCAGTGATTGGTTCAGTAAATACTTCGGTCTACCCGTCCACATCCAAGAAAACACCGTCATCGGCTTCCCTGACGATACCGATTCTCCTGGCCCCACCATTATCAGTATCGCCAGCCTCCAAGAAATTGCTAGCTGGTATCCGCACCTCTCAGTGCCCGAAATCCGTCGTCGCCTGCGCACCAACATCGAAATCACCGGAGTCCCCGCCTTCTGGGAAGACCAACTATTTACCAACAACCCCCAAGATTTCTTAATTGGCCATATTCCCTTGCAGGGCATCAACCCTTGTCAGCGCTGCATCGTACCCACCCGCAACGCCACTACCGGCAGTATTGATTCCGACTTCCAAAAAACCTTTGGCAAACAGCGTGCGGCTACTTTACCCGCAGAGGTCGATCGATCGCGGTTCAACCACTTTTATCGCGTAGCCGTCAACACCCGCTTGCCAGCTAGTGAAACTGGCCAAACTATCCAGATTGGTGACATCATCCAACTCATCAATTCTTACAAAGTCTCTAGATAACTTAATAGAGCAGCCATCTCGTGAGGACTGGGATGAAACTGAGGCATGGGCGGCGTGTTGCCACTGGTGACTTGTTCAATTAAAGCTGGCCGCGATTTGCGCTTAGCCACGGCGTGCAGATTTGGGCCGACCCGACCCTGTGCCTCTAGACCATGACAACCGCTACAATTCATCTGAAAAATGGCGTGGCCTAGGGTTGCATCACCTTGTAGAGCTAGTACTTCTTGAGCATATGGGCTGCTCGATCGCCACAGGTTACTTGTCACCAAAAAAGTCACAACCACAATGAAGACCATGGATACGACGATTTGCTGAACAGTGAGGGATTTAGATTCCAGCAGTTGATTTTGCAACGGAGCCTTCTTAAAAATATTTACTAAAAATTTTGATAAACTTCACAGAAGATTTGTAATACGACTGAGATAGACCTACAGCGTCGCTACCAGTGTATCGAAAAATCATTGCACAGCACATATTTCTTCATAATTTCTCTAGCTTTCGCTCTTGCCCCAGCTTCCTGAAAACGGTAGGCTGGATCAAAATTCTTATTTATTTTTGTTAACGGAGATTTAATACAGTGGTAGAACCATTACTTTCTGGAATCGTACTTGGGTTAGTATCCATCACCCTCTTGGGTCTGTTCGTGGCAGCTTATTTTCAGTACAAGCGCGGTGACCAAATCGGTTAACAACCAATTTTCTACTTATGTGCAGCGGCATAGGGCACTTTTGGCTCCCTGCCGCTGTTTTTTGTTTCCACACCATCCCGCTAGAGTATTTTTGCAGTCAGAAGTTGATCTAGCTTAGCTCGTAAGGATTTGGAAGTGGCTAGATTTACTTTTAATTGGCGATCCAATTCCTGTTGAGCCTGCATGAGTTGTGGTAGGCGATTGGCTTGATCTCGGTAGGCAGTAGAAACGTATACCAAAGCATTAATTTGTTGCTCTAGAGCTACTCGCTGAAAATCAGCCTTGAAATATTCAATCACTAACTTTTCAGCTAAACATGATCTTTTTAAAAAATGCTTTTGCATATTCAAACAGAGTCGGCAAAAGTAGTCAGACTCCTGCTTTGTATTCAACGAAACTTGCGGAATAGCCAGTAGCTCACTAACCCAATGAGTCCGAATAGAACTACTTTGGAAACAGGAGCTAGGTACTGCTCAATTACAGCATAGTTATCTCCTAGCAAAAATCCAGCAGTCGTCAAAGCCAAAATCCAGATCAATGTACCCGCAGTAGAATAAAGGGTGAAGCTAGCGATCGACATTTTATTCATACCTGCGGGCAAAGAAATCAAAGTGCGGATTCCGGGCACCATTCGCCCAAAAAATACTGCCTTGTTACCATGCTGATTGAACCAGTTATTCACCCGATCAATCTCTATCACCGTCACCCCAATCCACTTGCCATAGCGAATAGCTAAGTTTTCTAATCGTTGATAGTTTACGACTCGCCCTAGGCAATACCAAGCAAAAGTGCCCGCCATCGTTCCTATAGTCCCAGCCAGGACAGCCAGCCCAAAGTTCATTCGGCCTTGAGATACCGTAAAGCCAGCCAACGGCATAATTAGCTCTGAAGGAATTGGTGGAAACAGATTTTCTAGAAACATCAATAGCCCAATGCCCCAATAGCCCAGACTAGTCATTAAATCGTTGATCCATTGCACCATAGTGATAGTTGCCTCATTGAGATCGATGATTCGGAAATTAGAAGCCGGACCTCTGTTGCTTGCTGACTTGCCTAAACGGAGCTGATGAAAGAAGTCGGACTTCTCTACCCCATTAAGATCACTCGATCGATCACATGGATAATGCCATTATCTGCCTCAATATCTGCGGCAACAACAGTAGCATTCTTCACCTCAAAAACATTGTTTTCACAATTAATTGGGATCATCGATCCTTCTAATGATTCCACCGTCTTCACCTGAGCTAAATCTGCCTGAGTTAATTTCCCCATTACTACGTGATATTTCAGAATGCGGGCTAACTGGGGTGGATTTTGTACCAAAGTTTGCACTGTGCCAGGAGGCAGATTAGCAAAAGCATCATCGATCGGTGCAAAAACCGTGAATGGTCCAGGAGATTGCAGAGCTTCGACTAGTCCGGCTGCTTGAACAGCGGCAACCAAGGTGGTGAAGCTATCGTTATTAACAGCGATTTCTACGATATTTGGCATGGGATTCTTTAGGAATATATTGTGGACAGGAAATTCAATGGTTCCATGAGCTTCAAAAATGGGGGCTGAGCGGAGCCGAAGCCCCCATTGTTAGCGATATTCCTGATTTTGAATATCTCGTAGACGAGCTTCGGGGCGTTTAAATCGATCGATCTGCGCCTCAAAGAAATCACGATTAGCCTGAAGGTGCTGCGGATTAGGGTCATCCAACGGATACAGTAAAGCCCCGCGCAGAGCTTGGATCACCGCCGAAGTGACACAGTACATTGATCGCTGAAAACTCACTCCTAATTGAATCAACATATCGTCTTTACCACGACAGTGCTGTGCATAATAATCTAGCAAATACTGGGGCAAAAAGTGATACATATCGTCCATCAACAAAGTTGGCGGAATTCCAGCACTGCCCACCGGATTAACATCAGCATATAAGATTCCATAGTGAAAATCTTTTTGCTCACCAGGAACTTGCTCTGCTTGGGCATTGTAAGACTTCGTGCCCCGGAAGGGAGCGGTGCGATAGAACACTGCTTCTACATAAGGCAAAGCCGCCTCATATAGCCAAGTAAAGCCACAAGATTTTGGAATGATCTCGAACAATTCGCCCCGAATATAAACATGGTGATAAATTGGCCGCCCAGCTACCGCAAAAATACCATTCACCAAAAAATTCATCGCATCTGGCACAGACTTTATTTCACCTGCATCATAGAGATCGCTCATCTCAAAAAACACTGGAGCCATTACTTCCCAAAATAGTCCTAAATTGGAATAGTACGACAATTGCCGCACTTGTTCGAGAAACATATCAGGAAAAAGCTTATACAACCCCAGCATTGCCGGATTACCTTGGAAGTAGGCTTTAATTGCCCGATCGGCATTTTGTTTATATTCCTCAGTATCTAAATAAGGATCAAACTGGCCTCCCATGCCCCGCTGCCAATACATCGCCTGCATACAGGCTTCGGCAAATTCCATATTTATCCGATCGTGCAGCAAATGATGAAAAATCTTCGGCATTTTGGCACTGCGACCTTTCTCCATAAATTCTAGCAACTCTGGATGAGCAGAGGCCGCACCTTTTTGCCAAATGCGCAAATCAGCATTATCACCGGCATAGTGATTTGCCAAATCCAAATATTCTTGGGGTAAAAAGTATTTAAAAGCCGGTAGGGGGTTCAAAAACACCTGCTCAGCAATATATAACAAATCCCGCCAATAAAAATCCATCGGCACCGCATAAGCCTTATACAAACCAATAATCTGCATCAAATTCTCGGGAGTATCGGGCAACATTGCCCCACCAGCTTCTAATCGGTGAATGACCGCAGCAAATTCGTGAGTAGAAGGGGAAATTTTAGTGGCAGTGGTAGTCATATTTTTGTTTTAGTGATAGTAGTGTGACTGTTATTTTCTATAGGGAGGAGCTATAAGGGGTTTCAGGCTGATTAACTTTCAACAAAGCGGTAGTTAAATTTTGTGAAACACTAGCCACCAAAGCATTGGTAGTAACCTGCGTATGAGAAATCACAATATTGGGCTGCACTCCCAACAACACAATTAAAATAGCTAAAATAATTGCCGGAACTCTCTCATACCCATGAACCTTGGGTAGGTAAGTAATGTTTTCTTCTAACTTGCCAAATAGCGCCCGGTTAATGATCAGCACAAAATAAACCGAGGTTAAACCGGTACTGCCTAGACAAATTATTGTCATAACTGGGAATGCTAAGTAACTACCCTGAAAAGATAGAAACTCACCCACAAACCCCACCATTCCCGGAATTCCAGCGCTAGCCATCATCGTCAAAATCAACATGGCTCCCACAAAAGGCAAGCCCCGCTGAGGATTTAGCAAGCCATGTAACTGCGCTAACTCCCTCGTCCCAGTTTTGGCTTCAATGATTCCTACCAAATTAAACAACAGCGCCAAAATCAAACCATGAGCCACCATCTGATACACGGCCCCCAAAACACTCAACGAATTCCCAGCAGCGATTGCCAGCAGCACATAGCTTAAATGGGCCACCGAACTATAGGCGATCGTTTTCTTAATATCTGTCTGAGCGATCGCAATAATGCTGCCATACACCGCAGTCACCACCGCAATCAGCGCCAACCAAGGAGCCACAATCACCCAGGCATCGGGAAACAAGCCCAGCCCAAATCTGATTAGCCCATAAGTTCCTAGCTTAGAAACAATCCCGCCCAGCAACATCGAAACTGGTGTCGATGATTCTACGTAAGCATCTGGCAACCAAGTATGGAAAGGCACCAAGGGCATTTTGATACCAAAGCCCAGCAGAATAATACAGAGGAAAAGCAGTTGTAAATTAGCTG
Source organism: Synechococcales cyanobacterium (assembly GCA_043721015.1). Taxonomy (GTDB): domain Bacteria; phylum Cyanobacteriota; class Cyanobacteriia; order Cyanobacteriales; family Chamaesiphonaceae; genus JAAFHZ01. The sequence continues at coordinate 9,302 of JAYSRP010000103.1, read as the reverse complement.
GTAAATGGGTAGCGGCTAAAGATTCATAGTTGAAATCACCGGTCTTGGTAAACCATGCCCAACTCAAAAATCCAGCTAATAAAATCATGCCCGAAAGCGCCTGATAAATCAAAAACTTAGTAGCAGCATACCCTCGACGCTCTCCACCCCAAATAGTGATCAGTAAGTATAGTGGAATTAACTCTAACTCGTAGAACAAGAAGAACAAAAGCAAATTTTGGGCTAAAAAAGCACCCGCAACTGCTGCGCTGACTAAAAGCAGCAGGGCATAAAAAAGTCGGGGTCGATCGACTTCTTTACTTGTTGACTGCACTGCCAAAAACAGTAACAGAGCATTCAAAATAACTAAAGGTAAAGAAAGTCCGTCAAAGCCCAGAGCATAATCTAACCCTAAGGGCTGAATCCAGCTCAGATGCTCAACAAACTGTAGTCCAGCATCTTGATAGTTAAACATTGCCGCAATTACAATGGTGACGGTCAAACTGGCTGATGCGGTAATCCCAGCAATCAAACGGCTGGAACTGGGCAGCAAGCCAATTAGTAATGCCCCCAGAACTGGCAACCAAATTATTGAACTCAACATTGTCTTGAACCTCTTTAGTAAGAATAAACTCTGTTAACAAATGAAAGCATTTATATCAAGAACCCCATGAGCAGACCTAAAATTACAACTCCTGAGAACATCGACAAAATGTAAAACTGTGATTGTCCGGTGTTAGTGAATCTCAGCGACTGGCCGCTGAACAAAGTACCAAACCCAACGAAGTTTACTAAGCCATCTACGATGTACCGATCGAACCAGTTCACCACTTTTGCACTAGTGGCCACCAACCAGACAATCGTCACCTGATATAGTCGCTGTACATAAAGGTCATAGGTAAAAAAGTCTTGCACCGCAGGAATTGGTAGTTGTATTGGCTTAGGAACAGCATCTAGGCCATAAATCAAACCACCAATAGTTAAACCTGTCACACTAGACCACAATAAGGCCGGAGCCAGCAACATATCGATCTCTTCCCAGCTAGGTAAAACTCCTAAGCTACTTAAAATAATTGGGATATGGCAAATCAAGGCCGCGGTGCTTACCACCGGCACACTAATTAACCAAAAAGGTTCAAATGAGCGCTCGGCCATGGGCTGAGATGTTCCTAAGAAAATTCGACAGAACAACCGGGTCAAACTAAAGGCGGTCAGAGCATTAACCACTAAAATCACGGCTACTAACCAAGGCTGCTCTACCCACAAGCTGGTAGCTAATTGCAGCAAAGCCCAAAATCCACCGAACGGCGGCAGGGCAATAAAAGCCCCGATCGCCACCAGCATCGCTAGACCCGTCACCGGACGACGCGACCAGAGTCCGCCTAACTGGGTTAAATCTTGAGTGATATTTGTCCAAATAATTGCGCCGATGCTCATATATAGCAGGGCAATTCCAAAAGACTCACTGAACAAGATAAACTGCGCTGAATCTAGGTTTTGAGTGCCTACTGCGATAAACACCAAACCAATGTAGGCGCTGACCGAGTAAGAAATCACTCGCTTCATGTCTACTTGGGCGATCGCAATCAGTGAACAGCAAATAGCAGTACTGACCCCTAAAGTCACCAGCAAATTCAACACCGTCTGTGACAAAGAAATCACTGGAGCCAACTTAATCAGCACAAATGCCCCTGCGCCTACTACCACAGCATTTCTTAACACTGTTGCCGGAATTGGTGCTTCCATTGCTTCGTCTAACCAAAGCTGAAAAGGAATCTGGGCACATTTCCCCAAAGGTCCGGCAATTAACGATATGCCCAGTAGCAATGCTGCCGTTGGTTCTAACTTGGCGGTTTGTGACCAAGTTGCTAACTCCGTAAAATTCCAAGTACCGGCGATCGGATATAGAGCAATGACACCCATCAGCAAAATAATATCGCCAACCCGCTTCGTCCAAAAGGCATCTCTTGCCCCAGTAATTACTAGTGGCTGTGCATACCAGAAGCCCACCAATAAATAAGTCGCCAAAGTCAGCAGCTCTAAAAAGATATAGCTAAAAAACAGCGAATTCGACAGCATCAGGCCACAAATCCCCGCGCCAAAGCAGTTCATTAATGAGAAAAACCTCGCCCAGCCCCAATCTATTTCTAAATAACCCACGGCATAAATCTGGGAGATGAGATTGATGCTAGTAACCACTGCGAGGGCGGTGAGGGTGATGGGGGAGATTTCGATCGGGAAATTAATACTTAAGCTGCTGCTGTGCAGCCAAGGATAACTAATTTCCTGGCTGGGTAATGCCCAACCATTAACTAATGCGAGCAAAGCATGAATAAAAGCAACGCCAGCCGCTAGAATATTGATATAACCGGCTGGTCTGCTGCCAAGCTGGCCTGACCAGCCCAAAGACCAAGGGCTAGCCAAGATTACTCCCAAGAGGGGATAACAAGGAATCAGCCATACATTGGAAATAATAAGATTTTGCATAGATTTATTTCTATAGATTTACGATTTAAGTTAATCTTTAGTCTATGAGTAAGCTTATCGGAAAACTTCTAGAAAAGAAAGAGCAACATAGAGTTTTATCCAATGATTACCCTCATTTTTGCTTATCAATACTATGGGTTGTTTTTAGATGCCAGCATTTTGATGGCAAAAGCCTTATATTCAAAAAACACTCCATTAAACTGCATGTCAGCTCAAAATCTCATCCCCACCATCACTGCCGACTACGCCAAATTCCCTGAGGCGCAGACCTACAGCATCTATAGCCCTGGCGTGTACTTCAAAGACCCCATGTACAATTTTCGGGGTCTAGACCAGTACCAGAAAATGATTGGTTTTATTACTACTTGGTTCAAAAATCTCAAGCTCGATCTGCACGAAATCAATGAAGCTGGCGATGGACTAAAAACTCGCTGGACAATGAGCTGGGATGCCCCCCTACCCTGGAAACCCCGCATCTCGATCAGTGGTTGGAGTGAGCTTACCATCAGCCCCGATAACCTAATTACTTCCCATATAGATTACTGGGATTGCTCGCGTCTAGATATGGTCAAGCAGCATTTCAAGTTTTAGATGATGAATATTGATGTATGATTAAGTCATCAATATTCACAAGTTATTAGACATCAAATATGATGCAAACTACTAGCACCCGCACAACAATATCTTTGCCTACGGTATTATTAACCGCAGCAGATCGAGCAGTAACAGACGGCAAGGCCAAGAGTCGCAATGATTTGATCACTAGAGCTATTCAAAGAGAATTAGCACTGATGAGACGTGCAGAAATCGATGCCGATCTCGCGGAGATGGCTCAAGATGTTGAGTACCAAGCAGAGGTACTCCAAATGGAAGCAGAGTTTGCCGTTGCTCAATGGGAGGCATTGCAAACTATTGAGGCACAGACATGAAAAGGGGAGACGTTTATAATGTGCGGCTAGATCCAGTAGAAGGTTCTGAGCAAGGAGGATCTCGCCCGGTAATTTTGGTTAGTCGTAACTCAATTAATACCAATAGCCCGACAGTATTAGCTGTTCCCTGCACTACTTATCGCTCAGGCAAAAGAGTTTACGTCACTCAGGTCGTCATTTATGCTCCAGAAGGAGGATTAAGTGCCGATTCGATCGCTTTAGCAGAACAAGTCAGAATTTTATCGAAATCTCGCTTTAGTGACTATCGAGGTAGTCTCTCGATCGACTCAATGGAAAAGATTTCGATCGCCTTAGCTTTAGCGATGGATTTGCCGACACGAGAAGATTTTGATCTGCAAATAGAGAATTAGTTCAAGATCTTCACCCCCCAGATTTGCCAGAACGACTACCCCTCGTGAGAATATAGACTTACAGCAGAAGTATCGATCGGCTTTAGGAGTCTTAGCAGCATGGCACAATCTACAGTAATTATCACTGGCACCACCTCAGGCGTGGGCTTACAAGCCGCCCGCGCTCTAGCCGAGCGGCCAGATTGGCATGTGATCATGGCTTGCCGGGACTTAACCAAAATGGCTAGAGCTGCTCAGGAACTCCAGATCTCTCCTGAAAAATACACCATGATGCAGTTAGACCTAGCCAGTTTGGCCAGTGTCCGTAAGTTTGTAGATGATTTTCGGGCTACTGGTCGATCGCTAGAAGCCTTAGTTGTCAACGCTGCTATTTATCTGCCGCTGCTGAAAGAACCAATGTATAGCCCGGATGGCTATGAGATTAGCGTTGCCACCAACCATTTAGGCCACTTTTTGCTCTGTAACTTACTGCTGCCTGACCTAGAAAAATCCCCGGCTGCTGATAAGAGGTTGGTAATTCTAGGTACTGTGACTGCTAATCCCAAGGAGCTAGGCGGCAAGATTCCGATTCCGGCACCGCCAGATCTAGGAGATTTCAGTGGATTTGCGCAAGGCTTTAAGGCACCGATCGCTATGATCGATGGCAAAAAATTCAAAGCAGGCAAGGCGTACAAAGATAGCAAGCTCTGCAACATGCTCACCATGCGCGAACTGCACCGCCGCTATCATGATAGTACTGGGATTACTTTTAATGCCCTGTATCCCGGCTGTGTGGCTACTACAGCTTTGTTTCGCAACAGCTATCCGCTATTTCAAAAGATCTTTCCTTGGTTCCAAAAAAATATTACTAAGGGCTATGTGACTGAAGAGCTATCAGGCGATCGAGTAGCAATGGTAGTCGCCGATCCAGCCTTTAAGGTTTCGGGAGTCTACTGGAGTTGGGGCAATCGGCAAAAAGATGGCCGAGAGTCTTTCCAGCAAGAAGTTTCTAATGATGCCGGTGACGATGGCAAAGCGCTAAAAATGTGGGATCTTAGTGCTAAGTTGGTAGGTATGAAGTCCTGAGCTGGCTAAGACTTCCTTTTTTAGTTGCCTCGCAACAGATGGTCATATTCGGCATGAGTTCCAATCCAAAACCATGCCATATCATTATCTTCTTCGATCGCCAATGCTCGATAGTGAATTCCAACTCGCACCAACCAAAACAGTCCGACCTTCTTAAAATGTAGTGATGGATAGCGAGGATCTTGTTTCAGAAATTCGTAGCATCTATCAGCCAGTTCCTGGGTTTCGACTGGCAGTTGTCGATAGTGATACCAAAAATCAGGAGTTGCGCGATGTCTCACAGTTCAGTGCAATTTCCTGCTCGTAGATGTTGCAAAGCCTTTTCTGCCAGGGTATCCAGCCGACCAGCTTGGACATCTTTTTCAAATTGTCGATCCCAAATTTTTGCATCAAACTCTGTAAACCAGACTCGAAAAGTGGCAAGCTCTTCTGCTGATAATTGACTAACAGAGCGTTCGATCTCTTGTAAATTACTCATACCTTGTTGCGAGTTAACTCCTTATAAGCTAGTTCGATGATATCCTAAATTTGGCTATAGCTGTGGTTAAGATCGAACAGTTCACAAAAAATCTCGATCGGCCATCAATCATATTGTACGAGTAGATTTACAGTATCGATTACCGTTTTTTGAATTGGACGCTGTCTTCGGTCAGGGTGATGTCATAACCTTTGTAAACGTCGTGACCTAGTAATCCATAGTTTAGGTTATTGTCGCCGACGGCTACTGATAAATCGGTGACTTTACCTTGACCAAATTCCACTGAGTCAAGCTTGACAGTGTCAAATTCAGCAGTGCCATTAGCAGTTTTGGCTTTGGTTTTGCCGGAGGAAACTAGTTTTAATCTTTCAGCTACCCCTTTGGTGAGCAATGTTTTGCTGGCACCGGTATCTAACATCATCGGGATGCGATCGCTGCCATTAATCACTACTTCGACGATCGGCACATTATTATTTTTAGAAATAATCGGTAGCGAAAAAGATGTAGTTTGCTCTATTTTGGTGACGACAACTTGTGGATCAGTTACTTTATCAGCTTTACTAATTTTTTTGATTGGATCAGATTTCTTTAAATCGGAGATTGGTTGGTCAGTTTTAGGTGCCTTAAAATTTGCTGCTTTTTCACGGGCATGAGATAAATTCTGCTGAAACTGAGGCAGAATCTTCATTGCCAATGGATAGTTAATGCTGTTTTTGGGAACCGCTTTAAGCTGGCTGATAGATTCTTGCCACCGATCGGCCACCAAAGACCAGTCTTCTTTGGCCAAGGCAGTTTCAGTGACGGCTCTGGCTGCTGCTGCCATATTGAGAGCATTTTGATATCGATCGTTGGCAATACTGGCATTGAGCGCCGCAGTATCAGTAGAGCTAGCTGCCGGGCTGGGAGATGCACTGGCGACAGGAACGGGTGGGGCACTGACTTCTGGGGTGGGCGTTGGAGTTGTTGTGCCACAAGCGCTCAACATCATGATAGATGTGATGATCATTCCAATTTTGTTTTTTTGCATCCCTTTTACCGTAGACTCCCCAGGTATTTTGATCTCAAGTAATTCCTCAACCTTATTCCACGATACCCATAGCGCCTCCGGATATTCACACAAAAAAAGACGGCCATGGCCGCCTTTTAAGTAAAAAGAATTTATGGGTAAAGGACTACATCATTCCCATGCCACCCATACCGCCCATTCCACCCATGCCGCCCATATCAGGTGCAGCAGACTTGGGTTCGGGTTTTTCGACTACGAGAGCTTCGGTAGTAAGTACCAAGCCAGCGATCGAAACGGCATTTTGCAATGAAGAACGTACAACCTTAGCAGGATCAATGATGCCCGCCGCAATCAAGTCTTCGTATTTGCCAGTGGCAGCGTTATAACCCATGTTAAATTCGCTTTCCCGGACTTTTTCCACCACGATCGAGCCTTCGGCACCGGCATTGTCAGCAATCTGACGCAAGGGAGCAATCAAAGACCGAGCGATGATATCAGCGCCGATCATTTCTTCGGGCGAGAAGCCTACTTTGAAAGCTTCAACTTGTTTGGCCAAGTGAATCAAAGTTGCACCACCACCGGGCACGATGCCTTCTTCGATCGCTGCCTTAGTAGCGTTCAGAGCATCTTGCAGACGAAGCTTGCGATCTTTTAGCTCGGTTTCAGTAGCGGCTCCGACTTTGATGACGGCTACACCACCAGCAAGCTTAGCAATCCGCTCTTGAAGTTTTTCCCGATCGTAATCAGAATCAGTGTCTTCCATTTGCTTGCGCAAGTTAGCAACCCGCGCAGCCACATCTTCTTTGTTGCTGCCTTCAGCCACAATGATGGTGTTTTCTTTGTCGATCGAAATCTTGGTGGCTTGACCAAGCATTTCTATTTCTACGGTGTCTAAGCTCAAACCGATTTCTTCGGAGATTACTTGACCACCAGTCAAGATAGCGATGTCTTGCAACATGGCTTTACGACGCTCACCAAAGCCCGGAGACTTGATGGCTGCAACGTTTAATACGCCTCTGGCTTTGTTTACGACCAAGGTAGCCAGGGCTTCGCCTTCTACGTCTTCGGCAATAATCAATAGGGGCTTACCAGCACGAGCAACTTTTTCGAGTACGCCCACTAGTTCTTGGATAGAGCCGATTTTTTTATCGACGATCAAAATTAAGCAGTTTTCGTACTCAATGCACATCCGCTCGTTGTCGGTGATCAAGTAAGGAGACAAGTATCCTCGATCGATTTGCATTCCTTCTACTACGTCCATTTCGGTAGAAAGAGATTTAGATTCTTCTACGGTAATTACGCCATCTTTGGTCACTTTGGCCATGGCCTCAGCGATCATTTTACCAACTTCTTCGTCGTTACCAGCCGAGACGGTGGCTACCTGAGCGATACCGTTGCCTTCTACGGGCTTGGCGACTTTAGCAATTTCGACAACTAGCTTGGCAACCATTTTGTCCATGCCGCGCTTGAGTCCGATCGGGTTGGTGCCCGCTGCGACGTTTTTCAAGCCTTCACGGATCATTTCTTGGGCTAAGACAGTGGCGGTGGTAGTACCATCACCGGCGAGGTCTTTGGTTTTAGAAGCCACTTCTTGAATCAGCCTTGCCCCAGTGTTTTCGAGGGGATCGCTAAGTTCGATTTCTTTGGCTACGGTGTTGCCGTCGTTGACGATCTGGGGGGCACCGAATTTTTTCTCTAATAGTACGTTTCGGCCCTTTGGCCCGAGGGTAATTTTTACTGCGTCGGCCAGGGCGTTGACACCGCGCTCTAGCGCCCGCCGCGACTCTTCGTCGAATACTACTATTTTAGACATAAGAATTTTGTATGAAGACATTCCTTCAAGAATTTAGCACTCTAGGGGTAAGAGTGCTAAACAGATTTGCCCCCAATTTGGTGCGGTTTCCCGAACTGTGGGGAGTCGAAAAGAATCTTAAGCTCTCTTTTCCTTAGAGCTGTTATGATGAGTGCGAGAATATTTGGTGGGTAAACATGGCAGATTCAACCCCAGAATTAGCGACAAGTCTGACAGATGCTTACAATATTTGTGACCCTTTTAACCCATTGCAGGGAGAGGACTTGGAACGTTATTATGTGCCTTTGCTGGAGGCCAGAAAAACTGAGGCGATCGTCCAAGTAGAGCAAATTTTACAGCAACAAAAACCGGGCGGGTTTTCCACAATCGTTTTTACCGGGCATCGGGGCTGCGGCAAAAGCACCGAGCTAAAGCGCATTGAACAGCATTGGCAAGATCAGTATCTGACAGTTTTGCTAAATGTAGAAGCAGAAACTGATATTAACGATGTGCAATACATTGACATTTATCTGACCGTGATGCGTCAGGTGGAATATGCTCTGCGCCTGCGCAATATCAAATTTAATCAGGAGCTAGTAGATAGTTTTGAGGAATGGTTTAAAGAAATCACTAAAGAAACAGAAAAATCGGTGAATCTTTCGATTAATACTGAGGCCGAAGTTAGCCTGAAGGGCGAAGTCCCTTTTTTGGCAAAGTTGCTATTTAAGCTGACTAGCCAAATTAAGAACGCTTCGTCAGAAAAAACGATCATTCGTGAGAAGCTGGTACGAGAAGTAACCCGGATGAAGGGTGATATTAATTTACTCTTGGCCGATGGGTTGAAAAAATTGAGGGCAAAGTATCCAGAATTGAAGGGTTTCTTGATCATTTTAGACAATTTAGATCGTTGTCCACCAGAGGTGGCCAATAAACTGTTTTTTGACTATGCGGCGCAGCTACAGGAGCTACACTGTTCGATTATTTACACGGTGCCGATTTCGACTCTCTATTCACCTCGCGGTCTGCACAACTCTTTTGGCGATCCGCACATTGTGCCGATGATCAATGTTTATCAGCTCGATCGAGATAAGTTTCCGTTAGACTACGATCAGCTTGGCTTGGCAGCGGTAGCCGAAATTATCAAGAAGCGAGTAGATGCCCAGGCAATTTTTGCTTCGGCGCAGGAGCTGCGAGA
>JAYSRP010000102.1:0-6576 GCA_043721015.1 Synechococcales cyanobacterium | reverse complement strand
AACGGTAGGACAAGGCTTTCAGCCTCTTCGATTTACCTGCCTAGTAACGGTGGAATGCGGGTTTCAGCGAGATAGTTGTAAATCTGTCCGGAGTATTGTTGATCGGACGCTGAATTAACACATTTTACTAATATCAGTAGAGTACTGGTCGATCACCTCATCAATAAACTGCTGCCACACAGCATTCGGAATCCAAATTTTATGCAGATCTATAATTGCATCATCAGCTCCCCAGCCCAGGTAGATACGACGATAGAGGTAGATAAAGGCCGAAACTCGGAAGTTTGCTGCGCAGTGCACCAGCAAAGGCTGATCGCCATTTTCTTTCATCAAATTGCAGAATTTATCGAAGTCTTCTGGAGTAGGCCGATCGAACTCCACCGGAATATGCACGTACCGCATCCCCAAAGATTCCACCGTCGATCGCTCATCAGCCAAAGCATTATGAGCCGAACCCAGAGCCAAATTCACTACCGTTTGATAGCCACTATCTTTAACCGTCGCTAACTGTTGTTCTGTGGGTTGTCCAGCAGTAATCAGTGTTTCTGACAAGGCTAAAAAATTAAAAATACTTTCCAAAGATTCACCCACAAGTTTAATTCCGGTATTGCGATAGACAGATAGTTTAGCGTAGTCCCAAACAGTGCGCAGTACATTGATTATTCTGGTCACGATTTCAACTCCAAAGTATAGCGATAGAGAGCCACTGGCTGCTGTAAAGCCTTAAAATAGTCTGGATCTTGGGGCGACAAATAGATTGCAGTCACCTGTTCAGCAGTAATATGATGTTGATCAATTAAATGATAGCTAGTAGTGGTTTCTACTGTGTTTAAATAAGTCGTTTTACCCTGAAAAACCTGTTGGTCAATTTCGGTAGTGGCGAAGCCATTTTTACCGATAGCTTCGCTTGCACCTTCGGTGATCGACTCACTCAAATATCCACTGACAGTTGATCGCAGCTCAGTGCCATTCTGCAACTGGGTAATTTGGACTATTTGAGGTTGATTGATAGTTTGAATCGATTTGACAGCATTATTTCCTAAATAAGCATTAGCAATCTGTTCACCGTTGAATGTGCGATCGCTGGTAATTACCACAGAGTTATCGGCTGCCACCGTAATCCCTGGAGCCACCGTGTTAGTCGCTGAACCAAAGCGTACCTGGAAGCTATAAGGCCGATCAATATTAACTTTGTTCCGTTCAAACCCAGGAGTCACCACCTTAGGAGCCAAAGGAGCCACCTGCTCGCGCAAAATGCTTGTAGCAGTCCATTCTCCAGCGAACCAGTCAGGATATATCAAATCTCCGGCTCTGATAAGATCTGTGGCTAAAGACCAACGAGGAAACTCGGCAATGCGCTGAGGTAAGCTAGTCGCCATGGCATTTGGAGCAAACCACAAACTGCCTAAGACTAAAAAAATCACCAGCAGCCAGCGCATCAATGGGCTGCTCCCAACATATTACTAATTTCTGCTGCTACCAAAGTGGCATATTCTTCGTGCATTCCTAAAGTACCGGGCAAAGTCACGCTAGTTACTCCTGGTAATTCGGCCAGCGATCGCATTTCGGCCAAAGACTTAGGCGGACTGTCGGCACCAATAATTACTGAGATTTTTAAATCTTGACAGAGCTGATGGAAACTCGCTCGATCGACCACCGGATCTAATCCACCCGTTACAAAAGCCACCGGAGCAAACCGCGCTCCAGGCTGCTGCGAAATTTGGCGCTTAGTCGCAATCAACTCGGGCGTAATGCTATCGGGGTTGGCATAGACGTGACGGCGATACATCATGTCCAAGAACCCTTTAGTGGTATTGACACCATAGAGAGCTTGCCCCAGCACTGGAGTTCGCACTAGACCTCGTAAAAATTTAAACCACGGCTTTTGACCGCTCATCATCGCAGGCAGTGGGCCGCGCCAAGTGGGGGCTACCAAAATTAGCCGATCGAACCAATCTCGCTGGGTTTGGGCTAGCTGCAATACATAGCCTGCGGTGTGTCCAGCAGCTACTACGCTAGTGGGATGGGGCATACAGTCACGGATGAAGTCTGTCAAAAATTGCTGATAAAATTCTGGGTCGTATGATGCGCGAGGCCGCTCAGAATCACCAAACCCTGGCCAATCGATGCTGGTTACTTGGTAGTGAGCCGATAAGCTACGGGCAATCTCGGCCATTTCGGTGCGGCTACAGACGGTGCTAAAAGCCGGAAGCAATAGAACCGATCGTTTAGCTGACTGCTGCTCGGGAATTCCCTGCACATCGTAAACCACAGCAATATTCTGGTTTTGCCATTGCCAGTTGTAGGAGCGAGAGGAGCTTAACTGGTCAGAGCTAGAATTGACAGTAGAAATATTCATGAGCAGTGCTATTGAATGTCTTACAGCCAGAATAAGATATCTGGGGTGATTTTCCCAATTACTAGCCCTGTAAGATTTTGATCGCCACAAATTTCAGGAGCTAATCATAAAATGATATGAAACGCGATCGGCGAGCTTAGAACCGGTTCTCATACTCCAAAATCGCTCTACTCTCATTTAATAAATTAGAAGAACCCCGCAGCAGCAGGCGATCGTTGATGCGATAGCGAATACTGTATTGAGGCGCTTCGCCGCTGGTTATAATTTTAAATACCGAAGCCGAAACATTTTTATTTAAATCTAGTCCAATCTCTGCGGCAACCCCCAAAGTAGAAGCAGTGCTTTGCTCCGATCGAGTTAAAGCTGGGTAAATCCGAAAATCACTCAGACCCAGAAAATCACTCACAATATCTTGGACGTAGTTAATCGCTGTAGAACCAGCAAAATTTAACAAGCCACTTTCATCTGGCGAGATGCGACCCAATCCATTTCCTAATAATAGAAAAATTTCATCTTGACTGCGGTTAGGAGTACTGGTGAGAGCAAGCAAATTGGTTGCTTGAGACGCAGCTCCACTAACTTTGGCATTTACCTGCACCGTTTGCACAGCACCAAAGTTAGTACTAAACAGATTTCTCCGATCGATATCGATGCGCTCATTAGAGCTATTTACACTAGGTAAGCGAGATGTTTCTAGTACTTTAGTACTAAGTTGCAGGTTTACAATCGGGTCAGCACCTCGATCGGGCGTGAAACGCGCAGTATTGTCGTTACCAGTAAGCCTAAAACGGCTAGTAAATAAATTAATTTGTCCCCGTCCTAGTTGGATTAAGCCTTCTGGTTGGAGGCTATCAATCGAACCATTTAAGTTGACTTTGCCAGTAGCTAAAAAGCTAAGAATAGGTGCTTTTTCTACCTGGACATTTTCACCTAACACCAACTCCAAATTTTTAAATTGTAAGGCTGAGCCAGCCTCACTAGGAGCACTAAGCGAGGTGCTACCTGCTGTCGGAGTTTCTGGCAAATAAATCTTGCCATTACTGAGCTTGACTTCACCACCCAAACGAGGTGACAAAATTGAGCCACCACCTAATAAAAGGCGACCAGATACCCCACCTTGATATCGATCTTTGAGATCCACTTGTAGTTTGTCTAAAGTAACAGTAAGAGGATCTAAAAGTGTTAAAGGTTTCTCGATCGGGATACTGCCTTGAGCAACAAATTCACCTTTACCATACTTACCCCGAAAATTATCAACTTTTACCCGATCTAAATCGAAGCTCACTTGGCCATTTACTTCTGTTAGGTTTTTAGGTAGAGATGGGTCACTCGGTAAAGCCGCAGCTTGTAAAATAGCATTAGTGATGTTGGCATCACCTTTAGCCGTGACATCTTTAGGGTTGCCAGCTCGATCGAGCTGTCCTTTCAGCAACACATTAATTTGACCATCACCACCGACCCAATTTAGCTGCTGCTGAGTCAAAATAGATAGGGTTTTCATTCCTTCATTTTGCACTTTCAAGCTAATACTAAAATTTTGATTGTCGGGAGTTTTACGAGCAAAAGGTAATTGATAAGGCACACTGCCCGCAATCCGCAGTGGTTCGAGCATGTTTCTATCTATTCCAATATTACTATTGCAGATATTGTTTGATAAAGGTTCCTTGATCAGGCTATCTTGAAAAATACTATTAAACCCTAGTCGAGCGCTATTATAGTTAAAGTTAGTATAAATTGCTGGGACATCGAATTGGTTGAACTTGCCCTTAACAATAGTTGCGTTTCCACAGAGTTGAGGGTTAAAGAAAGTCCCACCTAGCTGAGCTTCCAGATTTACATCACCAGCTATTTCGATCGGCAGTCTGAATAGATTACTCAAGCGCTCTGCTGGAAAATTATCGACTTTAATCTTGGCATTTTGTCGATCGCTGCCAAATTCCCCACTGAGTTGAATCTGAGAATTAGTAGAGTTCAAGGAAGCATTTGATAGAGTCAGCAAGTTATTTTGCCAACGGCCCTGCACCTTGATTTTAGATAGATTATAGCGATCTACCACCCAATCTTCGCCACTCACATCAAAGCTAGCATAAACACCCTGCTTAGCAGCATTACTCAATACGATCGTCCCCCTAAAATCACCCTCTAATTTTCGCAGATCAGGCAAAGGGTTTTCTTCGGCTTTTTCAGCCTGAATACCTTGTAAACGCCGGACTTCAGATAATTGATCGACCTGCTCTTGCAGTGTCTGAGAATCACCGCCAACTTTTTTAGCTTGTAGATCTGCGGCTCGTCCATAGCCCCGATCACCAAAAGGATTTAGCACATCACCCAGGGAGAAAATCTGGAACAGATTACTCACATCGGCCAATTTACCTTTATCTACCTTAACCAATAGTTGATATTCGGGCTGCTGAGCTTTGGTTAAAACCCTACCTTCGATTAAATAAACATTATCACCACGTAAAAACATTCCGTCGCGCACAATTAAAATGCCGTCAGCATAGCTCACACTGCCACTTTGCAGTCGATCGCCTTTAAGAATTCCTACTTGGGGGTTATCGATCGATAAGTTTTTGCCTTCGATTTTACCACTGGATAAGTCCATGCTTAGCTCACCACTCACAATTCCTTTCAGTTCTTGCTTTTTAATTTGGGGCAAAGGGGGCAAAAAGCTGGTGATCAGGTCGATCGGCACTCCTCTAGAAGTCACTCGTAACTGTTTACCATCGATTTCACCTTCGGCCTCGATCGCCGTTGATTGGCCATCAGCTAGACTGCCAGATGCAATACCTGCTATCCGACCAGCGAATTTCAGCCCTCGATCGGTAGAGTGTAGTGATAGTGAATTATTGTTGCCAGCTAAATCCAGATCAATTTTACCGTTAGTAATTTTCACTGGTCCAGCTAGATCCGTGGGTGGTAGGGACGGAATTTCTCCACCTAGATTGGGCTTCAGCAACAAGCCACTGAGCTGCACATTACTATTTATCTGCACATCTTTCACATCAAATCGATCGAGGCGACCAGCAGCCTGACCAGTAGCTGAAACTCGGCCTGCCAATACCTGAATATTGTTGCCCGCGACATTTGCTAAATTAATATTGCGCACAGTGATTGCATCACTCTGCCAACGACCATCGGCAATTTGCACAGGTGCAACAGCGATCGATCCACCCCAAATTGCTAATTCTCCACTGACTTTGCCATTAATAGCCGTGAGCTGTGGTTTTGATAAAGAACCACTTAGATCCACATTTCCTTTAAACACTCCGCTTTGTAAATTAGCTGGCACTGCTGCCCCCAAAAGACCCAAAGACAAACCCGTAGTGCTGGCGGCTACTTGCCAGTTTCCTTTGTTCAACTGCCATTGTTGGAGAGCAATTTCGCTATTGCCCAGCACTACCTTGCCACTACCACCCCCATCGATCTGTTGAGGGTTTTTGAGATTGCCTTTTAAGTCGAAGCTGCTACTGATCCGCATACCGCTCAAATTGGGTGGCAAACTGGCAAATTGTCCCACGGCCAAATTGCTAGTTTGAAACTTGCCGCGCCATTCATCTCCATTTAGTTCTAGCTGATCGGCCACCAGCAAAGCTCCGGGCAGCCGCAGTTTACCACTGCCCTTGGCAGTTTCTAGTTTGGGCTGATCCTCCAAAACTCCCGCTAACTCAAAAGTGCCATCAACTTGACCCGCAGGTAGTTTTTGAGGCAATGGTAGCTGATTGAGATCGATCGACTGCAAAGTCACCAATCCCCGCCAGCGCCCTTCACCAACCTGGATATCTTTGGCCGTAATTTGGCCATTGCCTAGTTTAACAGCAGCATCGCCCTGCACCGAGGCTTGTTCGGGGTGTTCGATCGAGCCAGCGACTTGCAAATTGCCATTTAGTAAAGCGGTTTGCAAAGTTTTGGGGATATTTGGTGACAGCCTGCCCAAAGGTACTTTTGCTATCGCCACATTGCCTTGCCAGTTTCCTTGGTTCAATTGCAGATCTTTACCTACTAATTCTCCCCCAGCTAGACGGAGGCTGCCAAATCCACTGCCGGTAATATTTTTCAGATCGCTTTTTTCTAGATCGCCATTGGCCTGAAATTTGCCACTCAGATTACCACCTACTTGAGGAACTAATTTAGAAATATCAAAGCTGTTAGCACTAAAATCACCTTGCCATTTACCGGCGTTAACACGCAGATTTTGGCCAATGATTTTACCCTGC
>JAYSRP010000101.1:0-17019 GCA_043721015.1 Synechococcales cyanobacterium | reverse complement strand
CTGAACCAGTTTCCAATTTAGCAACGCTAGAAATAAATCCTGAAATAGCTACTCGTACTCCCATTAATTCTAACAATGTTGGTCAATCAGGGGCTTCTAACTTTGTACCTCCCAGAGTTGATCGACCTCAACTTCCTCCACCTTCCAGTAAAATTCCACCTTTACCTCCTCAGCCAACGGTTCAAGCGCAATCAAATTCTAAACCGCAAAAATTGCCAGGTATCCCTAAAAGAAAAGGTACTTCACAATCAGGGGATCAAAATAGTAATTCTCAAATACCTCCGTCTGTTACGCCTCCGGTGACTCCACCTGTTACGCCTCCGGTGACTCCACCTGTTACGCCTCCGGTGACTCCACCCGTTACGCCTCCGGCGACTCCGCCTGTTACGCCTCCGGTGACTCCACCCGTTACGCCTCCGGCGACTCCACTTGCTGCACCTCCCTCTCTGCAACAATTGCAAAACGAATTTGCAAAAGATATTAAAGAACTAAAAAAATCTGCGGGGAGTGATATTCCAGTAGAAAGATTGCCATTACTGGCTGGAGATTATTCTTCAAGCTATAAAGATTATCCATCGATAGGAAGAAGCTGCAATCGAGAAAAAGATGGCTATATATTAATTGCTATTTTGTTAGATGAAGATGGAAAAATAGCTGAATTGAAAACGAAGGTAAGTCCATTTTTGAGAAGTTATGATGATAAAGAGCCTTTAGTTAGCAAAGCAGTATTTAAAGCTGGGGATAAAGCCGAGCTAGCGTACAAAAATGCTGGTATTAAAGGCCAAAAAAAAATTTATGACTTTAATTTTAGATACAGTGCTAAAACATGTTAGAAAAAACGAGAATTATTTTTGATCTGCTTTTCTCAATTTAAAATGGATGATATCTAAAGTAGCTTACAAATTTCCTTCCGTCTTGATTGCCTCTAATGCAAATAAATTTATCAGACACAAAAAATCGGCTACGAGCTAGAGATAAAAAGAGATGTTCTAATGAGTGATGAAATTGTTCAAGATGCTCTCTACGAAAGAGTTTCTGCACTAATTATCACAGCCAGAAGTCAGGCTATGGTGCTCACCTACTGGCAAATTGGTCGGTTTATTGTGGAAAGCGCAGCAGTTTTGCAAGTAATTTAATGCGGTGAATTTAATGACTGAAGATACGGTGACTCAAATAACTCTACGAATAAACCCGAGTTTCTTATTTGCTCAATTACTTCTTCGGAAATTTTGGCAACTCCAATATACATGTAGTAGTCATAACCAAAATGAACAAACATTTTGGAAGATGACTCCAACACCCCCCAGATCTGACTTCTTAGGCAAAGCTTACAAAAATTTTCTAATTCAACACTCTCAAGGGTATCACCATTCTGAATAGATTCAACAATTGAAATCATTGTCTCTGAATATAAATCTTGATGCTTTTGGTCATGTTTTGCTAAAGAATATCGTTCCTTTTCCAAGTGAAAAACATTTAATGAGCTTAAATTCATGACATTCATAAAGCTCTGAATTGCATCTATATAGAGAGCTTCAGTGCCAAGATACTCATCAGTCGATAATTCAGCTCCTTCAAATGTTTTGCCAATATCTGAAAAGCTAATCCATTCATCTTTTTGGTAGGCTCCTTTTGAACTACGTAGAGCTGGATTATATTTGGTGACTCTATAGCTGAACATAAATACTAATCTCCAATTTTGTTTAAATTTGCATCAAAAGTTCCAAGCCTGGTGTTTTTGCTACCAAGATTTGCTACAGAATCAGCCATTTTCCAAACCCCGCCGTTATGACCATCTATATTCGCTGAAATATATAAGTTTTTTTCCTTGTGCTTAAAAACCATAAGTACGGCTTTAACTATTTTATGCATAGTTTTATATAGTTTGCTATTTTACTCTCTCACTTTATATGAAGGTAGAAACTTAAAATGTGTTCATACCGTTTAATATTGCCCACGGAAGAAGAACTGGTCGCAGAACTTCGACGACTAGATAAGAGAATTGAGGGATCGTATAGATCATGTTAGATCAGAGAGAGATTTCGATAACAGCTCTGTGGCACCAAAGCTTTAGTTGTAGAGTCTTTGTGGAAGAATAGAACCATCGAGAACTTAAACAACGTGCAGTAAATGGATTTTCCCCCATCTCGATCGAACACCCAAGCCTATGGCTGGAAGCGCTTCGCCTTTTGCTTTTTGCTGGTTGGTCGAGTGTGGCTACGCTTCATTCAAGGCCGCACTTACTGGCACAAAGTCCCTGAGCACCTGTTTAAAACTGGTCCTAGCTCTTTGCTGCCGATCTTGCTAGTAAACGGCATGGGCGGCGTAATTTTTACCGTGCAAACTGCTCGTCAGCTTGTCAAATTTGGTGCAGTCAACTCCGTAGGCGGAGCCTTTGGCGCTTCCTTTTGTCGAGAGCTGTCGCCAATTATTACTGCTACCATTTTTGCTGGCCAGGTTGGCTCGGCCTTTGCAGCAGAAATTGGGGCGATGCGCGTCACTGAGCAGATCGATGCGCTGTATACATTGAAGACTGACCCGATCGATTACCTAGTGCTGCCTCGGATGATTGCCTGCTGTCTGATGATGCCGGTGTTGATGGGCTTTGCGATGATCTGTGGCATTTTGGGGGGAGCTTTTAGTGCGCGGCAGTTTTACCAAATGCCACCCACTGTGTTTATCGAATCAATCCGCAGCTTTTTAGAACCCTCTGACCTGATTAGCATTTTGTCTAAAGGACTGATTTTTGGTATTTTGGTCGGAATCATTGGCTGTGGTTGGGGTTTGACTACTAATGGTGGCGTGAAACAAGTGGGAGAATCGGCCACTGCGGCTACGGTGGTGTGTGCGATCGCTATTTTTGCCGCAGATTTAGTAGTATCCCTGTTAGTATTTGATTCTCTGCCGATTTAGTGAAAATTTCTTTGTGTTTCTCAAACAGCTTCAGCTTCGCAACTTTCGCAACTATCATGACCAGCTCATCGACTTTACTGCTCCGAAGACGATCATTTTAGGTGAGAACGCCCAGGGTAAATCTAACTTGCTAGAAGCGATCGAACTCTTAGCCACCTTAAAAAGTCACCGAGTGAGCAAAGATCATGATTTTGTGGCCAAGGGCTGCCCAGAAGCCAAAATATTTGGCAAGGTCGATCGATTGCACGGTGAAATTGATCTATCTTTGACCCTACGCAGCCCCGGTCGCCGCACTGCTAGCTTGAACTCCGAGAATTTAAAACGCCAAGCAGACTTTTTGGGCTACTTAAATGCGGTGGAGTTTTCTTGTTTAGACTTAGATTTGGTGCGCGGCGCGCCAGAGCGGCGCAGGCTATGGCTAGATGGCATGTTGGTGCAGGTGGAGCCTTTGTATGGGCACATTTTGCAGAGCTATCAGCAGGTTTTGAAGCAGCGCAATGCCTTGCTCAAAAAAGGTTTAGACGGCAGTTTACCCTCTGAAGAATTGGAGCTGTGGGATCAGCAGTTAGTGAATGCCGGAATTAAAGTGATTAGAAGGAGAGCGAGGATTTTGGAACGGCTGGTGCCGATCGCCCAATCTTGGCACCAGCAAATTAGTCAGGGTCATGAGAGTTTGGTGATTACCTATTGTCCGACTGTGGCAGTGGGGGATGGTGCGGTGGAGTCGATCGAGCAAACTTTTCAAGAACGTCTTGCACAGCGCCAGGTAGCCGAAAAGAGCTTGGGTACTACTCTAATTGGCCCCATCGAGATGATTTGGCGCTGTTGATTGATGGTGTTTTAGCAAAATCTTATGGTTCTCAGGGGCAGCAGCGCACTTTAGTATTGGCTTTGAAGCTCGCGGAGCTGGAGTTGATTGAGCAAATCGTGGGGGATACGCCACTGCTGTTGCTAGACGATGTGTTGGCTGAATTGGATTTGCAGCGTCAGAACCAGTTGCTCTCTGTGATTATGGATCGGTTTCAGACGATCGTTACTACCACTCATTTGGGTTCTTTTGATGCCAAGTGGCTAAATGCCGCTCAGATTTTGCAGGTGCAAAACGGTGTGATCAAAATGTGATTGAAATTCATTATTAAAACTCCATAGATCGCCTAAGATGATTTCGCTCACTCTATCAAATATTCCAATGCCGATCGAAACCTGGTTTCCCCTTGCTGTTTATTACGAAGACCTGGCCGCTGCCCCAGATCACCGAGAAGCCCTGCTCGCCACAGTTCTAGAACTAGAAAAAACCGGCGAAGAGCGACGGGCTTACCCCGAAATGGCCTGGACAGGCGACCTGCATGGAGTCCAGCAGATTCATCAAGATCCGCGCTTTGCTTGGATTGTGAGCGAAGTGCAAATGCACACCAATATTTATTTGCAAGAATTGGGAATCGATCGAAGTCAAGTAGATTTATACATTCAGCGGGGATGGCCGATCGTCTCTCGTCCTCGCCAATCGGTTGGTGCTCACAGTCATAATACCGCCCATATTAGCGCTGTTTACTACATCGCTATCCCCGAATCAGAAGCAATCGACCCAGGTAGCCTGGTATTTATCGACACCGCTCGAGTCAACGAAGTCTGTCCCGGCTTAGGCAGCGAAAACACCGCGATTATTGATGAAGATAACTATTTAAATCAACTACAAGTATCTTATCCGCCAGCAGAAGGAAGATTAATGCTGTTCCCTGCCATGCAGCGACATGAAGTAACTACAAATGAGACTGAAGAATTGCGTGTATCACTCTCCTTCGATATTGTGATCACCGCAGCCGCTGGAGCGCCCGCTGGTGCTTACGAATTTTTAACCCCGCCGCCTCAACAATGGCAAAAATTCGCTTAGACTAGCCATTCAGCACCGCTATCTCATAGACCGTCAAAGTCTGGGTAGCCAAATTTGGCCAATAGAAACGCTGACTGAGTTCTGAATAAGCATTATCAGTAAGCCATTTAGAATAGCTGGGATTACGCAGCACCTCCAAAATACCCCAAGCCAAAGAATCTGAATTATTCTTCCAAGTCACAATCCCAGTTTGCGAATGGCGCACTACCTCTGGCAAACCACCAGCATCGGAAACCACCACCGGCACATGAGAAGCAAAGCTTTCTAGCGCCACAATGCCAAAAGGCTCATATAGACTAGGGAACACCGCGCAGTCGGCGACCGTTTGGAACTTATCTAGATCCTGGTCAGACATAAAGCCGGTGAAATAGCACTTTTCGCCAATGCCTAAATCTGTGGCTTTGCGTTTCAATGCCTCAATATTGCCATCGCCTTTCCCAATAAACACCAGCTTCACCGCTCCTTCCATTTCCCAGAGCACGATCGAAGCAGCATCTAGTAGCAAAAATATGCCTTTTTCCGGGGTCATTCGCCCCACATAATAAATTATTTTTTCATGATCGGCAGCATAAGTGCGGCGGAGCTGCCAAAAATCGAAGTTTTTAGGGCGCTGTTTTTTCTCTGGGTTAATGCCGTTATAGATAATATGGCTACAGTCCCTTCCCAGTACGTCCCGCACCTCTCGTTGCATATAATTACTGCACACAATCACTTCTGAGGATCGATCGGTCAACTGGCGCTCTTCGTTAAAAATTTCAGTGCTATCATCACCACGAATTCCATTGTGGCGACCAAACTCAGTGGCGTGAATGGTAGATACTAATGGTAAACCAGTCTTGGTTTGCAAGGTGATGGCCGCTGTCGCCACCAGCCAATCGTGGGCATGGATCAGATCAAAAGAAGTCCCAGTAGAATTCTTAGCTAATAACTGATGACAATATTCCAACAAGTTGCAATTGAGATCACGCACCCAAGGCAAAAATGGATCGGGCACTCCCGGATCATCTACTCGATGCACATGAATACCACCGACTACTTTATGCTGCGGCTCCGTCCCAAAAGCCACTGTTACCACATGCACCTCATGCCCCATCCGCACAATCTCAGGATACAACTCTGCACAATGTCGTGCAATGCCACCCACCAAGCGCGGGGGGAATTCCCAAGTTAGTACTAGAATTTTCATGGAACTTTAGTCTGGATTTTGGTCAATAAAGAGCGCGGCAGTGGTCTGAGAAAAGATGGTATTTAGCAAAATCTCCCAGCATCGATAAGTAATCAGGATAGATTTGGCCAATCTGATTATGAATACCGTTCAACATAAAGCAAGATAACAGTTGCAAATGTGATTTTTTCCCTTAGTATTCAAATAGGGTTGGCACGACCCTAGCTTACCTTGCTTGAAGCAGTGCCTACTGCGCACAGCGGATTGCTTGATCTAGCAGTGCCACCACCATACTTCATTATCAATGCATTACTGCATTTTGAAATGGTGGGATTTTGGAGAATAAATTTTCGCAATTTTTTAGAGAGGGATTAAAACATGGCAACCTATAAGGTCACATTAATCAGTGAAGCTGAAGGGCTAAATCAAACTATTGAAGTGGCTGATGACACCTATATTTTAGACGCAGCCGAAGAGCAAGGTCTTGACCTGCCTTACTCCTGTCGTGCTGGAGCTTGCTCCACCTGCGCAGGCAAAATCACCAGCGGTGATATTGACCAATCTGATCAGTCTTTCTTAGACGACGATCAAATTGAAGCTGGCTTCGTATTGACCTGTGTGGCTTATCCTAAGTCTGACTGTACAATCGAAACACACCAAGAAGAACAGTTGTATTAATTTCCAACCCCGAATGGTAAAGTTGTGTGGAGTCTAGATACTGATTCCACACAACTTTTTGTATACTTGTGCTTCGTTGGGTTTACTACCAGCCCCGCCCACTCACCGTCTGCGCCACCAATGTCTGACCAAAACCCCACATCGATCCGCCACCGCCAACAGCTCTTAATTCGCCAGCTCGCTGATGCGATCGAACAGGTCTGGGGTAAATTTTTAGATCTTTCGCCGTACTATTTACCGGCAGATTTGGGCTATGTAGAAGGCAAGCTAGAGGGCGAAAGACTAATTATCGAAAACCGCTGTTACCAAACCCCCCAGTTTCGCAAGCTGCACCTAGAGCTAGCCCAGGTGGGCAGCAACTTAGATATTTTGCACTGTGTGATGTTTCCGCGACCAGAATACGCATTGCCCATGTTTGGGGCAGATATTGTCGGTGGAAAGAATGGGATCAGTGCGGCGATCGCCGATCTCTCACCGCTCAATGAGCAGCGGGTACTCCCAGATACTTACAGTCAAGCTTTAGCGGCATTACCCCAGCGGGAATTTAGCCAGCCCCGCGATTTACCAGACTGGGCAGATATTTTTTCAGACTTTTGCTTTTTTGTTCGCCCTGGCAATCCCCAAGAAGAAGCTTGGTTTCTGGAAAGAGTTACTGGTTTTTTGACCGTGCATTGTCAGTTAGCAGTGCAGGCTCAGCCAGTAACACCCCAAGAGAAAGCCGAGATTGTGGCAGCGCAAGATTATTACTGTGACAAACAACAGCAAAACGATAAAACTCGGCGGGTCTTGGAAAAAGCCTTTGGCAATGAGTGGGCAGAGCGTTACATGACAACGGTGTTGTTCGATTCACCAGAAAGCACTGATCTAGATATTGAGCCAGCCGCTTTGATTTAATTGGGGGGCTTGTTGGTCATCCACCGCCACCACTGAGCTGCTGACTGCAACCCAGTTAATTTTTTAAGACCTGGGGCACCTCGATCGGTCATATCACACACCGCCGCCAAAGCCGCATATTGCAGCCCCAGAAAGCTATCTACTGGGGCATAGCCATTACCTGCCGTGATGATACCGCAGCCATAAACTCTGCCGGTATCGCTGCTGAGCTGATCGATCGCAAAGTCTTCACCCACCATAAATTGACCACCCGGATTGAGAGCTACCTGATATTGCTGCACTAAGTCGGCCAATAACTTACTATCCATCACCGAGCCAGCTAGACCGGTAGCATCGATAATATAGTCAGCAGCGACCTGATGAGGCTCCCCTTGCAGCATTACCGCTAAGCCCGGTGACTGAGGCTTCACCAACTGCACCTGACCAATAATTTGTTGATACCAGCCTTTGCTAATGCCACCCACCAACATTTTTTGCCAATCTCGGCGTTGGGGAATAGTGGCTCCTTCCCAGCCTAACAAAAACTGCTGCTGTTGCTCGGTGGTGGCCATTGCTAGGCGCATTTTATATTCTCCGCCCCAACAGGCTTTTGGCCATTCAAAGGCTTGAATTTGGTAATTCAGATTCACTGGCCGCTGGGCTACGCCGCTGCTGCGATCGCTTTCAGTAACCTGCGGCCAGAGATGGATTACTTTGATTTGCTGCTGAGGATGATTGCGACGCACCCGATAGATGCGCTGTAATACCCGACAGGCAATTGTCCCAGAGCCGCGCAGTAGCACTGTACCGCCTCTATTACCCAACTGCTCATAAATATGATCATGGGGTTCGTAGGCATTGACTACTAACTGAAAATCTTTAGTGCGCTGGCGATAATCTTGCAGATCGGGCAGAAACTCCACAGCCGGATAGCCGGTGGCTAAATGCAGATAGCGGGTGATCAAAATGGCATAGCTATCACCCTGGTTATATAGCAAAGCATAGCGACCATCAGTAGTTTGGCGAATGGTTTGCACCATGGCATAGCGCAGCATTTTTTGCCAGCCAATGCGGGCAGCTTCTCGATCGACTGCCTGTAACACCTGCTCATCAACCGGGCCATAGGAATTTTCTAATAGTGGCTCAGCCAAGAGCTGCCACAAAATTTGCAGACCGGGCATAAACTGACCACGCCCCAGCTTGCGCAGGGCTTCTCGCAAACCATAGCTAGGAAAGCCCCAAATATTATCAGGACAAGCATCTGACTGGGAGCGCAGACGCTCTCGATCGGAAACATGGGCATTTAAGCAAAGTTGGCGATAGCGGCCATGAACCGATTTTTCTGGGCTGAGTACGGCGATGCTCGTAGCTTTCACCCCAGCGATCCGCAACAAGTCTACGCAAGCAAAACTGCCAAAACCACCGCCGACGGTGCCATATTCTACGGTTTCTACTTTCAGACCAGTGGCATGAATATCATCAATGCTGACTTGCTGTTGATAAAAAATTTGGGGCAAAAAAGCATTCTGCTGATTGTCATTGCCCGGTCTGGTGATGTATGGGTCAGGAACATTCGTGACCGGGTTAAACAGAATTTTAGAGCTGTTGGAAGCTGAACCGACCTCCAAAATGGTCAAAACATAGCTGCCAATTCCTAGCCGATCGCCAGCCTTTAAATAGCCTCGCAACTGCTTAACACCATTGATCTCAATCCCATTGATGCTCTGATTATCGGTGACTAACAACAGGCCGTTTTCTTCATCTAACAGCACATGAAAGCGCGAAATCTGCCCGTCAGTGAGCTGCACTCGTGACACTCGCCGCTCGGCGATTTCGCTGGGTAACTGCGAAAACTCCCGCCCGATCGCGATCGGGGTGTTGAGTACCGGGCTGCGCAGCTCTCCGGTAACTGGATCTTTCCAGGTAAGGCTAATTTGCATGAGTTTTTGAACACCACCATCGCACCACCGCCAAGTATACCCTAATGGTCTGGGGCATTATCATCTTGCACTTTACCGCGAAAATTCTGGAGACTTACGACTGGCACTGGGGATAGTGGGTAGACCTTCAACGTCAGTAACCGGCTGAAATAGTATTTTAGAGCTGTTGGTAGCTGCACCGATATTGGTAATGGTCATCACATAACCGGCCACGCTTAGCTGATCACCAGGATTCAGATAGCCCCGCAACTGCTTATTGCCATTGATTTCAATTCCATTGCTGCTGTCATGGTCGATCGCCACCAACAGGCCATTTTCTTCGTCCAGAAAAACATGGATCCGCGAAACTTCGCCGTCATCCAACCGAATCCGTGATACTCGCTTACCACCAATGCGGCGGGGCAACTGCGAAAAATCGCGTCCAATGGCGATCGGGGTACTCAGTACCGGGGTGCGAGTCTCGCCGGTAACAGGATCTTGCCAAGTCAGACTAATTTCCATGGTTTTAAAGAACTAATTGTGACTGAGTATATAGATTGACTAGCTGCGACCTATTCTACAGGAATTTTTTTCTTTTTCACAGAGCAATATATATTAGAAAAGCGCCCTATTGAGGGCGCTTCATCATGAATTATAGCTTCACTTCAATGTCTACCCCAGCCGGTAAATCTAATTTCATTAAGGCATCGATCGTCTTAGAAGAAGGTTGATATATGTCGATAATGCGACGATGGGTGCGAGTTTCAAAATGCTCCCGCGAATCTTTGTCTACGTGGGGCGATCTGAGTACGCAAAATATTTTACGGCGAGTAGGTAAAGGAATCGGACCGACAGCAGTAGCATCGGTGCGGCTGGCAGTCTCGACAATCTTGTCACAGGAAGTGTCTAATAAGCGCCGATCGAAAGCTTTGAGACGGATGCGGATTTTTTGCTGGGTGACAGTAGCCATAATATTTTTGGTTGTTGAGGTACAGGAATAAAAAAAGAGAGAAAAAGACAGAGGTGAGCTGACTCACCCCTGTCTGGGTTGATCGGTCGATCTACTTAAGAATCTTGGAAACTACGCCAGATCCGATAGTTCTACCACCTTCACGAATCGCAAAGCGCATGCCCTGCTCGATCGCTACTGGGCAAATTAACTGTACAGTCATTTTAACCCGGTCTCCAGGCATGACCATTTCGGCAGCGGAGCCATCATCAGCAGTAAATGCTTTGATGTCGCCAGTTACGTCAGTGGTACGCACATAGAACTGGGGGCGATAGCCAGGAAAAAACGGAGTCTTACGACCACCTTCTTTGTCGGTAAGCACATATACTTCACCTTCAAATTCAGTGTGAGGTTTGATGGTACCGGGCTTAGCAATTACCATGCCGCGCTCAATGTCGGTTTTTTGAATACCGCGCATTAGTACACCAGCGTTGTCGCCAGCCATCCCTTGATCAAGAGATTTCTTGAACATTTCGATGCCGGTAATGGTGGTTTTACGGACATCTTTCAGACCGATAATTTCCACTTCATCCTGCACCTTCACGATGCCACGTTCGATTCTGCCGGTGGCTACAGTCCCACGACCAGTAATCGAGAATACATCCTCAATTGCCATCAAGAAAGGCTTATCAACTTCCCGTTCCGGAGTAGGGATAAAGCTATCTACAGCAGCCATCAAGTCGTAGATTTTATCTACCCACTCGTTTTCGCCTTTTTTGGTTTTAGGGTTAGCAGTCATTTGCTCTACTGCTTTCAATGCCGAACCAGCAATGATCGGAATATTGTCGCCGTCAAAGTCGTAAGAAGTTAGCAGTTCGCGTACTTCCATTTCTACTAGCTCAAGCAATTCATCGTCATCAACCTGATCTTTTTTGTTCAAAAAGATTACCAGGTTAGGTACGCCTACTTGCTTTGCTAGCAAGATGTGCTCACGAGTTTGGGGCATGGGACCATCAGCCGCCGATACTACCAAGATGCCGCCATCCATTTGGGCTGCGCCGGTGATCATGTTTTTAACATAGTCAGCGTGCCCAGGACAGTCTACGTGAGCGTAGTGACGGGCATCAGTTTCGTACTCTACGTGGGCGGTGTTGATGGTAATACCACGCGCCTTTTCTTCTGGAGCTGCATCAATTTCATCATACTTGCGAGCCAGTGCCTGACCATTTGCTGCCAAAGACATAGTGATTGCAGCAGTCAAAGTGGTTTTGCCATGATCTACGTGACCAATGGTACCAATGTTGACGTGTGGTTTATTCCGTTCAAATTTAGCGCGTGCCATGTAACTAATTCCTTATGTTCCTCGGGTTGATATTAGCAGCCAAAGGGTCTTTATCAAGACTCTTTGGCTGGATTCTGCTGCCTACTTGCCGCCTTTGCTCTTGGCGACGATAGTTTCAGCAACGTTGCGGGGGACTTCCTCGTAGTGACTAAACTCCATCGAGAAAATACCGCGACCTTGGGTGTTGGAGCGGATGGTGGTGGCATAGCCAAACATTTCCGCTAGGGGCACCTTGGCCATTACTTTGGCAATGCCTTGACCGGAGTCTTGGCCTTCTACCTGACCACGCCTAGAGTTGAGGTCGCCGATGACGTTACCAATGTAGTCTTCGGGTACTTCTACTTCTACTTTCATGCTGGGTTCCAGTAAAACTGGGTTGGCCTTCATGACGGCATCTTTAATGGCGATCGAGCTGGCAATTTTAAAGGCCATTTCGTTAGAGTCTACATCGTGGTAGGAGCCATCAATCAGTGTGACCTTGAGGTCAATTACTGGATACCCTGCCAAAATGCCCGACTCACAGCTCTCGCGGATCCCTTGCTCGATCGGGTTGATGTATTGCTTGGGCACCGAACCACCGACGATCTTGGAGACAAACTCTAGACCGCTACCAGGATCGCCAGGAGTGACTTCGATGACTACGTGACCATAGTTACCGTTACCACCACTCTGTTTGATGTACTTGCCTTCCATCTTGATCGGCTTGCGGATAGTTTCACGATAGGCCACCTGCGGCGCACCAATATTCGCTTCTACCTTAAATTCCCGCATCATCCGGTCTACCAAGATTTCTAGGTGCAATTCACCCATGCCCGCAATTACGGTTTGGTTGGTTTCTGGGTTGGTCTGTACCCGGAAAGTAGGATCTTCTTCCGACAGAGCTTGGAGGGCTTTGGAAAGCTTCTCCATATCTTGCTTAGTCTTAGGTTCTACTGCCAACGAAATTACGGGTTCAGGAATAAACAACGACTCCAGAATCACTGGGTTGTCTTCATCACAGATGGTGTCACCAGTAAAGGTGTCTTTCAGCCCCAAGACTGCACCTAAGTCACCGGCTCGCAGCTCATCCACATCTTCCCGATCATTAGCTTTGAGGATTACCAAACGAGAAACTCTTTCCCGCTTGCCTTTGGCTGAATTCAACACGTAGGTGCCAGTTTTGAGTACGCCCGAATAGATGCGTACAAAAGTCAGACGACCATACTTGTCAGACATGATTTTGAAAGCCAGAGCTGCCAACGGCTCGTCGTCATCAGCATGACGCTCTACTGGAGTGCCATCTAAGAGCTGGCCTTGAATTGCTGGTACTTCATTTGGAGATGGTAGGTAATCTAGTACGCCATCTAATAACTGCTGTACACCTTTGTTCTTGAAGGCTGAGCCGCAGAACATCGGCACAATTGCACCAGTAACTGTGCCCTTACGCAGAGCTAGCTTGATTTCGTCTTGACTGAGATCGCCACCTTCTAGGTATTTCTCCATCAGGACATCATTAGTTTCAGCGGCTGCTTCTACCAATTTCAGGCGAAACTCTACTGCCTTTTCAAGTAGATCAGCAGGAATGTCTACTTCTTCTACCACTTCACCCTTGTCATCTTTGTGAATGAAAGCGCGCATGGTTACTAGATCGACAACACCTTCAAATTCAGCTTCAGCGCCGATCGGAATCTGGACTGGGACAGCATTAGATTTCAACCGATCGCAAACCTGCTCATAAACTTTGTAGAAGTTCGCACCAGTGCGATCCATCTTGTTTACAAACACAATCCGAGGCACGCTGTAGCGATTGGCCTGCCGCCATACCGTCTCCGACTGGGGCTGCACACCGCCTACCGAGCAGAATACTGCAATCACGCCATCAAGTACTCGCATAGAGCGCTCTACCTCAATGGTAAAGTCTACGTGCCCAGGAGTATCAATGATATTGATCTTGTGATCTTTCCAGCTAGTACTGATTGCAGCAGCGGTAATAGTGATTCCGCGCTCTTGCTCTTGCGGCATCCAGTCGGTGGTAGCGTTACCATCGTGTACTTCACCAATTTTGTGAACTACGCCAGAGTAGTAAAGAATCCGCTCGGTAGTGGTGGTTTTACCCGCATCGATGTGGGCTGCAATCCCGATGTTGCGTATTTTTTCAAACGGGACGGTACGTGGCACGATGACCTCCTGAGGTGTTGTGTCCTTAAAATAATATTGATGCCTTTGCAATTGTATACGCTTTAGAAAATCTCGGTCGCCCAAGATGATTTGGAGCTGCAACAATGATCGATTGTTCCAGAGAAACAATTTTTTCGGACTTTTTTGGTGGAGGTGAACTGAGCTATTGCTAGCCACCTTTGCCAAAATTTAGTAACGGTAATGAGCAAATGCCTTATTGGCATCAGCCATCCGGTGAACTTCTTCCCGCTTGCGAATCGCGCTGCCGGTTTCGTTGGCCGCATCCATTAGCTCGTTAGCCAATTTAATCGACATACTCTTACCAGCTCTAGTGCGAGAATAGTTGATTAACCAGCGCATTGCCAAGGCCGTGCCTCGATCGGGACGCACTTCCATGGGCACTTGATAAGTAGCCCCGCCGACCCGCCGACCTTTGACTTCTACCAAAGGAGTGGTGTTACGCACGGCTTTTTCAAAAGTCTCTAGTGGCTCGGTGCCGGTGCGCTCTTCGATCAGCTTCATTGCGTCATACACAATGTTTAGGGCTATTGACTTTTTGCCGCTGTACATGATTCTTCTAACCATCATGCTGACTAAGCGACTGTTATAGACGGAGTCTGGGGGGACGGGTCTTTTGGGGACTGTGGTACGACGAGACATAAAAAATTACGATCGATAGGGCTGAAGAAGGTTAAATGGCTCCCTAGCGAACAGGTTGGGGGCAATCCGCTGGAAATGTTTGGAGTTGTGAAAGCAAAACATCGATGGCACCCTCAGCATGGGTACTCAATTCAAGTTTTACTTAGCAGCAACTTTAGGTCTCTTAGCTCCATACTTGGAGCGACCTTGCTTGCGATCCTTCACTCCGGAAGTATCTAAGGTGCCACGGATAATGTGATATCTCACACCAGGTAAATCTTTTACCCGTCCGCCCCGAATCATGACAACCGAGTGCTCTTGCAGGTTATGGCCGATACCAGGAATATAAGCAGTAACTTCAAAACCAGAAGTTAGGCGCACCCGAGCTACTTTGCGCAGGGCAGAGTTAGGCTTCTTGGGGGTGGTGGTATACACACGAGTGCAAACGCCACGGCGTTGGGGGCACTGTTTTAAGGCCGGAGACTTTGTTTTAATTACATAGTCTTCGCGGGCTTTACGAATGAGCTGTTGAATGGTTGGCATAGGTTACAAAATTGACAGCTCCGATGGGAGTTTCCAACTGTGGGCAAATTATCAAGGTAGCAGACATCGTACTACCCTGTCAAACCTCGATCGGTCTTTTTTTGAACGGACAGTATGCAGACAACGATTGCAATCTCAGTGGCTAAGACCCAAAGGTAAATTAAAGTCACGGCCAAACAACATTGCGCTTGGTTTTACATTCCAATGAGGTCGCTAGCCTGGAGCAGTACTCCGCTGTTAAATACAGCCAACTCACTCCCTGATCCTAATCCGGCATTTGCCCCATTTTGGTTATAAAAAAGCTTGCCACTGCTACGGCTAAATACTAGGATGCTCTCACTCAATTCAGCAGCCCGATCATCAAAAACCGCGCTAAATTCCTTAATTGGTAAACCGGCAGCAGTTTTAATGGCGCTAAAACTGCTGAGCCGGATCTCAATTTTGTCTGTTCCAGATTGATAGTCAATGATGTTATCGACACCCAAGTTAGGGCTGCCAAACCGAAAACGATCGCTACCACCGCCTCCCGTTAAAATATCTTGACCCTCACCACCAACCAGCGTATCTTCACCATCACCACCGTAAATACGATCATCACCGGCATCACCCTGCACCAAATCATTACCGCCATCGGCAAAAACTAGATCTTGATCTGCACCGCCAGAAATAATGTCGTTGCCATCATTGCCATTGATCTGATCTTTTCCTGCGCCACCGCTAATAGCATCATTACCGCCATCACCATAGATTTCATCTCGATCAGCTCCTCCTTCTAAGGTGTCATTACCATCACCGCCCACCAAAGTGTCTACGCCCTCATCTCCTTGTAATAGGTCATTACCGCTGTCTCCCCATAGAGCATCATTACCAATGCCTCCGGCCAGGCGATCGTTACCCTGATTACCATTTATTCGATCATTGCCACTGCCACCGCTAAGGCTGTCATTACCTACTTCGCCGTAGATCTGATCATCGCCGCCAGAGCCATCCAATGTGTCATCTCCAGCGGCTCCATTCAAAATATTTTTCTGGGCGTTGCCTACCAAAATATTGTTTAGGGAGTTACCGGCTCCAGTCGTATTACCAAGTCCAGTCAGCACTAAGTTCTCAATCTCATTGGGCAGGTTAAAAGACACCTCTGCCGAAACTGCGTCATATCCACTGGTAGCGGTTTCATTAACGATTACATCTAAAGCGTTATCAATCACATAGTTATCATCACCATTACCGCCATCCAAAACGTCGGCACCTAGCCCTCCATCCAAAATGTCATTACCTTCTCCACCCAACAGGGTATCATTTCCATTATTACCAGCCACCACATCATCATCGGCTCCGCCAGAAACAGAGTCGTTACCGTCTCCACCGTCTAATATATCTAAGCCTTCATTACCCTGCATAAAATCGTCACCTTCGTTGCCCTGCACTAGGTCGTCACCAATTCCTCCATACAAGCTGTCATTACCCAAGCCACCAAAAATCTGGTCATCCTCGGTGCCGCCGTAAAAGATGTCTTTGAGGCTACTGCCCTGAATCACATCATAGCCAGCATCACCATAGACGGTAGTACTGTTACCTACATCCAGAACAATGCTATCGTCACCGGCACTTGCTATGTAGTTTTTTGCCAGTAACTTGTCTTCTTTAATTCCAGCGGCCGGAGGCTTTTTATTTTTCTTGGCAGCCTCAGAAATATTATTAGCTGTATCTTTTAAGTCCCAA
The DNA here is from genome assembly GCA_043721015.1 of Synechococcales cyanobacterium. Taxonomy (GTDB): domain Bacteria; phylum Cyanobacteriota; class Cyanobacteriia; order Cyanobacteriales; family Chamaesiphonaceae; genus JAAFHZ01. The sequence goes on along the minus strand of JAYSRP010000101.1, from coordinate 228 downwards.
CCTATTGCATCCATCGCAATTAAATCTTTTTTGGTAATGCGATCGGTCACTCCCGGCACCACCTTACCAACCACTGGCTCAATGGCACTGAAATAAGGAGATAGAAAAAAGCTGTAAAGCCTGATATACATCATTGCTTCACAGACCAAAATAATATCACCTTCTACTATGCCAAATCGAGCCATAATTCTCAAGCAACAGTTGTTTCAAAGTATTGGAATGCCATGG
>JAYSRP010000100.1:0-17103 GCA_043721015.1 Synechococcales cyanobacterium | reverse complement strand
TAGCAGCTTTAATGGCACAGCGGGCAGTATCGTTTTTGCGGCTGGTTCTAGCACTGCTAGACTAGAAATCACCTCTCTCATAGATGAGATCAATGAATCAACTGAATCTATCTCTTTGACCTTAGCAGATAGCCAAACTTATGCGATCGGCAATAATAGTTCTGCAAATGGGTTTATTGCAGATGTTCCGATTATCTCAACTGTCAATTTGGCCTTGAACCGAGTCAGTGTGAATGAAGGCAGTACCGACAACCTTTCTTATACTTTCACTCGTATTGGTGGAATTGATAAATTTCTGAATGTGCGTTATCAAATTACAGGCACCGCGATCAATGATACTGACTACAGTACGTTGGGTACTTCTACTACTGACCCCAACGACATTAACGTTAAAACTTTTGATTTTGCACCTGGTGCGAGCACCTTTACTGTTCGAGTTGATCCTACTCCAGATACTTTGCTAGAAGGAGATGAAACGGTTTCTTTGGAGTTGCTGCCTTCCGGTATCGGTTTTGGATATGGACGATACATATCTGGTATTTCCAGTGCTGTGACTGGCATAATCGCTGAGGCTAGTGCTTCATTGCCGGTTATTGAGGTTACTCTTTCACCTGCTAGTGTTTTGGAAGGTGGACAGAATTTGGTTTATCTGTTTACTCGGACAGGCTTAACTACCCAGCCTTTAACGATCGATTACAACATCAGTGGCACAGCGGCATTTACTGCTGACTACAATCAATTTGGAGCTAATAGTTTTACTGGTACTACAGGCAGCATCACTTTTGCTGCTAATTCTGCCACTGCAACTCTGGCAATCACTCCTGCTACTGATGTCATAGTAGAACCCGATGAAACAGTTACATTGAATTTGGTTGGTAGCTCAGCCTACACGATCGGCAGCAATAGCAGTGCTGCTGGCATAATTGTGGATGTACCACCTATCATCGTTGTAACTCCACCCGTTGTCAGCCTCGCGGTGAATCCAGCTAGTGTTAACGAAGATGGCACAGCGAATCTGGTTTACACTTTTACCCGTACCGACTCGACCGGAAATTCGCTGACTGCAACTTACAGCGTGGGTGGGACAGCAAATTCTAGCAACGACTACACTTTAAATTCTTCTTTTGTCGGTGCAACTGCAACAGTTACTTTTAGCGTCGGGTCTAATACAGCTACTGTTTTTGTCGATCCAATCCCAGATACCTTGGTAGAAGCAGATGAAACGGTCACGCTTACCTTAATCCCTGCTGGGAGCGGACAGTATACAGTGGGTTCTAATGCTGCGGTGACTGGTACGATCTTAGATCAAGATACTGCCTTAAATAACATTAGCTTAGCTGTTAGCCCTAACCAAGTTACCGAAGATGGTACGGCAAATCTGGTTTACACTTTCACTCGTACTGGTTCGACCACTGAAGCATTACGAGTAGATTATGACTTTGGTGGCAATGCTACATTTGGTACTGACTACATTGTTACCGGTGCTAATTCGTTAGGAAGCATCTCATCAGCATCTAGAACAGTTACTTTTAATGTAGGAACAGTTAATTTTGCGGTTGGTTCAGATACAGCTACAGTGATTGTTGACCCCACAGCAGATTCGATCGCCGAAACAGACGAAAACGTCACACTGAGACTAGTAGCTAGTCGCAATGACTCAATCACTGGCGGTGGTCGTAGCTATAATATTAGTACCCCTGATGCAATCACTGGAATTATTAGCGATGTTACTGTTAACGCGATTCCTACTGTAAATGTCCGACTGGAGCCAACTAGTGTTAACGAAAACGGCACGACAAGCTTACTTTATACTTTTACTCGTAGCGGTATATCCAATACACAGCCGTTATCAGTAAACTACCGAGTCGGTGGCACCGCAAGATTTAGTGCTGATTACCTGCAAACCGGAGCAGCTAATTTTACGACAAACACTGGGACAATCATTTTTGAGGCGAATTCTAATACCGCAGTTCTCTCACTTACACCTGTATCTGATAACCTGTTGGAACCCAATGAGACAGTAGATATAACTCTACTTGGTGCTGGCTATGGAAATCCAAGCTATGTCATCGGTACTCTGAAAACCTTAACTGGCAACATCATAGAACCAGTGGTGAATGTCACAAATTTGCCACCTACAGCGATCGCCTTTAATGGGAACGTCACTAATAATAGATTCTTAATCGCCGAAAACACCAACACTACTACTCCAATTAAATTAGCTGATATCGCCATCACCGATGATCAGCTAGGGGTCAATACCCTGAGCCTGAGTGGTGCAGATGCTAATAGCTTTGAATTAATTGGCACAGCTCTTTTCTTAAGATCTGGGATAGCTTTAGATTTTGAGACTAAAACCACTTACAACTTAGTTGTTACCGTTGATGATGTAACGGTTGGCACCACCCCTGATGTAACCAACAACTTCACTTTAATTGTTACTGATATCAACGAACCACCTACGGGTGCGCCAATTATCCCGATCGGTAACACCGCTCAAAACACCCCCATCAAAATCCCCCGGTCTACCTTCTTAACTGGCTTCACTGACGTAGAAAACGATCCGCTAAATGTGGTTAACCTAGCTGCTAGCAATGGCACTACTGTCAATAACAACGATGGTACTTTTACTCTTACCCCCACCGCAAATTTTAGTGGCCAAATCGATATTACTTACGGCGTAACCGATGGAGTTAACGTTTTAGCCGGTCAACTGCGTAGTGTCGTTGTCTTGCCACCAGAAAATGGCTTGAACTTTATTGGCACTACTAACTTAGATGTGGGAGCCGTCAACAATCTTACCAATGGTATTTTTGCAGTTAATCCAAACAACATCAACTTAGTAGGCGATGAAATCAATTTAGTAGGCGGTGCTAATTCGGTTACTGTTCCAGGCAAAAATATCACCTTGCAGCCAGATAGACTCAATCAGGCGATTCAAATTGGCGGTGCCGACAGTAACAGTGCCGACATCTTAGATATCACTCCCACTGACCTAGCAGCGATCGCCGATGGTTTTAGTCGAATAATTATTGGGCGCGCCAGCGGCACCGGCAACATCGAGATCAGTGCTAGTGTGACCTTCCGTGACCCGATCTTGCTCCAGTCCCCCGGCGGCCAACTGAACATATCTGCCCCGATCGCCCTAACTGATAATGCCACCTTAGATTTTAATATTCTGGCGCTGCTGAAATCTGGCAGCAGTACCCTGACCATCAATGGCAATACTCCTACTACTTTCATTGGTAGTACCACCATCAATGGCGGTGTCTTACTCTTGGCTAAAGCTCCCAATACCGAAGCTTTAAACAATGCACCTATCTCGGTTAATAGCGGTACTTTACAACTCGGTAATAATGAGCAAATTAACAACGCTGCTGACCTGACTCTCAATGGTGGCACCTTGAACGTGAATGGTTTTAATGAAACCCTCGATCGACTGCAAGTCACTAATAATTCCACTATCAATTTAGGCAACGGCAGCAGCAAATTGGCCTTTGGTAACAGCAGCACCGCAAATTGGACTGGAGTACTGTCGATCGAAAATTGGTCTAGTACCAGTGGTGAAACCATTCGCTTTGGCAATAATGCCAACGGATTGACTGCTGCGCAGCTCAACAACATTCAATTTGTGGGCTTCAATCGCGGTGCCACTATTAATGCCAGTGGGTTTATTGCTCCGATAGGTGTCACTGTTGTCAACCCGGCTCCCGATCAAGACGGAGTGGATGATAACATTGAGGATCTTGCTCCCAATGGCGGCGATGGTAACTTAGATGGCATTCTTGATAGTTTGCAAGAAAATGTGACTTCGCTTTTGAATCTGGGTGGTGTCAATGTTAATAGCATTGCTACTATTATCGCCAAAGCCGGAGCAAAAATCAGCGGCTTACGCTCACTAGCTAACCCTATTACCACCGCAAATCTGACTTCTTTGGCCAACCCGATCGAGTTCAAAGTCACTGGTTTAAGTAATGGTGCTAGCACTACAGTGGAATACCTAATTGCCAGAGCCGATCAAAATCGTCAATACAATACCTATCTGATGTTTGGAGCCACGGCAGATAATCTTACGCCCCATGCCTATGAGTTTTTGTACGACGGCCAAACTGGCGCAGAGTTGTTTGATACCAACGGTGACGGCCTTACCGATAAAGCCGTAGTGCATTTTGTGGATGGTCTACGGGGCGATAGCGATCTGACTGCCAATGGCGAAATTCAAGATCCGGGTGCGCCAGGAGTTGCAAATACACCGGTTGGCTTGAGTACCGATGCCAATAACATTGTGCAGATTACCGGTGCTGGTACGGCGATTGCTAGCTTTTCTTTGGTAGCTAATCAGACTAAGCAAGTAAGCGAAGTAGGCTTCTTTAAAATTGATGGAGCTAATACAGTCAGAGGCATTGCGGCTAATGCCGCAGGCTTTGCCCGCACGACGCTGCAAAGTGGCCAAGTAATTTTTAGTAGCTTAGCTGATAATTTGCTGAGTACTGCCGATATTTCTCGTCAACTACAGTTAAGCGCTGGCGATCGGCTGGGCTTTTATCTAGTCCAAAATGGCACAGTAGATGCCGCCTTGCAAAAAAATGATTTTAGTAATGTGGTGTTCTCATTAGATCAAGCTAACCCGTCTGGCAGAAAAGCTTTAGAGGTCATAACCGAAACCAATGGCAGCTATCGTCTGAAGTGGGAGCAGGGCAGTGCAACGGTTGCTGATGACCTGATTTTAAATCTGCAACTGCAAAATACTCCTTTAAATAATCAAAATTTAGTAGCCAGCATTCAAGGCGATCGAGAAAGTGAGCTGTTAGATTTGAGTTCTTTCACCGGTAGAGATGTTCAGGTAACGTTCACGGTCAAGCGCGAAGCTGCTTTCAACGATACAGTGGGCTTTTATCAAATTGAGGATGCGCAAGGAACGGTTACTAGTATTACTGGTGCCAAAATTAGACCGGGCGAAGCGGGCTATCAGGCCGCCGTGGTGCAAAACCGGATTGCGGGAGTAGATTTGGCCGTAGCCAATGGTCAAACAGCATCGATCGATGCTGTGCTACGAGGCGGTGCAATCTATGCACCGTTCCTAATTGCCAACGCTAACCCCGGCACCCTCAATGGCAATTTCAGCAATGTTTACACATCATATACAGTCGGCAATGCCGACACCACAGATCATGTGCGACTGCTAGGAGACAACACTTTTGGCTTCGAGGATTTAGTGGGTGGTGGCGATCGAGACTTTAATGATGTGGTGCTCAAAGCAGTCTTTAAGAACAGCTAAGATTAATGAATATCAATATTGCTAAACCTAACTGTGCCGCCACCATCGATCGTATCGTAAGCAATTTCTAATGCAGTTGAACTACTGGTGTTGGCGGCAACATTCTGGAAAGTAATAAAGCCTTTTTTAGCCACTCCAATGCTGAGAGTTGCTGAGCTGCTGTGATCGATTTGGGCATTGAATCCACCAAATTCTTTGGAGCCATCAATAATGCGGCTGCAATCAGCGAACAAATTAATTGATTGTTCTTTGGTATCTATATTAGTAAATTGCAAATTGCAGGTTACATTTTGTCCATCTCGGCGGCAATCTTCTAAAGCAAAATACAGCTTGCTTTTCTCAATTAATTTCATTTCAGGTGTAGCTGTCTTCTCTGGTTCATTAACCTTTTGGATCTGTTCGCTAAGGTCTTTGGGAGTATCTATATTGACCGGAACTGGAGGATCATTGCTCTGGGCATTGGCTGCTATTGAAGATGACATGATCATGGGTAATAGCAATGCGCAAGTCAAAAAGAGTTTCATGATGAATAGCTATGGGGTAATTGGTTGCGAGCAAAACTTAAAATCGAAAATACTCGTTGCACATCAGTGAAACTACTGAGCTAAGCCAATCACCTGCTAAATTGGTTTTTTTGATTGCGTGCAATATCCATTTATATTTTGTAATATGCTGAATTCTTGGGATCTTGATCACTAATCCCTAATATTTTTAGTAATAAGTATAAATACTTGAAGACTTAAGGACATCAAAAAATTGATCGCCCTAGTATTAACATGGCGATCGGGAATTTGCAATTTTTTTGATAAAACTTGCTATTAACTGCGCCAATGCAAGACCTGCTCTTTCACAGGGTTTTTAAATGGCCGATTCTCGTCGATCGACTTAGCATACTCACTCTTAATTTGGTAATACCACCGCGCCTGAGCATCAGCATCTTTTATCAGCATTAGTATTGGATCATGTTTCAGACCAATTTGCTGCTTGATCACCATCTGGCGATCTTGATCTAAGAACGTCCGAATAAACGGTAGGATCACCGGCTTCAATACCACCGCCCAAGGCAGAGTGGTATAGAACATCGAAGTTACTTCGGTATGTTCATCAGAAATTGGGGTAATCACCGTCAGGTTGACCACCGTGTGTTTTTCGGTAGTAATTACCTCGAAGCGGACACCGGGCAACTGAAAAGAAATCTCTACTTCTGGAGTACCGCCGATTAAATCATAGAAAAAAGTCGATCGCTCCAATTTATGGCGACGCATTGTAAAACCATAAGGGGAAGGATCAAAAGCTTTGATCTCATCATTCAGCACACTATCAGTCCGCCACCACCACGATCGATGGACAAAAGGCACATGTGCCGGATCCATTAAACCCACTACAGCATGGTCGATGTAGCAGGGAAACGGCAGCATTTGCATCACCTGATAACAGGCACCATCACTCACTCCAGGCACTTTTGGTGGCTCTGTTGCCGGGGCGGCATCCGGGCGATCAACTGCGGGTATATAGATCCAAATATTGCCCTGAAGTTCGCGCACATGATATTTGCGTACTCCATAGCGCTCCAAATCTACTTGCTGATCGGCAGCCAGAGCTGGAATAATTGTGCAGTCTCCTTGGGAGTTGAAGCACCAGCCATGATAACAGCATTCCACTTCCTGGCCATCAAAGCGTCCACAGCTTAAAGGCACAGCCCGATGAGGACAAATATCTCGCAGGGCAAAAACTTTGCCGTCATTAGTACGTCCAAACAATACTGGTTCGTTCAAGAGCGTCTTGGGCACCATCTTGCCAGTGGCAATAGCACTAGCTGGCAGTGCGTAATACCAAGTATCCCGCACAAAAGAAACAGGGTTGTTCATGAGCTAATTAGATTTTTTGGTAGTGCCAGATGCTGGAGCCGGTTGCGGTGAAGATTCTGGCTTACCAGAAGCTGGCTTTGCGGAAAAACCGGGCATTAACTTAGAATATTTAAAATCTTTAGGCCCGGTATAGCCGCTTAGCTTAGCTAACTCTTCTGGAGGCTGAGTGCCGGGGTATTTTTTGCCCCCAATATCCCAAGTAGGAAAGCCCTCAATGCCTTCTTTGCGGCAAAGTTCTAACTGCGGATTTTTGCCTTGGTCATTACATTCGATATAGTTAATGTTGTTTTTGAAAGCCTCTCTGCCAAAAAGTTGCTTCTGCTCATAGCAGTGCGAGCAGAACCAGCCCCCATACATTTTGGCTCCAGTCTTTTTCAAATGCTCTGCCAAAGCTGTTTCGCTAGCTCCCGATTGAGTTGTGACCGTCCAGCCATAAGGTTGAGCTGGCGCTCCGGTGGGTGCCAAGGAAGTAACTTCGGCGCTAGTAGGAGAATCGGCTGTGACCGAAACACCCACACTAGAATAGATGCCAAAAGTTACTAACAAAGTCAAAAATCCGGCAATCAATCCATTAGTGATCATTGATCCCATCTGTTCCCACTCTCTACCAATCAATACCAAAACAAAAATGACGGTGGCAAAAATTGCCGAGGCAATGCAGTAAGGACAAGGTGCTTTAATCACAACTGCTAGTAAATACATTAGGTAGCCACTAAATACAGCCATGGCCGTACCACCTAAAAATAGACCGTTCCAAGTCAGGTTCTGCACCTGGTTATGTAATTTTTTATTGGCTTTGGCATCAATTACTAAGGGTAAAATCGACATCACCACCATTGCCAAATAGGCCAACAACCCAAACAAGCTTAGTGGAAATCCCAAAATATTGGCGTAGGGGCTGCTAAGTACTGCATTGCAGCTCTCTGATGAACAGGCTGCTGCGCCACCACCGAGTTTGATCGAGGTTAAGTAAGCAGTATCGGCCACACCCAGGGCGGCGACCAACCCAATTAAAGGGCGAGAGAAACGGTGGATCCAGGGAAGAGGGCGACGCATAGGAATTATTTTTTAACTTGGTTGGTGGGAGAACTTGGCTAGGAGGATTCGCTAGAGGCGCTTTGTTTGCTACTGCGCAGGGCTTCTACAAACTGGCTGACCCGGTTGGGATCGATCGACTGTTCTATTTTACCCTGTCGTTTTAACGAACTGGACACGATTACTCCATCGGCGGCGGTGATCAGCTTCGAGATATTTTCCCAGTCTGCGCCGCTGCCGATCAACACGGGAGTATCTTTAGCCGCAGCAGTAGCCAGCTTCAGATCTTCTAAACTAGGCGGCTTGCCAGTAGACCTACCAGAAAGAATAATCGCATCGGCCAAGCCGCGCTCGATAGTATCGCAGACGGCACTAGCTAGGTGGGGAGTTCCCAGGGGCTGAGCATGTTTAACCAACACATCAGCCAAAATTTTCACATCACAGCCCAGGTCTCGTCGGTAGCGAAGTAACTCGTAGGCGCAGCCTTCGATTAATCCCTGGTCGGTAGCCATCACTCCGGTCAACACATTGACCCGAATAAACTGTGCCCCCGTAGCAGAGGCGATCGCCATGGCGCTGCAAGCATCGTTGCGCAACACGTTTACTCCCACCGGGATATTCACCAAGCCCATCAATTTTTTGACCACTAAGGTCATGGTGCTGACTACCGCCGGGTCTACTTGCCCTTTGGCAAAAGGGGCATCAAAAAAGTTTTCGACCATGATGCCATCCACGCCACCCGACGCTAAAGCCAGAGCTTCTTGTTCGGCTCGATCGATGACAGCCTTGAGGCTACCACCCCACCGTGGTGAGGTAGGGAGCGGCAGTAAATGCACCACACCAATAATGGGGTGAGCTGTGCGAAAAGTTTGCTTAAAATTCACAGAAAAAACGGGATGATAAAAAATTCAGGTATTCTGCTGGGCGGTGAATGTATACACCGTCAGTGTCAGCCCATGAACGCAATTGAAACTTTCTGATTCTATCACTGTAGATGTTAGGTAGATGTTAGGGGCAGGCGCTAGAATTTATAAAATTGCCAGAAAAATCAGTTCATAATCCGCAACATTGTGTTAGGATGACAACCAGTGGACAGTACCGTTCCAAAAAAAAAGACTGGCAATTCGGCCAGCTCCTGTACCTTAGACTGCTCTGGCGAGTAGATAGCGGTTCCAGGCTTTATATATTGTGTTGTCGGCATTATTGGTTGGCGATGTGGTGCGGTAATTTAAAAAAGAATTTTGGAGTTGTAAAACTCTTAACTTTTGATGTGTCCTCTTCACCAGACCCTCAAGAAAGTACTTAATGGTTAACAAACCTTCGATCGCCATATCTCATCTCGGCTGCGAGAAAAATAGAATAGATAGTGAACACATGCTGGGTCTGTTAGTACAGGCTGGTTATCATGTGGATGCTGATGAGACCACCGCCGACTATGTAATAGTCAATACCTGTAGCTTTGTCGAAAGCGCCAGGGAAGAATCGGTGCGTACCCTCGTTGAGTTAGCTGCTGCCGACAAAAAAATTGTGATTACTGGCTGTATGGCACAGCATTTCCAAAGCCAACTTTTAGATGAAATTCCGGAAGCGGTAGCGGTAGTAGGCACTGGCGACTACCATCATATCGTCAATGTCATTGAGCGAGCTGGTGCTGGCGAACGAGTTGAACTGATTTCGGCAGAGCCAACTTATATTGCTGATGAGTGGTTGCCTCGCTACCGCACCACTTCGGAAGGAGTAGCCTATCTAAGAATTGCTGAAGGCTGTGACTATGCCTGTAGCTTTTGTATTATTCCCCATCTGCGCGGTAAACAGCGATCCCGGACGATCGAATCTTTGGTCAACGAAGCCCAGCGTTTGGCCGATGAAGGTGTGCAGGAATTGGTGCTGATTTCGCAGATCACCACTAATTATGGTCTAGATATTTACGGTAAGCCGCAGTTAGCAGAGCTACTGCGAGCTTTAGGCAAGGTTGATATTCCTTGGATTCGGATGCACTACGCTTACCCCACTGGTTTGACTCCAGTAGTAATTGCCGCCATGCAAGAAACTCCTAATGTGATCCCCTATTTGGATTTGCCTTTACAGCATTCTCATCCAGATATGTTGCGGGCGATGAATCGTCCTTGGCAGGGTCATGTGAACGATCGAATTATCGAGAATTTGCGGCAGGCTCTGCCCACGGCAGTAATGCGGACTACTTTTATCGTGGGCTTCCCTGGCGAAACCCCAGAGTACTTTACCCACCTAGAAGAATTTGTGGCTCGTCACCAGTTTGACCATGTGGGTGTATTTACTTTCTCAGCAGAAGCTGAAGCTCCGGCTGGTAAGCTGCCTAACCAAATTGCTGCTACAACTATGACCGAACGCCACGATCGCATTATGGCTTTGCAACAACCAATCTCTTTGGCTAACAACCTAAAAGAAGTCGGCAAAATTGTTGATGTATTAGTAGAGCAAGAAAATCCTAGCTCCGGTGAAATGATCGGGCGCTCGGCTCGCTTTGCCCCTGAGGTAGATGGTCAAGTCTATGTGCGCGGCAGTGCTCGCCTGGGTTCGATCGTGCCAGTAAAAATCGATCGAGCCGATCACTACGACCTATATGGGGAGGTTGTCGCCTTCTAATATTGCACTCTTCTAATATTGCACTATGTCAGATACCCAGTTGTTTCAACTACGTTGTCTGACTGTATTGGTTTCAATCTGCTTGTTCTTTAAATAATTCTCCAACTATGACCACTTCCTTTACCAGCCTCGGCATTTCTGACAATATTGTTTCACAATTAGAAAAGCTAGGCATTACCGAACCCACTAATATCCAGATTCAGGCAATCCCAGAATTGTTGGCTGGTAGAGATGTGGTCGGTCAATCTCAAACTGGCACCGGTAAAACTGCGGCCTTCGCTTTACCGATTCTAGAAAAAATCGATTTCCAAAAGCCCTGTGTGCAGGCATTAATTCTAGCTCCTACTCGGGAACTAGCCATGCAGGTTTCAGAGGCAATGAAGACTTTTGTTACTTCCGAAGTACGCCGCTCACCAATTTTGACTGTCTATGGTGGTCAGTCAATCGATCAACAAATTCGTCGCCTCGATAGTGGTGTGCCAATTGTAGTTGGTACTCCTGGTCGGGTAATTGATTTAATCGATCGGGGCAAACTAAAGTTAGACCAAGTAGATTGGTTTGTACTAGATGAAGCCGACGAAATGCTCAGCATGGGCTTCATTGACGATGTAGAACTGGTGATGAAAAAGCTGCCTAGCACTAAGCAAACTGCTTTGTTCTCGGCGACTATGGCTCCCCAAATTCGCTCATTGATCAACAAGTTCTTGAACGATCCCACCATCGTGACAGTACAGCAGCCCAAAGCTGCTCCTAGCAGAATTACTCAGCAGGTGTATTTCGTACCACGGGGCTGGAACAAAGCCCAAATGCTACAGCCCATCATGGAGCTGGAGCAACCAGAATCGGCAATTATTTTCGTCCGCACCCGTAAGGCTGCTGCTGAACTAACTGGTCAACTGCAAAGTGCTGGTCACAGTGCCGATGAGTACCATGGCGACTTGTCCCAAACTCAGCGGGAACGCTTATTGCATCGCTTCCGCCAGTGCAAAGTGCGCTGGATTGTAGCGACTGATATTGCGGCTCGTGGTTTAGATGTAGATCACTTAACCCATGTAATTAACTACGATTTACCAGATAGCGTAGAAAACTACATTCACCGGATTGGCCGGACTGGTCGGGCTGGTAAAGAAGGTACTGCAATTTCGTTGATTCACCCCATGGATCGCCGCAAAATGCAGGGCATTGAGCGCCGTACCAACCAGGCATTAATTGTTTGCCAAATTCCTAGCCGTGCCCAAATCGAAGCGAAGCACTTGCAAAAAGTCCAGTCAGAAATTGTAGAAGCTTTGACTGGCGAAAGAGTAGCTTCTTTCTTACCGATCGTTGCTCAGCTCAGCGAAGGTTATGACGTACATACTGTCGCTGCTGCTGCTCTGCAATTGGTTTACGATCGCTCTCGTCCTGCTTATTTAGATATGGAAGAGCCAGCTCCCCAAGAGCGTGGAGATCGCTACGAACGGGGCGATCGCGGAGACAGAGGCGATCGTGGCGGCTACGATCGTCGAGGTGGCGGCGGTCGTCGCAGCAACCATAGCGATCGGCCTAGCGGTGAGAGCGCTGGTAAGCCAGTGTTACGCCAAGGTGATGTCAGCCGCCGAGATCGCACTGAAGATCGTTCTGAAGGTGGTGGCGATCGAGATTATCAAGAGGCTCGGGGCGCAGGTCGTCGTCGTCGCTAATTTTTAGGGTCATTGACCCCACAGGATGGCAGTTTTTGTAGACTGCCATTTTTTTGTGAGTTGTTTTACTTAGGATTCTTGCACTTTCTTGGTAGTATAGAAAAAGGCTACGCAGTACGTAGCCTTTTGGGAATCAGCTCCAAATTGTTAAAATTAGGTACTTTCAGAACTAATTGGCAGCGGGGAAAGATTTATTCCAATCTGTCTTGGACTATAATTAATCAAGGTTTTCTGGGTTTGCAGGTATTCTTATGGCTATTGCTCAATCACCACTTACACTGTCACTGCCAGACCACACCCAGCTACCGGAGTCGGATGGGACATTTGTGAAAAATTTTCAAGAGCATCCTCAAAGTATTTTGCTGACCAGTGCTATTCGCCCTGTTTTGGAGCAACTGCATCCAGATGGACGCTACTGCATCGGCCAAGATTCTGGCATTTATTGGCAGTTGGTTGATCCGCCAGAGCGCGGAGCAGAAGCCCCAGACTGGTTCTACGTCTCAAATGTTGCTCCTTTGCTAGATGGCCAATATCGTCGCTCTTACGTGATGTGGAAAGAAGTTGTTGCTCCTTTGATCGCCATTGAGTTTGTTTCAGGTGATGGTTCCGAGGAGAGAGATGCAACTTCTCCTTTTTTGAGTGAAAGAGCTAAAGCTGGCAAATTTTGGGTTTATGAACAGGCTATTCGCATCTCTTTCTATGCAATTTATGACGTGAAGAAAGCGTCGGTAGAAGTCTATGAATTAGTGGCTCAGCGTTATCAATTAGTAACGCCAAATAGTCGCGGTCATTATCCAATTTCACCTCTTGACGTGGAGTTAGGGATCTGGCAAGGGAAGGTCGATAACCAAACTCTGCCATGGCTGCGCTGGTGGGATAGTAATGGTAGCTTACTGCTGACTGGGGAAGAGCAGGCTGAAGTGGAGAAACAACGTGCTGATACTGAAAAACAACGTGCTGATACCGAGAAACAACGTGCTGATACCGAAAAACAGAGAGCTGATCGACTAACCGCTAAGCTAAAAGAAATGGGCATAGATCCCCAAGATATTTGAGCGTCAGCAGATAGCACTTATTCACTACTGATAAAGACACTAAATCCGTCTGAATCAATGAAAAGAAAGGTAGAGTCAGCCCCAATTAGTTATTATAAAAAAACCATCACCCCTAGACTATGCCCTCTATCGTTAGCTTACTAGCTGCCACCAGCTACGAACCAACCGCCTTACGAGAATCGATCAAAGCCCTCCTTGCCCCATTAGGCGGCATCACAGCCTTCGTTAAACCCGGTCAGCGAGTATTACTCAAACCCAACCTGCTCACTGGTGCCCGCCCCACCAAAGAGTGTGTCACCCGCCCCGAAATCGTCGAATGTGTCGCTCAGCTAGTTAAAGAAGCTGGCGGTCAGCCATTTTTTGGCGATAGTCCCGCCTTCGGTAGCGCCCTGGGCGTAGCCAAAAACAACGGCTATCTGCCCATGATGGCAAGAGTCGGTTTACCCGTTGTGGAGTTTCATGGGCAGCGTTACGGCACCGAGAGTGAAAACTTTGATACCTTGCTGCTGAGCAAAGAAGCCATGAACGCCGACGTGGTGATCAATTTACCTAAAGTAAAATCTCACGTCCAGCTCACCATGACCCTGGGAGTCAAGAACCTATTTGGCTGCGTACCGGGCAAAATGAAAGCCTGGTGGCACATGAGCGCTGGTAAAGATGCCGATAAATTTGGTGAAATGTTGGTAGCTACCGCTAAAGCGATCGACCCTGACCTCACCATTATCGATGGCATTATTGGTCACGAAGGCAACGGCCCTAGCAATGGTGAACCGCGAGAACTAGGGGTCTTGGGTGCCTCGGCCAACGTCTTTGCTCTCGATGCGGCAATGTTAGAAGTATTGAACGTCGATGCTAGCTTAGTGCCTACCGCAGCCGCTGCCCAAAGATTAGGTTACGCCCCAAAACTAGCAGAAATCGATTTTCCTCTCGCTCGTCCGGTAGACTTGCAATTTGTTGGTTGGAAGCTACCAGAGGCGCTGATGCCGATCGACTTCGCTCTGCCCCGAGTCATTAAATCTACCTTTCGCCACCTCTATATTCGGTTAATTCGGGAGCCAATGAGCGCCTATCAATCTAGTAGTGGCCGCCAGTCATAGCTTCTCTCACACTTATCAGCGAACAAAAGTCTGTTAAAATACAGTTTCTCTGAAATCCAGTAGCCAACGCACATCTATCATTAACCCATGAACACCACCCAAGTAACCTCCCTAGCCCTAAAGACCGCTAGCATGGTTCTGATCATCTCTACGATCGTGGACATTGCTTTTACTTTATTGCCATATCAACTCGGTGATGGCAAGTGGTGGTTTGCTGCCAGCGCAGAGCTGGTTAATCGCGGCTTGCTGCCATTAGTTGGTATTGTTTTCTGGCTGATTGCCGATTGGATTGAAACCGTTGCTAAAGAAACCAGCGGACGCGGCACTAGTAACTTCACTAAAGGCGTAACCTTACTGTCGATCGTGCTAGGAGCTTTGTTTTTTATCATCGTGCCTTTTCAGGCTTGGACTAGTAACGCCGATCGAGACAAAACTCTAACCATGAGCCGCGAAGAAGGCACTGCCATGGAAGCAAAAATCGATAAAAGAGTGAAAGAAATCACCGGTGACAAAGCCAAGATGCAGCAGGTACAGCAGCAAATTGGTGAAATGGACAAAGCGATCAAAAGCGGTCAAGTGCAGGGCGAAGAATTAGCTAGAATCAAAGCTAGTAAATCTGAATTAGAAAAGCTCAGTGGCGATCCAAGCAAAATCAAAGAAAGCGCGATGGGCGACCTGCGGCGGCGGCAGAAAGACCTAGAAGGAGCGGCTACTGCCAATATGTGGAAAACTGGTATTAGAGCTAGTTTAGCTAGTCTACTATTGTCAGCCGGATATAGCTTCATCGGCCTGACCGGTCTGCGGGGGCAAAAACGTTAAGCTGCTTGCAACAATCCGCTCCAGGCTATACAACATAGGAAGTAGTAAAATCACAACAACCTTCAAAGAGAGCTAACATTCTGTGTTGCAGAGATTTCGCCAAAATTTAAAGAACGATCTGATTGCAGGCTTGTTAGTAGTGATTCCCTTGGCCACTACTATCTGGCTAACCAGTAATGTGGCCAACTGGGTCGTCCATATTTTAACCAAAATCCCCCAGCAGATTAACCCCTTTGATGGACTGAATCCTTTATTGGTCAGCGTCCTAAATCTGGCTGTAGGCTTTGCTGTTCCCCTGCTGTCAATTTTGCTAATTGGCTTAATGGCACGGAACATTGTTGGTAAATGGCTGCTGGATTTGGGTGAACAATTACTACAAGCCATTCCCTTGGCTGGGTCTTTGTATAAAACCCTTAAACAACTCTTGGAGACCTTGATTAAAGATTCCAATAACCGCTTTCGGCAGGTGGTGCTGGTAGAATATCCCCGTCCGGGGATTTGGGCGTTGGCTTTTGTGACTGGTTCACCCAGCTTTGAAATTCAATCCCAAATGCCCGAGCCGATGTTGAACCTATTTATTCCCACCACTCCCAATCCCACCACCGGCTGGTATGCCGTAGCTAGAGCCAGAGATGTGGTGAATCTTACCATGTCGGTAGAAGATGCCTTTAAGGTCATTGTGTCTGGCGGGATTGTAAACTCGGCGATCGCCAGTAATTCTATACCGCCAACCGAACCTTTGCCAGACCAAAATATCGATCAAGAAAAGCTGCCTTTGGCAATTGCCACTGAAGAGCGGTGATCAGAGGAGCGGTGACGGACAGTAAAGATGCTAGAATCGATGGCCTGCCCACCTGCAACCATCGCCCATGAAACCCCGTGAAATAGCCCGTGAACTAGCTCTGTTGGGCATGTCTCAATTGCCTAGCTCTCCTGAAAAGCTAGCCACTCAGCAATTGCCCCAGCTAGTGCTGGCCGCAATTCGCACCTTGCGCACCGAGGTTGAAGAAAACCTAGAGACTGCCACAGCAGAGTTGCAGCGCAGCAACGAAAAGCTTCTGCACAGTGAAATTAGAACCACCGATATTCAAAGCGCCCGATCGATGCTGCAAGAGAGCATTGCTTTGGTAGAATCTGCCATTAATCGGATGGGGCAGTCACTGCAAATGCCGGAGTTTGTGCAGCTTACCAACCAGGTAGAAGTGCAGCAATACGCTCTGGAGATTTTGACCAAAGCCGCTCGCCACCGGGTAGCAACTGACGAGATGTTATCTGGCTACATCGTAGATTGGCAGCTACGACGTTTGGCTAAAGTCGATCGAGATATTTTACGGATTGCCACGATCGAAATGAAATACCTGGGTGTGGTCGATCGGATTGCCATTAATGAGGCGATCGAGCTGGCCAAAAAATACAGCGACGAAGAAGGCTTTAGATTCATCAATGGGGTGTTGCGCAAAGTCAGTGACGGCTTAAAAGCCGAAGCTCAGCCACAAAGCCCAGGGTAGGGATAACCCGCTGTTGAAAACAGCAAGTTCGGGTATGATACCTTATCTATTTTAAATGGCATTTTTATTATGGTTTTTAACTGGTTCAGACGGAAATTCGATAATTCTGCCGAGACTGATTCTACTGCTGAGACTGATC
>JAYSRP010000099.1:0-6605 GCA_043721015.1 Synechococcales cyanobacterium | reverse complement strand
TCTTGCAAGAAGATTACAAAATTCGGCAGTATATCGAGAAAGACCCAGTATTAAGTACTGCTGGCATTTCTAAAGTGCGCATCGAGCGCAAAGCAGATCAAGTAGAAGTAGAAATTCACACAGCTCGCCCCGGCGTAGTCGTCGGTAGAGGCGGTGCTGGAATTGATACTCTCCGTCAATCGTTGCTAGCTGCTTTGGGTGGCGGTAATCGCCAGATTCGGATCAACGTTATCGAAATCGCTAAAGTAGATGCTGACGCGGCTTTGATCGCTGAATTTATTGCTCAACAGCTCGAACGGCGGGTTTCCTTCCGTAGAGTCGTTAGACAAGCAATTCAACGTGCCCAACGCGCTGAAGTCCAAGGTATCAAGCTACAAGTAAGCGGTCGCTTGAACGGTGCAGAAATTGCTCGTACTGAGTGGACTCGTGAAGGTCGTGTACCTTTACACACCCTTCGTGCCGACATTGATTACGCCTACAAAACTGCCTCCACTACCTACGGTATTTTGGGAGTCAAGATTTGGGTCTTTAAGGGTGAAATCATCCCCGGTCAAGAGCTAGCCGCTGCTCCTAACGATCAACCTAAGCGTCGTGCGCCCGGTCGTCGTCGTCAGTTTGAAGATCGATCGAACGAAGAATAATTTCTTTGTGACCCGCCATCTCCCCTAATCTAGAGCCTAATTTAGAGCTATGTTAAGTCCCAGAAGAACGAAATTCCGCAAGCAGCAGCGCGGAAGAATGCGCGGTCTTGCGACACGCGGCTGTAACCTCAACTTCGGTGAATTTGGCCTCCAGGCGATCGAACCCTCTTGGATCACCTCTCGCCAAATCGAAGCCTGCCGGAGAGCCATTAACCGCTATATGCGGCGTGGTGGTAAGGTTTGGATCCGAATTTTCCCTGACAAGCCTGTGACCATGCGTCCGGCAGAAACCCGGATGGGTTCCGGGAAAGGTTCCCCAGAATTCTGGGTGGCCGTAGTCAAGCCCGGTCGGATCATGTTTGAAATTGGCGGCGTTGGCGAGCCGATCGCCAAAGAAGCTCTCCGATTGGCTTCCCACAAGCTGCCAATTAAGACTAAATTCATCGCTAAACAAGTCTACGACGAGGAGGAAAGCTAATATGGCACTATCTAAAGCCACTGAAATTCGCGCTCTCAGCGACCAGGAACTAGCCGATGGCATCGTAGCAATCAAGCGTGACTTGTTTAACTTGCGGTTAGAAAAAGCTGTTGGTCGCCTCGAAAAAACTCACCAATTCAAACATGCCCGTCACAAACTGGCACAGATGATGACCGTGGAGCACGAACGCAAAACCAAGCAAGTAACCGAAGCTACTAAATAAAACAACACTATGGCAGTTAAAGAACTAGTCGGTTTGGTCGTCAGCGACAAAATGCAAAAAACTGTAGTGGTAGCAGTGGAAAACCGCTCCGCCCACTCTAAGTATGGCAAAGTAGTCGTCCGCACCAAAAAGTACAAAGCCCACGACGAAGAAAACCAGTGTAAAGCTGGCGATCGAGTACGCATTCAAGAAACTCGCCCCCTCAGTCGCACCAAGCGCTGGCAGGTGGCGGAGATCTTCAGCTAAAGCCCTTTTTAATTAAAGAGCACACCTTCTTTGAAATCATCATGATCCAACAACAAAGTTATTTAAATGTGGCTGACAACAGCGGCGCGCGGAAGCTCATGTGCATCCGAGTGATTGGTGGCGGTAATCGCACTTTTGGCGGCGTAGGCGATGTAATCGTAGCCGTAGTCAAAGATGCGATCCCTAACATGGCTGTAAAAAAGTCTGATGTAGTACGCGCCGTAATCGTTCGCACTCGTCACACCATGCGCCGGGAAAACGGCCAAAGCATTCGCTTTGACGACAATGCGGCCGTATTGATCAACGCTGATGGCAACCCCAGAGGCTCTCGCGTGTTTGGTCCAGTTGCTCGTGAACTACGCGACAAAAGCTTCACCAAAATCGTTTCCTTGGCACCAGAGGTATTGTAATGGGTAGACCAAAACCTAAAGTCTTTCACAAAATGCATGTGAAAGCTGGCGACACCATCCAGGTGATCTCTGGTAAAGAGAAAGGCCAAATCAGTGAAATTCTGAAATCTATCCCGGAAAAAAGCCAGGTCATCGTTAAGGGCGTAAACATGCGCACCAAACACGTTAAACCTACCCAAGAGAACGAATCTGGTCGGATCGATGTTTCCGAAGCACCAATTCACAGCTCCAAGGTGATGCTCTATTCCAAAAAAGGCCAAGTGGCCAGTCGGGTATCTTATACCTTTACTGCCGAAGGCAAAAAGGTACGGATGCTGAAAAAAACCGGCGAAATCATCGATTAATCAATTCAGTTCTGACCAAGCCCAGAACCAGCTAATACAAATCATGTCACAAACATTCAAGCTCAATTATCAACAAGTTATTGTTCCCAAATTGCAAGAGCAGTTTGGTTTCACGAACGTGATGGAAGTGCCCAAAGTCATCAAAATTACCGTTAACCGGGGTTTGGGTGAAGCGGCCACCAATGCTAAAGCATTGGAGTCTTCGGTAGCCGAAATTGCCAAAATCACTGGTCAAAAGCCAGTAATTACCCGCGCGAAAAAAGCGATCGCTGGTTTCAAAATCCGTCAGGGTATGCCAGTAGGCGTAATGGTGACACTGCGCGGCGACCGTATGTATGCGTTCCTAGATAGATTCATTAATTTGTCTCTACCTCGGATTCGGGACTTTCGCGGCATCAGCCCGAATAGCTTCGATGGACGCGGCAATTACAGTATCGGTATTCGGGAGCAGCTCATTTTCCCTGAAATTGAGTATGACCAAATCGATCAAATTCGCGGGATGGATATTTCCATCATTACTACCGCAAACAACGACGAGGAAGGACGTGCGCTGCTCAAAGCAATGCGTATGCCTTTCCGCGACCAATAGGCCACTAATCCCCAAGATATAAACAATGGCGGCACACGACACTATTTCAGACATGCTGACTCGGATTCGCAACTCGAGCCTAGTCAAGCACCAAACCACCGAAATTCCCGCGACTAAAATGACGCGCAGTATTGCCAAAGTGCTACAGAGCGAAGGCTTTATTGCTGAAGTTAGCGAAAGCGGCGAAGGCATCGAAAAGAAACTGGTCTTGACCCTCAAGTACAAAGGCAAAACCCGTCAGCCCATCATCACTGCTTTACAGCGGGTGAGTAAGCCCGGTCTCCGGGTGTATTCTAACCACCAAGATCTACCCAAAGTACTGGGTGGTATTGGCATTGCGGTGATCTCCACTTCTAGTGGCATCATGACCGATCGAGAAGCCCGCAAACAGGGTGTAGGCGGCGAGATTCTTTGCTACGTTTGGTAGACCTGTTCTCCCCTGATTCAAACTCAGTAAATTGACACTCAGTAAATTGACAAGGAGAAATCCCTAATATATGTCACGTATCGGCAAAAAACCGATTGTTATACCTGCCAAAGTGGCGGTAACAATCGAAGACCGGAAGGTATCAGTTAAAGGCCCGAAGGGCGAACTCTTTAGAGAGCTGCCCGTAGGCGTAGTTATTGCTCAAGAAGGCGATACTATCGTAGTAACCCGCGCCAATGAGTCGCGCACTGCTCGCCAACGTCACGGCCTCTGTCGGACATTGGTAGCAAATATGGTAGATGGTGTCTCTATTGGATTCAGCAAAAAGCTCGAAATCCAAGGGGTAGGCTACCGGGCTTCTAACCAAGGAACTAAATTAATTTTAAACGTGGGCTACAGCAAGCCTGTAGAAATTGAGCCACCTGCCGGAATTTCGGTAGTGGCCGAGGGCAACACCAACCTTACCGTTAGTGGTATCGACAAAGAGTTAGTGGGCAACACCGCTGCTCGCATCCGCCAAGTTCGTCCCCCAGAAGTCTATAAAGGTAAGGGGATTCGCTATGCCGGTGAAGTTGTCAGACGTAAGGCTGGTAAATCAGGTAAGAAGTAATAAATTATGAAATTAACTCGCAAGGCTTCAACTCAGCGGCGACACTTCCGCGTCCGCAAACAGGTCAATGGTTCTGCCGATCGACCTCGTTTGGCTGTATTCCGCTCCAACCAGCATATTTACGCTCAGGTGATCGACGATGCCAAGCAGCACACTTTAGTCGCTGCTTCTACCGTAGACAAAGATCTCAAAGCATTAGAAACTGGTGCTAATAGTGATGCGGCTACCGCCGTCGGTAAATTAATTGCCGAACGCGCCCTAGCCTTAGGCATCAAACAGGTCGTATTCGATCGTGGTGGTAACTTGTACCACGGTCGGGTCAAAGCCCTCGCCGAAGCCGCTCGTGCCGCCGGTCTAGATTTCTAAATAAACTTAACCAATTAAAAAATCATGGCAAGAGACCAACAGCAGCAAGACAAGCCCGATAAGCAGGATAAGAATTCTCGCCGCAAAGGTGGGAATGACCGCGATCGCAAGGGCGGCAAAGAAAAAGATTCTGGCTACCAAGAAAGAATTGTCCAAATCCGCCGGGTGAGCAAGGTAGTTAAGGGTGGTAAAAAACTCAGCTTCCGCGCCATTGTGGTAATTGGTAACGAAAAAGGCCAAGTAGGCGTAGGCGTTGGCAAGGCTAGCGATGTAATCGGGGCAGTGCGCAAAGGCGTAGCCGATGGCAAAAAGCACCTAATTGATGTGCCTTTGACTAAATCCAACACTATTCCGCACCCGATCGTCGGTGAAGGCGGTGGTGCCAATGTAATGATGCGGCCAGCCGCACCTGGTACCGGAGTAATTGCCGGGGGCGCAGTGCGCACCGTATTAGAACTAGCCGGAGTCAAGAATATCTTGGCAAAGCAGCTAGGTTCTGGCAACCCGTTGAACAATGCTCGGGCAGCAGTTAACGCCCTCAAGACTCTACGCAGCTTCCAACAGGTGGCTGAAGATCGCGGTGTTACCGTCGAAAGTCTGTTCGCTTAACCCCCAATTTAAACACTCTAAGCTGAAATTAGTCCTATGAGATTAGATGATCTAAAACCAAAAGCGGGTTCTAAACACCGCAAACGCCGGATCGGGCGTGGTATTTCTGCCGGTCAAGGTGCCAGCGGCGGTTTCGGGATGCGCGGACAAAAGTCCCGCTCCGGTAAACCAACTCGCCCCGGTTTTGAAGGTGGTCAAATGCCTTTGTACCGGCGCTTGCCTAAGCTGAAGCATTTCCCGTTGATCAACCGTAAGGAATATACGATTATCAACGTTAGTAAATTAGCTGAACTGGCTGCCAACACCGAAGTGACGATCGAGTCATTGATGGCAGTGGGTATTGTGACCACCAACGATGGCCCTTTAAAACTTCTGGGTGATGGTGAATTAACAGTAGCCCTGACCTGCAAGGCAGCAGCATTTACTACTGGTGCAAAAGCTAAAATCGAAGCTGCCGGTGGCACCTGCGAAGTAGTTTAACCAGTAACTAAAAAACAAATCCACTCTAGATCTGCTATTTAGCTGGCCAGGGTGGATTTGTTTTAGCCCTACCGTTTTACAAGTGTGGAGAGAGAGTTACAATATGTTAATCAATAATTAATATTTGCGACCGGTGACTCTCATAAACTATTTGTGATTCCTGGGAAGCTTTAATTTCAAATAATACAGATTCGATCTAGGAATTCTTTACGATGAATGCAGCGAGCAGAGAGCGAGCGCCCAGCGCTCAAGAGACTTTTACCCAAATGGCCAAGACTGCCGGTCTGCGGGCACGGGTGCTGGTGACGATCGGGTTACTAATCTTGGCTCGTTTGGGGGTGTACATACCCTTACCAGGGATCAATCGAGATCTTTTTAACGAAAGCTTAAAAAATAACCAGGCGATCGGCTTCTTAGATATCTTTTCTGGTGGAGGTATTTCGGCAGTAGGGGTATTTGCCCTGGGCATTTTGCCGTACATCAACGCCTCGATCATTATTCAATTGCTCACCACGGCCTTGCCTGCTCTAGAAAAGCTGCAAAAAGAAGAAGGTGAAGCTGGTCGTCGGAAGATCTCCCAAATTACTCGTTACGTGGCCTTGGGTTGGGGAATTATTCAAAGTGTCGGCATCTCATTTTGGTTGAATAATTTCGTCATTACTCCTAGTCCGCTGTTTGTTCCTAGCACCACGATCGCTTTGGTAGCTGGTTCAATGTTCATTATGTGGATTTCGGAATTGATTACCGAGCGCGGCATTGGCAACGGAGCTTCGCTGCTGATTTTCATTAACATCGTAGCGGTCTTCCCCAAGTCTTTAGCGGCTACTTTCGACCAAGCTAAAACCGGTGGCAACCAAGTACTTATTAATGTATTGATTTTGCTAGCAGTATTTTTGGTAACGATCGTTTGTATCGTATTTATTCAAGAAGGATCTCGTCAGATCCCAATTATTTCAGCCAAGCGTCAGGTTGGGCGGCGACTATATCGGGAACGCACCAGCTATTTGCCCCTGCGCCTGATTCAGGGTGGTGTAATGCCAATTATTTTTGCTTCTTCGGTAATGGCTCTGCCTCAAGGCTTGTCTGGTTTTACCAGACCTGCTGAAGGAGCTACTCAAAATCAGTTCATGAGTGTTTTGCATACTGGTGCTAATGCTGTTGCTAGCGCGATGAATCCAGAAG
>JAYSRP010000098.1:0-6615 GCA_043721015.1 Synechococcales cyanobacterium | reverse complement strand
GGCTGATTGTTTTTGTATTTCAGCCATTTTCGTACATTCCATGCCTTTAGGGGTAGGAATGTTCTTTTTTTTCTACAAAGAACTTCGCACTGTCCAGTAAGTAGGGCGGCATAATCATTGGCAACAGTGAAATTATCTAGAGCCTAGACGGTGAGACACATTTCGATTTCGCTCAATGGCAAACCACCCTACAATACATTTGCCTGCTCTTATTTACTATTTGCAGCTAGTTGTGCAACTATCTTGGATAAAGCACTTTGCAAAGATATGATGAGGTTAGATAGCTGTGAATTAGTAGAGTTAGAAAGCAAATCATTTAAATTTTTGATTTGACTATTTACATTTGAAGCACCACCTGTGATGGCGCTAGCTTCCTGCTCAGTAAGATTTTGAAGCATGGATTTTGAAGTATTAAGCTCATGAATTTTAATCATAATTATTGAGTTCCTCGATTGGGTAAGTTTCAACGATACTGATCTTACTGCCAAAGTGTCATTTTATGTAATATCAGATGACACTCAACTTAACAAATAACATTTCAAAATAGTGAACCTTGGACAATATCTTCTAACTCAGGTTCTTGCCAAGGCAAATCATGCACCTCTATTTGCTGCTCACGCAGAATCTTTTGAAACAGACGAGCATTCGTCGGCGATAAATCTTCCATCGGACAATGGACAAACAAATAAACCTCCTTGCCAGCCAACAGCAAAGGCTGTAACCGCTCCGCCCAAGACCTCATGAATGGCTCATTGATCACAGTTCGAGGGTGAGAAACATAGCGAATCAGCACCTTATTTCCAGTGATTTCCTCAATTAGCGGCACATTGGGCTTTTTACAAATAAACGGAAAATCAGGATCTGAAGGAGTCTGGTAGATCGGCTGAGTATCTAAAATCACCAGATCGATGCCGAGCTGCGCCAATAATTCGTTTAAATCTGCCATATTTTGGCGCTCAAACCATTCTGGATTACGGACTTCCAGCGCCAACGGCACCCCGATATCGGCCAAGCCCGTCAAATATTCCGCCAAATCATCCCAGTAATCAGGATTGTATTTGGGTGGTAACTGGATAAATACCAGTGCCAGTTTGTCTTCTAACTTGCTAACCAAATCTAGGAAATCGATCGACTTATACAACTGGGGCAACAGCAAACCACTGTGGGTAAAATCGCGGGGCAGCTTCAAACAAAACCGAAAGCCCTCAGGAGTCTCCGCTTGCCAGCGATCAATCACCTTCTCTTCGGGCACCGCATAAAAAGTCGTATTTCCTTCCACCGCCGGAAAATAGCGGCTGTAAAAACTCAAATACTTCTTCGATCGAGTACCCACCGGAAAAATATCTCCTTGCCAGCCCGGAAAAGACCACACCGCACAACCCACATATAAATTCGACATCGATTCAACCCATCCAAGCTCTTCGCTTCTAGCGTACCGCAACGAGTCTCCTCAGATCGATGGTAAAATTGCCCTCAAATTGATCCGCAGGCCGCTATGCAAACTCTGGCTAACGAAATTGAGGCCATCTTGTATCTCAAGGGGCAAGCCCTCAGCCTCGAAAACCTCGCCGAATTTTTGGGCTGCAACGCTGATACCGTTGCCGATGGCATTATTGAACTCATGGGTGATTATGCTCATCGAGATAGCGCTTTAGAAGTTGTGGAATCGAGCGGTGGCCATTATGCCCTGCAACTAAAAGAATCTTTTAAGAGCCTCCGCGATAAAATCATTCCCTCCGAAATCGGCACGGGCGCCCTGCGCACCTTGGCAGCGATCGCCCTCAAAGGCCCAATTATTCAATCAGAACTAGTCGAAATGCGTGGTGGCAGCGCCTATCAACATATTCAAGAACTGGTTGACTTAGGCTTGGTTCGCAAAAAGCGCCAAGCAGGTAATCGATCGTCTTTAGTGCAAGTGACCGATAAATTCCGCCAAACCTATGAATTAAGCGAAGAGCTTCAACCTTATATGGGCAAAGCCAAAGCCGAGTTTTTAGGGCCAGAGCTACCGCCAGAAACTGACGCAGAACTATTTGATAGCCCCGTAACTGAAACACTCCCAACGGAAAACATTGAGGAATTAAGCGAAAGTCCTACCGCAGAACTAGTCGAGAGTTAATCGCAAAGAAAATTTTTGTTAATGGCCACTGAGATCGACTACAGTGGTAAAAGCATTGAAAAAAACTGATCGAAAGAATTTAAACCACAGCGTGGAGTTACCGATGACATCTAATTCAGATTTCCTCGAACCTAAGACTTCGGATGAAGTGCAAAGCAACCAATTACTCAAGTATCTTCAAACCCAATCCCCAGACGTGTTGTCTCATGTAGCCAAAACCGCTAGCCCCCAAGTAAAGGACGTAATCTCGCACAACGTCCAGGGGCTATTGGGCATGTTGCCAGCCGATCGATTTAACGTGCAAATCACCACCGATCGAGAGCATTTGGCACATTTACTGGGTTCGGCAATGATGACGGGCTACTTTTTGCGCCAGATGGAACAGCGGATGGAGTTAGAAGAAACCCTTAGTGAAAGTTTCTGGGGCGACTGACGGCAAATAGGTGGGTTAACCACCAGCAGCAAAAGTCACCATAACGATCACAGATAGCAGTAGCCCTGGAAGTAACAAAAGTCCAAGGGTTATCAGGTCTGGTAGGTTCATAATATTTACTCGATTCTTTAAAGTTGGGTAAAAGCATACTGCTCATTATGATGCGCGATCAAGTCGAACATCTGGCTAAAATACAGACTTTCTTCCAATTGCCCCTCATTAATCGCCCTACAACCCTAGTAGGGATCGTTTAGCATAGACTATGCACTTCATTACGGTAAACCCCTATCTAGGGGACGGATAACTGTAGCTAGAAGGAGAATCTTGGCTGGCGATACATCAGTCTAATTATTTACTAAAGATAGCAATCACCAAAACCCAACCCCATATCTATGACAGATAATTATCGGCAGGGCAAAGACGGTGCCCAAAACAAAGGACTACTTGCTTCTGGCTGGCGGCCACTTTCGCGCGATTTAGATCTGGGGTTTTTGTGGAATGTGGTCTGGAACGACCCAATTAACCTAGCCAAAAAAAGTCTGGATTTGTTGAGTGACATTGCCGATGCCACCGGCAGACGAGAATATTCGCCGATCGCCAACTTTTTCAACTTGTTTTCTGATCATATTCACTATGAAATTAGTGAATTTTGGAACTTTATCACTCCAGAACCCGCTGCCCCCGATCACCGCCACAAAGAAACCTTGTCGGTGAGTACTCCGGTAGTGCAAATGGTTAGTCGAGATAGTATCCCGATCGATTACGTATTAAACCGGTTAGAAGAAATCACGATCATGCGCAGCCTGGAAATTCTGGGCAAGCCCAGCTTGATTGTGCAGTACTACTGGGATCGCTACTTCTTTTATCCACCCGATCGGTTTACGACCTGGGAAAGATTAGAAGTTCTTGGTCAAGTCTCGGCTTACTGGGAAGAGCAAGATGTGTGGCTGCAAATTCAAACCTACGAGCGGGGCAAGCGAGAATACAACTTGTATGCCAATGATTTGACTCCGTTGGTGAGTAAGGCTACCTACAACTTGGCGGTGATTTTAAGCGGATATAAGAGCCGAGTAGGCCAGGTAAATAGCCAGTACTCGCTGAGTTCATTTACCCCCGAAATCAAGGCTTTTACTGACGAGGTGCAGCAAGCAGTATTTGACCAAAATCAAATTGCAGTGTTGGTCAGCGGTCAACCAGGAACAGGTAAAACGGCCTGGGCACAAGCTTTTGCCAAAGAAGTAATGATGCCACTGGGTTACACCATTTTTATTCTGGATCATGATGCAGTAGAAAACTTCGTACCGCCAACTTACCTAGAAAAAATCTGTCTGATCATCAATGAGGCCGACAATTTGGCTAAGAATCGATCGCTGGAATCGGCGCAAGACAATAACAAAACCGAGCATATTCTCAGTTTGTTAGATGGCACGCTGTACCAAAGTGTGATTGATGAAAATGGCATCCAGATGAAGCAAAAACTGGCGGTGCTGATGACTTGCAACACCACCGAACGGATGGATCCAGCGTTACTTCGGAAAGGTCGGGTAGACTACACCTGCGAGTTCACCCATAAGTTTGTTTAGCCAAGAGAATGCGCTTCGTGAATACCTCTCAATATTTTTTGAGGGGAGTTTTTTTATGGCACCACAGCAAATACTTACCACCAAAAGGCAAAAGCCAAAGAGCCGCGATCGACCAATGGAACCACAAGGTCAACCACAGAGAGTTGGTAAAAAGGTAAGTTAAGGTGCAAAAAAGTTCCAGCAAAGCACCCAGAAACCACAGTCTGGGATGCCGGAACAAACCATTGAGCTGTCCGTAGATCCAAGGATATTTTAAAATTGAAAGCAGCCAGCTCAACAGCACCATTGACCACCAATACCGGGTCGGCATCTGTTCCCACCTGCTAGGGATAACGACCACACGCAGCAAAATTTCTTCGAGTAACAACCACAGCAACAAGCCCACCATTAGAATAATGGCACGTCGATTGTTCCGCAGTCTCAGGCCGTAGGCGTAGAGTTGCAGATTCCACCATACCTGAATGGTTTCCAGGCTAGCTAAGCCCCAATGTAGACTGGCTGGAATGGCGATCGAGCAGTATCCCGATAACAGCAGCCAAACTACCAAGATCTGAGACATAGTGGGTAAGATGGTGATGGCTAAACCAAGACGCAGGAGAATTGTTGATAATATCACCAATGGATTATTTCCTGAGGCGCTGCGAAGTTATACATAGCCATTTGTGATTTACTCTATGGAGATATTTAAGCACAAACCTATTTATTTAGATCACCAAGCTACTACCCCTGTAGACAAACAGGTGCTAGCAGCCATGATTCCTTTTTTCACGGAATATTTCGGAAATCCGGCTAGCAATCATTTTTATGGTTGGACGGCAGCGGCAGCGATCGATCGAGCCAGAGCGC
Organism: Synechococcales cyanobacterium; assembly: GCA_043721015.1. Lineage (GTDB taxonomy): Bacteria > Cyanobacteriota > Cyanobacteriia > Cyanobacteriales > Chamaesiphonaceae > JAAFHZ01. The sequence goes on along the minus strand of JAYSRP010000098.1, from coordinate 1,634 downwards.
AAGTGGCTAAGGCGATCGGTGCCCACCCAGAGGAAATAATTTTTACCAGCGGCGCGACAGAATCAAATAATTTGGCGATCAAAGGTATTGCTGAGGCCAGCTTACAGCGAGGTCGGCACGTTATTACTGTCAGTACCGAACATTCGGCGGTGTTGGCCCCTTGTGGATATTTAGAGAAGCTGGGCTTTAGTGTGACCTATTTGCCAGTGAATGATCGAGGTTTGATATCGATCGAAGATTTGGCGACAGCAATTCGCCCCAATACCATTTTGGTGTCGGTGATGGCGGCGAATAATGAGATTGGAGTAATTCAGCCGCTGGCGGAGATTGGGCAAATTTGTCGGCAACACCAAATTCCTTTTCATACTGATGCGGTGCAGGCTATTGGCTATCTACCGATGAATGTAGATGACTATAGGGTGGATCTGCTGTCGCTGACGGCTCATAAGCTTTATGGGCCAAAGGGAATTGGGGCTTTGTATGTGCGATCGGGGCAACCCATTACTCCTCAACAGCTTGGTGGCAGCAAAGAAAAGCGAGCAGGGACTTTGGCGACACCGTTGATTGTGGGTTTAGGGGAGGCGATCGAGCTGGGGATGGCGATGCGCGTTCAGGAATCTTTGCGATTGAGAACTTTGCAAAATTCTTTGTGGCAGCATCTGCGAGAATTACCTGATGTGCAGCTCAATGGTGATTTGCAGCAGCGGTTGCCTCATAACCTGAACGTTAGTTTTGCAGGGGTACAGACTAGTGGCTTGTTGCGGGAACTGCAACCATTGGTGGCGCTGTCTTCGGGTTCGGCTTGTGCCAGTGGTCAGCCATCTCATGTGTTGGCGGCTTTGGGACGGAGCAAAGCTGCTAATTTGCGGTTTGGTTTGGGACGGGGAACTACGCAGGTGGAGATCGATCGAGTGGCAGAGGCAACAATCAAGGCGGTCAGATTAATGCGTGGTTAGTGGTAATTTAACAGGCTTCAAAAGAAAAACATTTCGAGTTAAAATGACCTCGTTCATTCCGCAGGAGTCTAACATGACAGAACCAGCAACTTCTCTGTATCAAAGATTGGGTGGAGTCTATGCGATCGCTACGGTTGTAGATGATTTCATCGATCGCATAATGGTCGATCCACGCTTGAATGCAAATCCGCTAGTAGACGAGGCTCATCACCGAGTCACCCCAGCGGGCTTTAAGTATTTGGTGACAGAGATGGCTTGTGCTGCCTGTGGTGGCCCTCAGCAATACAGTGGTAAATCGATGCACGATTCCCACGCTCATTTAAAAATCACTGGGGAAGAATGGGTGGCTTTCATGGAAGATTTGGATCATACTTTTGATAAATTCAATGTGCCTGTTCCTGAACGCCAAGAATTCATCGCCATCATCGAAAGCACTAAACCAGATATCGTGTTGGCGTAATTCTGGAGGACATGGTAAATACAGACAATGATCAAATTACAACGATGGGGATACCTCTTGAACCATGCCAAATCGTAAGAATTTCAACAAGGTTTTGATTTTCATCAGCTCGATAAAATGGGTATCAACTCAAAGCGGGACAAAGATCCCAAAGATAGCAATGAAAGACCCTCATCCCCCAACCCCTTCTCCCAAGGCGGGAGAAGGGGAGCCGGAGC
>JAYSRP010000097.1:0-6633 GCA_043721015.1 Synechococcales cyanobacterium | reverse complement strand
TTTTAATTTCCATGTGGATCTGAGGAGGAACGAGAGGACACGGCTTTCATTATGCGCAAGAAGGCGATCGGCTGCTTTCCACTGTTATGAATCTTGATCTTAGGAGTAAAATTAATAAAATAGCCACACGGGAATAAATCCCAAGCCTAATCTACCCTGAATCCTAAGAATTAAAAATGAAAAAAAATGTTATTGCAATAACGGTGCTTTTTTCCTTAGCTCCAATTTTATGCCTCAGGACACCAGTCATGGCACAACAAGTAGATCAAAACACCGCCCCATCTATACCAATAGCCAAGCCAGAAACCACTCCAAATACAGGTGCGCCGCCACCAGTAGCTAAATCAGAAGTAGGCAAAAATACGATCGGACCATCAATTTCGTTAGGTGGCGGCGCAGCTATCGGCGTTGATTCTAGATTTGGTATTTCTGAAAATCTTTCGCTACGACCATTTATTTATTTTGGTAATGGTGGCACCGATTTTGGGACGGCTCTTACTTACGATATCAATCTCAGAACTGCTAACAGCAGTAATAAATTCACTCCGTTTATTGGTGGGGCTGTAGATATTGCAACTGGCAATAGCACCAGTGTTACCACGGCCAGCCTAGTAGCTGGAACTGAATATGAATTGACTGATACTATTCAGTTAAAAGCCTCTGTGAATGTCCCTTTGACCAGTTCTCAAGGTCAATCTACTGATGTTACAATTGGAGCTGGATTTCGTTTCTAGTGCTGATAACTAAAAACCTTGCCTAACCCTGTTTAAGTCATTAATACTAATGACTTAAACAGGGAAGCCTAGCTAAAACCCTTGGGAATTAATCAACCAATGTTGTTACAGACTTATATTAACGGAATCTCGGCGGCACCGTTGACCCATTTGCACACTCCGACTTCACTTTAGGGCTGAATTCCAGTTGGCTTCAATTTTTTCCAGGTCTTTTTTAGCTCCTAGCTGGGTGAAGAGTTGGTGGGCAATTTCGTAATGTTCTTGGGCTTTTTGGTGGTCTGGCTTCGATCGATAAAGTCTTGCTAAATCCCAATAAGTTTCAGCAATATAATCAGTCATTGGAAGATCTTCCATTACAGCAAGTGCTTTTTTCATTAAGACTTCCGCCATTTTAAGATTTCCCATAGCAAGTTCATTTTCTCCTAGGCAGCTCCAAGCAATTGCTATTCCTGAGCGATTATTTAATTCGGTACAGATTTGTAGCGAATTTTCATAAAGTTTTTGGGCTTCATAAAAATCACCTTGAAGATAAGATATTTTCCCCAAAAGTGCTAAAGAGCTTGCCACTCCTAAGTGATCATTTAGTTCTGTATAGATTTGCAGAGAATGTTCATACAGTTCACGAGCTTTATCCCAGTCATCTTGCAATCGAGTGATGTATCCCAAACATGCTAATGAATTAGCTTCCCCTAAACGATAGCCCAATTCTATTTCGATAGTAAGACATTTTTCACATGTTTCTTTTGCCTCTTGATAGCGATCCAAACTACGATATAAATTTGCTAAGCGTCTTAATGTATTAATTTTACTTTGTTTTGAATTTAGTGCTGTCTGTATAACAATTGATTTTTGATAATGTTCAATAGCTTTTTCATTATTTTCTATGTGATTACCGACAGGTCGATTAGTATAAGCTTGACCTACTCGATCAAATAAAGTAGCTAATGATAATGATATTGGATATTGCTGCTCAATTTGATCAATTCTTACTAACAACTCTTCTATTTCTAAATTATTGATTGATTGTTCCAAGATTGATCGAGATTCTCCCATTTCCTTAATAGCAAAATCTCTTGATAGAACAGGCGAAGTGCTAAATTGAAAAACACCACCACGCCAACTCCAAAAATCTGGAGCTTTAGCGCTCAGTTGCTTCAGTATTTTTGGTGTCACCCACAGCACGATCGGGAAAGGAAATTCTCGTAAGCCTTCCCTTGTCCACTGTAAATAGCCAAAGAATCTATCTAAAGCCGAATTAGTTTCCTCTTCTCGCACTGGAATCGACATCAAATTGGATGCCCCAGTCACCGAAATTACCGCTGATACCTTTGCCCGTTTTAGTTCTGGTTGCTCATTCACCAAATTTTCTAATGCTGCCCTTAAGCTTGGCTCCGATCGATCTAATTTAACTTTATAACTGGGCATATCTTTAGCCAGCTCAGTTTCATATCTCTCGATGATCTCATCTCGAAAAAATTCAGAAGCACAGGAAGCAATAATCAACACCATCATGCCCTGACTGATATCAATCATCGAAACCAGGCCAGCGTAACTGTCTTCATTACTATTGATATCTTGTATATTCTCAGTATTAGCTAACATTTATTTCTCCAGCTAAATAGAGCCACGTAGCTCTAATAGTTCTTTAACAATTGGATTGATACCAAACCACAAATCATTATTTCGATATTCTAAAATATACAGTTCATGCAAAAGATCTAAGAAGGTTTGATCCATTCCGTCGGCAGGTGTATATTCATTGTATACATGCACTAAAATCTCAAAGGCATTCTGACCTAATGGCTCTGTCATGGTAATTCGCAGATCTGTAACAGCTTTTTGTAGAATCTCATTGTTGATTATCAAATTTTGAAGCTCAGGCTTTTTTCGTAACTCCAAAGAACAAATCTGACAACATTGACGAGCAATTCTAATAAACTCCCGTAACGCTCCACCACTTTTCAGAATCATCGTTTTCACTGCTTCCGGTTCAATCAAATCTGGAGACAATCTTTTAAATAAAATATCTTCAAAGATTTGCATGGATATCGAAAAAAACACTACAAAATAGTCATCCTTTATTTGCCGACAAAACTGACCCAAAAGAGTCGATTTTCCTGAGCCTCGATGACCAGTAAAAATGATTTTGTTATCGTTAGGCAGGCAATCTGCTACCAACTGCTCTAGTTCAGTAATAATTTCTCCGCCATATTCCACTCGGAACTGATCGAGCTGTGCTGGTGTTACCAAAGGCACAATGTCAAAGTTTTGAAATGCAGTTCGAAAGGATTCTAGGCGCTGATTAGTCATATACAAATGCTGGCAATAAATCTGAGTCTGTCCTTCAGTATTATAGTAACTGGGGGGAACGTGGCTAAATGATAACCCATCTATTCCCTATTTTATCTAGAATTGCCAAAGAACGCCATCCTGGAGGATCGATCGACATGCCCACCCGAATCTCTAACTTCGCCAGAAAAGGCATCCTGATTCTTGGTCTTATGTTGACCCTGAGCCTCAGCGGCTGCGTCAAATACCAAACCACGATCAACTTCCACAGCTTCAACAGCGGCGACTTAATTCAGCACATCACTCTAGATAAACAGTTTTACCAGATCAACCAACAGGCGATCGATATTTGGTTGGAGTCGATCAAACAGCGTACCCGCCAACTTAACGGCACCGTCAGCAAAATCAGTCCCCAAGAACTCATCGTCACTGTACCTTTCCACCGTGCCTCTGAGCTAGTCAGCAAATTTAACCAATTTTTCGCGGGCGACCAACAGGGCTTGGCCTCTCAGCTCTCGATCGCCGAGAGCAACTTTTTAATAGCCAATCGCTATCAACTCACCTATGAACTAGACCTCAGCTCTCTCACTGTCAACAGCTTAGAGCGGGGCAAAACTCTCGAGTTGCAATTTGCCCTGCAAGCTCCCAGCATTTTCAACAGTCCAGCCACTGCCCAACAATGGCCACTGCAAATCGGCAAAGCCAATCATCTCACATCCACTTTTTGGATTCCTAACCCTCTGGGGATCGGGGGCTTGATTATTGGCATGTTGGTGGCGATCGGCTATCGTCTTAAATCTTGGATCACTCCTCACCAAATGTCAGCTTAATATTTGCGACAGAGATCCAGAACATCTCAGACACGTCCTAAAATGGCTAAGTACTTTTTTGCTGGTGGCCACAGATATTTTTGTGGATTTTTATGGATATTTTTCCCGCGATCGATTTACTTAGTGGTAACTGTGTACGCTTGTATCAAGGCGACTATGCCCAGTCTCAAGTTTTTAATGAAAACCCGATCGCTGTGGCTACCGCATGGCAAGCCACTGGTTGCACTAAGCTCCACTTGGTAGACCTAGATGGAGCCAAGAGCGGCGAACAAGCTAACCTGGCCATCATTGGCAAAATCGTTAAAGCAGTGCCAGAGATGACCATCCAAGTTGGTGGCGGCTTGCGCAGCGCCGATAACGTGAAAGCTTTGTTGGATCTGGGAGTCGATCGGGCGATTTTAGGGACAGTGGCGATCGAGCAGCCTCAATTGGTAGCAGATCTCTGCAAGCAATATCCCCGCCAAATAATAGTCGGCATCGATGCGCGGGATGGCTGGGTAGCCACCAAAGGCTGGATCGAAACATCCCAAGTAAAAGCCACCGACCTGGCACAGCAAATGGCTGATTGGGGCGCGGCGGCAATTATTTACACAGATATTCAAAGGGACGGCACTTTAGTAGGGCCAAACCTACCCGCTTTGCGAGAATTAGTCGAAAACACCGCAGTACCGGTGATAGCTTCTGGTGGCGTGGGTTCTTTGGCAGACTTACTGAATCTTTTGACCTTAGAACCATTAGGAGTAACCGGCACCATTGTCGGCAAAGCTCTATACACCGGAGCCTTCACCCTGACCGAAGCTTTGCAAGCCGTAGGGCCAGGGCGCTGGCAAGATGTCGTCACCAAATCTAGTTTTGCTTAGGCTGGTTGATTGCGCGGTGTAGCAAAGTAATCATGTCAGAAATTTGCTGACGGCTAAAGTTGCGCAAGATTAATTGAGCAGCACCACGAGCATCTAACGGAATAGAGAGCTGAGCAGGAGCAGCTTGTACGGGCGCGGCTACTGGTGCCGTGGCGATCGCCAATGCTTGTAATGCGGGGCTAGCTGCAATTTCTTGCCCCCGACCGGCTGCTAACAAATCACCGGCTAGCTTCAGCTCTTTAATTACGACTGGAGCTAGAGCTTCATAGGCATTGGCCGAGTTACCGATCGCCTGAGCCGAGATTTTGAGAATATTTTGCCAAGTAGCAGTATTTACATCGAGGTGAGCTAAGGCTTGGCAGTAGCTGGCAATTTGCGGACGAGAAGCAGTGGCTTCGCCCTGCTTAAACGAACTCAACATCGCCTTGAGGTTGTCCATTACCTTAGCAGACAAATTGATCGGTGGAGCCATGACAGCAGTGTTGGAATTAACCGCAGCAACGTTGGCGCGAGTAGCTTGAGGAATAGGCAATGGTGCATCGATCGTGGCCATGCTCAACAATTCACTGAGATATTCTTTAAGGTCGGCAAAGTTGCTCAAAGAGCTTTGAACTATCGGCTCTACAACTTCGGGGCGGAGAGTAAGAGTTGGCGATCCAGCTAGCTCAGCTACCAGCTCTTTGAGAGCATCATAGCCTTTGAGAAACATACTTTCTAGCTGCCGATCGACCGGAATGGAGTGATCTCGCAAAATCTTGAAGCAATCTTCTAGTTCGTGAGAAGTTTTTTGAATGCTGTCAAAGCCCAGCATCGCTGCGCCCCCTTTGACCGAGTGAGCTGCCCGAAATAGCTCGTTAACTCGATCGGCATCTTTAATTACTTCGCCAAGATCTAACAGACCATGTTCTACTGTATCCAAGTGCTCTTGAGCTTCTTCGATGAAATAGTGAATGATTTGCTGTTTACTGTCGTCCATTTTCAACTCCTAGGAGATGTACCTTGAATAGTGAGTGGGCTACCTCCTAGCTAAAGCATTGAGGTGATTGCCAAATATATCTGCCCAATTATTTGGTCATTAACTAGCAGCTAACAGCCGATCGTTGCAGACCTTGGGCTTTTGCAATAAACTTTTTTAAAAATTTGTTGGTTGGCTGGTTTTAATCGAGTGGTAAATGATTACCTCTATCAATCATGCCCAAAAAATCTTCATAAATAGCACCCATGATTACTCAGCTTTTTGAGATTACCCAGCTTGATGAGAAGAATCGTAACCCGAGAATGGCTAGCCGCGCTTGATTTGGGTTACTTAACAATACATAATGACTACTTGAGTGGATTGAATGAAAATTGTTGTTGCAGCTCCTCTCAGATTAACTAATAGAAGGTGTAGCATGGATCATTGAGCCAAGAAAATTTTAATGAGTGCTGCCTTCTCTGAAATCATGAACCCAGCTTTTCAGTATCCAATTTTTGGCCCCGAAACCCTTTGTCCCCATTGTCAGCAAGTTATTCCGGCCTTGACTCTGACTGACACCTACCTATGTCCACGACACGGGGCATTTGAAGCTGATCCTCATACTTTGGAATTGGTTCATTTGCAGTCGGGCCGACAGTGGCGGCTGTGGGAAGGGCAATGGTATCGCCAGCATACTCACCCCGATGGCATTCGGTTTGAGATTCATGATGCCTTAGATAAACTCTATACTCAGGGCTATCGAGCCATTCATTTGGTGTTGGCTGATCGATATCGTGAATTAATGATCAATCACTTAGAAAAAGGCGCACCTTGGGTAGCCGACGGCGAGCCACCGCGTTTGTTGGGTTTGCCGGTATCTTTTAGCCCCAGCAGCGAAATTGAACCCTGTTGGGCTACCATCAACTTTCAACTAGAGAAAGAACCGGGAATTCCGGTGCATTACC
>JAYSRP010000096.1:0-6644 GCA_043721015.1 Synechococcales cyanobacterium | reverse complement strand
ATCGAGTTACCAGTAGACCGAGACTTAGGACAAATGGCGCAGGAAATCCCTGTTACCTATGTGCCAGCCCGCAACACCATCTTTTTGAGTTTTGCCTTGGCTTATGCCGAGGCTATCCAGGCCAGCCGAGTTTATCTGGGGGTCAATGCCCTAGATTATTCTGGCTACCCAGACTGCCGACCAGAGTACATCGCGGCGATGCAGCAGGTTTTTGATTTGGGCACCAAACAAGGCTTGGGCGGCAACAGCATTCAAATTGCCGCGCCGTTAGTCAATCTGCACAAAGCTGAAATTATTCAGCTTGGCAACCGCTTGGGAGTATCTTGGGCAGATACTTGGTCTTGCTATGACGGCGGTGAGTTGGCCTGTGGAGTCTGTGACTCTTGCCAACTGCGGCTGGCAGCTTTTGCTGAGTTGGGATTGGTCGATCCGGTGGCTTATCGGGTGGCTTAGAATTTAAACAGCATCCAACGGCATCATCGGCAGCGGATGGCGATGAATCAGCACTCGATCGAGGCGATTGCCATCCATACTGCTGACCGTAAAATCTAGGTTTTGATATCGATAGGGTTCCCCCACTATGGGCATTTGTTGCCATCTATAAAGCAAAAAGCCCCCCAGAGTCTGGTATTCCTCGATGACCGGCAAACTAAAGTTTAGAGCTTCATTTAAATCGCTAACTGAAATTTGGGCCTGTACCAAAAAAGTGTCTCTGCCCGTAGAGACGATCGGTTCTAAGCGGGGATAGTCTTCTTTTTGCTTGCCTAAAATCTCGGCAATTACATCTTTGCGGGTGAGCAATCCAACCATGCCGCCATATTCATTCACTACCATGGCCATAGCAATGCCTGCTGCCTGCATGGGTAAGAGCACTTCATCGATCGAGGCCGATTCAAAAAACAAATGTAATGGGCGAATACAGCTTTTAATGGGGCTATCGAGGTTTAAGCGACCAGCCGCCATCGGCTTGGCCAAATCGCGGTAGTGAATAGTGCCGACAATTTTATCGCTCGATTGACCGGTGACTGGATAACGAGAAAAATTGGTGATGGCCACTCGGTCTAAGACCAGCCGCCAGGTGGCATCCATGGGCACTGTTTCCATTTGGGGTTTGGGCACCATGACTTCGGTTAAGGTGACGGTATTGAGGGCAAAGACTTTATCGATAATTTGGCGCTGGTTATTTTGCAGCCCGATCGGTTCGGTGGCGATTAAGAGCTGTAATTCTTGGGCCGAAAGCTGGTGGCGATTGTGCCGATTATCATCGATGCCAAAAGCTCTTAAAAAAAGGTTGGTAGACTGATTCAAGATCCAAATTAGGGGCTGAAAAACTTTGGCAATCACTAAGCTGGGCGGAGCTAATACTCTGGCAATGCGCTCAGCGTAGGTCAGGGCTAGAGATTTAGGAATCAGTTCACCCAAGACGATCTGTAAATAAGCCAGCAATATGAAAGTACAAACAATTGCTAGCAAATTGGCTGTCGGCGAATAGCTGCTGCCCAGCCAGCGAGAAAACAGCGGAGCGATGATCTGTAATACGGTGCGCTCACCCAGCCAGCCCAAAGCCAAACTAGATAAAGTAATGCCTAGTTGGGTCGTAGATAATAGCTGGTCGATCTGGTTCTGTAGGCGCTGGACACTGCGAGATTGCAAGTCTCCATCTACTACTAGTTGATTGATTCTAGAACGGCGTACCGAAACCACGGCAAACTCTGCGGTTACAAAAAAACCGTTGATTGCAATCAAAATAAAAACCACTGCTAACCGCAGCGCAATTTCTGATGAGCTCAATAGTCCTCTGTATATATCAAATAACTACTGTTGTTGGCTGCCGTCACCAGTGGGAGCCGTTGGAATAGGAGCTTCAACTGGGGGAGCCTCAATGGGGGGTGGGGGATTAACCGGCGCTGCATTGTTAAGGTTTGGGACAGGAGGCTTGCTGGGAGCAGCCTTAGCGTTAGGACTGGGCTTAGTGGTAGATTTGGGGCTTGCTTTAGGAGTTGGTGAAGCGCTGGCTGGCTGCTCCGGTTTTTCTGTTTTGGTTTTATCTTCTTTTTCCTGGGTGGTGCTGAGTTGACCGTCAGGAATACTGATTTTGATTGGGGGTTTGGCAACTGCGGCACCCACTGGCACATCTTTGGCTTCGATTTGCAGTTTCCGATCGACATCAGTCAGCCGCAGGGTCAGATTATTTTCTGGGGGAATCGCGGTCTTGGCTATCAATACTTTCACTCCCACCTCTTTGCCATTAGCAGCCAAAGATGGCGGGATACCGGCGACGCTAAACGGCACGTTTTGCTCTTTGTCTCCCACAATTGTCAACACCCCTTGGTTGAATTTAATGGGTTGGCTGCCCTGGTTACTGAGGGCTAGATCTAGCTTTAAATTATTCCCTTCCAATTTGGCTGATTTGATAATCATGGTGATGCCCTGATCTTTGCTTTCGATCGGGAAAACCAAGGCAGCTTTTTCGTCTGTTTTAAACTTGGCTGCTTCAGCCTTGCGATCGACTCCCATAATGTCTTGGGCATCGGCGATCAACTGCTTTTCGGGCAGTACTTCTAGCCCTCGAGTTTTGGTGTTTTCGGTAGTGCCTTTGTTGCTACGCCGAATATCGGGCTGGGTTACACCTTTGAGAGCAGCATGTCCCATGGTGAAACCAATAATGCCGCTAAATAATCCGGCGGCCAACATCAACATCAACAAAACACTGGTCAGCAGCAGGGCGCGATCTCTTTTGATGTACTTCAGCTTCATGTTTTTAGGGGAAATACTGGGGGCAGATGCACCGTGAGATACTCAACGGTCTAGATATTCACCATAGTCTACCCTGAAAATCTGGTGAAAATTCGGTGAGCTTTTGGACAGATTTGGCTAAGTTTGGCAAATTAACAGGTGAGATATCCAACAAACGCAGAAGAAACCAAGGAAATTCGGTAGAATATGAAGAAATATTAACCAAAACTGCCGTCACCCTTCCTTGGAGAAATGCATGGAGCTGAAGAAAATAGAACGCTGGAGCCTAATCGGACATTTGGTATCGATGGCATTTGGCCTCGCTGGGCTGTTGATTGTGTTGCCCCATGCTGATTTGATTTTACAATTGCCACCTTTCGGTCAGAGCGTTTTCCAGCTCTCGATGGCCAATGGTGGGGTGTTATATATTGTGCTGGGAACGATCGCTGTCTCGGCTTACGCCTATCGGATGTTGGGTTGGTGGCAATGGCTGAGCTTTATGGTGCCAGCGATCGCTTTGTCTTTGAGTAGCGAGCTGCTAGGTACTAGCACTGGCTTACCTTTTGGCGATTATGGCTATTTGAGTGGTCTGGGGTACAAAATTGCTGGCTTGGTGCCATTTACTATTCCGCTTTCTTGGTTTTACTTGGGCTTTTCTTGTTACATCGTGGCGCGCGCTGGTTTTGACAATACCAATTTGCCCAACTGGCTGCGCCATACTGGAGCGATCTTTTTTGGGGCTTTGCTGCTGACTTCTTGGGACTTTGTTTTGGATCCGGCGATGAGCCAGACGGCGGTGCCTTTTTGGGAGTGGAAAACTCCTGGGCCGTTCTTTGGGATGCCTTACCTGAACTTTGCGGGCTGGATGGAAACCGGTGCAGTTTTTATGTCGGTGGCAGCTCTACTGTGGCCAAAAGAAAGAATTACCTTGGATCGATCGCAGCTTAATTTACCAATGGCAATGTACTTAGGCAACTTTGTATTTGCAATGGTATTAAGCATTGGTGGCAATATTTGGATTCCAATTTTGTTGGGAATTGCTCTGGGTGTTGTGCCATTGTTTGCCCTGTGGTTTATGGCCAGAGTTCCTGGGGAAGACCCGATCGATGGTGAGGTGGTAATCGATTCCACCAAGTTTGATGAAGTGCTGGGCGAAACTTAGAATTATATTCTCTGATTTTTTGAAGGGAGCCGATCGACTATAATTTTGAAGTCGATCGGCTCTTAGCATTTCAAACTCATGACAGATATCAAAATTGGCATTATTGGTGGCAGTGGTCTTTACAAAATGGAGGCGCTACAAAACGTAGCAGAAGTCCAGGTGAAGACTCCTTTTGGTGATCCTTCCGATGCTCTGATTACTGGAGAAATTGATGGCACTAAGGTGGCATTTATTCCTCGTCACGGACGCAATCATCATTTAACTCCTAGCGAAGTTCCCTATCGTGCCAATGTCCATGCCATGAAGCAAATGGGTGTGGAGTATTTAATTTCGGCTTCGGCGGTGGGTTCGTTGCGAGCAGAAGTAAAGCCGTTGGATTTGGTGTTACCCGACCAGTTTATCGATCGCACTAAAGGTCGAGCGGCGACTTTTTTTGGTGAAGGGGTAGTCGCCCATATTTCTTTTGGTGATCCGATTTGTCCGCAGTTACAGCAAGTTTTGGCGGATGCGATCGATTCTTTAAACCTGCCAGATATCACTTGCCATCAGGGCGGCACCTATATTTGTATGGAAGGTCCGGCTTTTTCGACTAAGGCCGAATCCAATATGTATCGTCAGTTGGGCGGCACGATTATTGGGATGACTAATTTACCGGAGGCCAAGCTGGCACGGGAAGCCGAGATCGCCTATGCGACCTTGGCGCTTTCGACAGACTATGACTGTTGGCATCCTGACCATGACAGCGTCACGGTGGAGATGGTGATTGCTAATTTGGGCAAGAATGCGGTGAATGCCCAGCGGGTAATTCAAGAAACAGTGAAACGGATTGCGGCAAAGCCTTTTGAATCGATCGCTCACAGCGCTTTGAAGTATGCCATTATCACGCCGCCAGCAGGGATGAATCCGGCAACTAAGGAGAAGCTGAATCTGTTGATTGGTAAATATATGAATTAGTCTACGGCAAAAGCCTATTGAACTTGCTAGTGTCCTCGCCAATTCAAAAATGATCACCAAATTTTGTTCATGCTCAATACGAAACCGGGCATGACTTCATTGCAGTCGATCGCAGTCGGAGATTCTAACACTTCTGTTTCCTGCCCTGGCCGATAGATCTCCACTTGCTTATTTTTTGGATTGATGAGTAAGCCTAGTTTCACCCCAACCCTTTGATACTCCCGCATTTTCTCTTGTGCGGGTCTCAAATTGTCTGTAGCAGAACGCAGCTCAATGACAAAATCTGGCACTACCGGAATGAATCCGACGATATTTACTCCTTCTAATCGAGACTTCTCGACCCAAGAAACGTCAGGGGATGGTTTACCACCCTCAAATGCGGTAAAGTCATATCCACCAGAAGAGTCAAATGCTTCACCTAGCTCATTTTTTTCATTCCAAACAAAAAGCTGGCCTGACAAATTGTGATTTTTTTTACTACTTTCGCCACCTGCTGGAGCCATAACAATCAATTCTCTATTTGGGGTCAGTTCAAGGCGTAAGTCCGGATTATCGATACACAGTAGATCAAATTGCTCTGAAGTAACTGTCAGGGTTGTACTTCTGACATCCAGTAGCAGTGGTTGAGTATCAACAGAAATTTTAGGAGCCGTGGCAGTTGTCATAAAAACCTTTAAACGCTTGTGAGGTTACGTCATGCCATTCTTATTGTACCAGTATAGCCTTAGTGAATCCATCTGAAAGGCTGGACTTGATTGTTGCAAAACTCTATGTATTAATTTTCGCACAGCGATATACTGAGCAGGGGGATAAGCTCTCCCTAAATTTGGAAAATTCTGTCGATCGACTATGAGGTGGCGATGAACGCTGGTATTGACTTACAAGGAACTTTTATCGAATCCCTGGTTGACTTTGGGATTACTAGTGAGCTGGCTAAGGTGCTCTGGATGCCTTTTCCGATGGTGCTGATGCTGATTGGCGCTACCTTGGGCGTGTTTGTAAACGTCTGGCTAGAGCGCAAAGTGTCGGCGGCAGCGCAGCAGCGGATTGGTCCAGAATTTGCTGGCCCGTTGGGGGTGTTGCAGCCGGTGGCCGATGGTTTGAAGCTGCTGTTTAAAGAAGATATTTCGCCCGCTAACTCCGATCCTTATCTATTTACAATCGGGCCAATCTTGGTTGTGTTGCCGGTGTTTCTGTCTTACCTAATTGTGCCCTTTGGTCAGAACTTGGTGGTAACAAACATTACTACCGGGGTATTTTTGTGGATTGCTTTGTCTAGCATTGCGCCGATCGGGTTACTAATGTCGGGATACGCCTCCAATAATAAGTATTCTTTGTTAGGTGGCTTAAGAGCGGCAGCGCAGTCGATTAGCTACGAGATTCCACTGGCGCTGGCGGTGCTGGCGGTAGTGATGATGTCGAATAGTTTGAGCACGATCGATATTGTAGATCAGCAGGCCGGGATGGGGATTCTATCTTGGAATATTTGGCGGCAGCCTTTTGGGTTTGTGGTTTTTTGGATTGCGGCGTTGGCAGAGTGCGAGCGGTTGCCGTTTGATTTACCAGAAGCTGAGGAAGAGTTGGTAGCAGGGTATCAGACAGAGTATTCCGGGATGAAGTTTGCTTTGTTCTACATTGCTTCTTATGTGAACCTGGTGCTGTCGGCGCTGTTTGTGGCGATTTTGTATTTGGGAGGCTGGTCGAGTCCGATTCCGATCGAGCTAATTGCCAACTTGATTAATGTTGACCCCAATAGCGCTTGGCTGCAAGTGCTAGATGCTTCGTTAGGGAT
>JAYSRP010000095.1:0-17383 GCA_043721015.1 Synechococcales cyanobacterium | reverse complement strand
CGGTATCGCGCACCGTCCAGAGTGACCTCAAGATTAGCAAAACCTTTGACACGCCACATGTCAATATACGGTAAGAAATCATCGGGAAAATGTATCATGGTATTCATCGGAACCTCTTGGGTAAGAAACTACTGTGCTGTCACGGTAACGCCCTTAAGGAGGGTTTCATATGTGGCCTGAGTCATCTGCGTCGTGCCGTTGCACTCGGCCAGAACCGGGACGATTTCAAAGTGATATGCAAAAAATATCCTAACAAAGAAACTAAAGTCACTAGTTAAAATCTCCTGATATACCGCTAGAAACATCGAATAGATCAGTGGTTATTCAAAACTTTTCTATGCACACCATTGCATCTCTTAAGGCAGATCATAAGACCTTAGTTGCTGCCAAGACAACACATAAGGTCAAAGCCGCTAGCTGGCAAGCTCTCGCCAATAAACTAAATAAGTCATCTCCAGTTAAAGCTTTAGCCGTAGTCGAACTCAAGGCAGCTATTTATCAACGCTTTTCTGTAGATAGCACTCCTGCTCTCCGTAAATCTAAGAATTTTGCCATGGCCACTGACGGCATAGGTAGTCTAAATTTCTCGATCAAAGAAACCTGGGAAAAACTGTACCGCCAGTGCATAGGTGTTTTACCAAACGAAGCTTCAGAAGAAGGCGAGAACTGCATCAACGGCGTGGACATCTTCAAGTATTTCCGGCCATGGCAAGTATTTGGCCTAAATGGAAAAACCGCAACTGCTGCGGATATCAAAGCGGCTTACCGTAGCCTCTCCAAGGTTTATCACCCCGATAATCAAAAAACTGGTAACGCAGCGATATTCGATCGCCTCAACACCATGTACCAAAGTATCAGTGCAAGAGCTTAGTCATGGCAAAAAATAAATTTGATATTACCGCCGAAGAACTGGCAAAAGGTTTAGGCATCAGCTTGGTACGTCTTTATGAAGTCATAGATTTCTTTGATGCTGATTCCAAAGACGAGTGGGAGCTGAAAGAGGGAGAGCATTTCATTTGGCTCATAAAAAATGCCAAAACCCGTACCTTTTCAGAGTTTGGTGCATTTGTGATCGCCAAGTATCTGGAAGACACTCAGCCTCAAAAGATCTGGGATAAATTCAAAGAATTTCTTTTTCAATACAAAGCTAAGTTACGACGAGCCTTCATTCGTAAGCAAGTTCTAAATAACTGCTCTTCCCTTACTATTCGCAATGGTCGAATATATCTCTCCAAGTCAGATTCAGTAAGCATTCTGATGACCAGTTATGCCAGAATCAATAGAGCATTTGAAGATCTAAGAACATCTGATATGTCTTTGCAGATCGATGAAGATTTTGGTGATTGGGAAGATAAAAGATTCTTTAGTCTGAAAGGGTTTGAGCGCATTTCTTATCTATTGGGAACAGAACTCACCTCCAAAGATCGGCGGGCGTGGTGTGCTGAAACTGCTGTTGTCGTTCCTAGCATCATCAAGAAACTCATGGATGCTGAGATGGCCTTCGAGAGCAAGGTTCAAGCAGCTAAAAGAGCCGTTAGGAAAAAAGACGGCGATCGATGTCAAGCCACTGGGCAAAAGGACAGCCCAGCGCAACGCATGACGGTGAATGTTCATCATATTTTTTGTCGTCAACATTATCCTGATATTGCAGCTTCTCAAGACAACCTCGTTACCCTGAACAAAGTAGTTCATGAAAATTATCATTCGTGGAATGGCAGCGTACCCTGTACAGCCGACCGGCTGATTGAATTCTTGACTGTTCACCATCCAGAGGCTGAAGCCCTTACGCTGAGGCTGCATTATGCAAATAAGGTGTACCACCACATCCAGCCCAAAAGCTTAGTAGCGGCTAAATAACGTCAGTTCTGGACTGCTATGACTCTTAATAAGCATCAAATAGATGGCATTGGTGGTTTTAGCTCAGAGATCTTACCAGCAAATCAGTCTTGAATAGTCTTTCTCACTTCTTCCGCAGCAATTCCAAATTCAAAACACCAAACAGCGTTGTCGCGCAGTTGCGGGAGTTAACATGACTTGATTTGATCAATTAAGACAACGCGGCAACTCACCAAGATCAACCCTTACGTAGGGAGGTGTGGAGGGCGGCGTTTCGCCCTCTGCTGGGGGGCTAGTCCCCCAGCATCAACCAGGGTAAGCGCATCTCAAAAAGTATCGCAGGATACAGAATGTTAAAAGGATTTATGGATGAAATATTTGAATGTACCCAGGTGTTTTCATGTCTACAGTCATTGATTCCTCAGATTCAGATATTAGTATCCTTGCCCAGCGTCTCCGCAACTGTTTTGAATTAATTCAAGATCATCGCTCTACTCGAACTCTCTTGCATCAACTTTCTGATATTTTAACTATTGCAGTTCTCTCAGGACTTGCTGGTGGCAATGGATGGGAAGATATGAATCTTTATGGTCTAAGCAAACATGCTTGGCTATCGACATTTCTCGCTTTACCTAATGGAATTCCCAGTCCAGATACTTTTCGCCGTGTGTTTGAAAAATTTAATTACAAGCAATTTGAATCGTGTTTTGAAGCATGGGTTCGAGAAGTGTTAGGTGATTTTCTTCCTAAGTTTATTGCTATTGATGGCAACGAATTAAGAGGATCTTATGACAGTGAATCAGGTGTTTATTCACTGCATTTAGTTAGCGCTTGGTCAAGTGAAAGCCAGTTAGTGCTAGCTCAGGTAAAGGTTTCAGACAAATCCAATGAAATAACGGCAATACCTTTTTTATTAGATGCTTTCAACGGAGAAGATTCTATCGTTACTATTGATGCCATGGGCACTCAGAAGAAAATTGCAGCTAAAATAAACAAACATAAAGGTGATTACATTCTATCACTCAAGGCTAATCATCCTACTTTATTCAATCAGGTCAGTGATTGGTTTGAATCATTACAATCTGAAAGTACTTTTCCATTACCGGTGGAACATACAACTGAATCTGGTCATTATCGCACTGAAATTCGCAAGTACTGGACTTTCTCGCTTGATCAACTACCTGCTTTGTATCAATCAGATGAATGGTCTGGATTGCAGTCTATTGTAGTTGTCGAACGTACTCGTCATCTACGGGGGAAAACTACTCATGAGATACAATTTTATCTGAGTAGTCTATCTAGCGATAGTCCCTATATCACTAGCGCTATTCGTCAGCATTAGGGTATAGAAAATTCTTTGCATTGGGTACTAGATGTCACTTTTAAAGAGGATGCTTGTCGGGTACGCTCGCTTCATGCTCCTCACAACCTGGCTTTAGTACGTCGTTTTGCTCTGAACGCTCTGAATTGTGAGCATACTTTTAAAGGTAGCCTCAAGCAAAAATCAAAACGGGCAGCAATGGATAATGACTATATGATCACTTTACTCGCAACAGCTTTTTCAAAACCAGAAGTTACAGCCTAATTGTCAAGAGCGTTTGAGATGCGCTTACCCTGCCAAGTACTGAGAGTTTTAGCATTTTAGAAGAACTAGAGCTAGTCACCTCAGATCTACGTGGCTATGCTAGCCAAATCCAAACAAGCGGATCGATCAAAAACTCCACCGCCGCCATAAATTATCTGCAAAACCTAAGTCTATTCAGCATTCCATCGATCGGCCAATTCTACTTTGAAACTGGCGAAGAATACCCAAAACTCAAAGAATACCTGCGACAGCTCGATTACCTGCGGTTGTTGATGCTGGAATATCTCCAGTCTTCTACATCGCTCTGAACATCATGATTGTTGTGCATAAAGCCGATCGACCCCCATCCAGTAAAATTGTAGAACCTCGACACGGCCAATCCCATGCCAAAATCCAAAACCTTCGCTGAAAAATATCCAAGTATCGACTACTTTGTAGGAGAAATGGGTTGTATTGAAATAGGAGACAATGAAATGATTTCATCTTTTGTTAGAGCATATGATCATGGTGGCACTGTTTATGAAGGGAAAAGTAGCTATCCTAATTTAGATGAAGCATTGCAAGATCTCGAACAGGCTATAAAAGCTTATCTCAAAGAAAATCATCTTCTGGAATAGCCGAAATTCAGTAAGTATCAAGAAATCATTAATAATATTGATGAAATATAGGAATATCAGTAACTCTACGTTTGCCAAAGTCAAGCAAAGATATCCAAAACTCAAAAATAACTATCCTTAGCTCAACTTACGAATACGAATTGATGTGGGAGACACAACTGTGAATGCAGCAAATAGCTCTGACTCATGTTCATAAACTCCCTCACGCCAAAGCTAATCTTGCTGAAATTTTGGAATACCTCTATTTGATGGCGACTTCAAAATTTAACTGTGATCGATGAAAACAAACATCAAATTCCATAAAGAAGTTAACCTGCCCTAATAACAGTGGAATTCCAGTAGCTTTTGTCCAAGCAAGCACAAGCCTTACTGGTTCTAATTGGCCAACTATCGCCTGAACAAATACAGCACGAGCTTCATACTGTGCCAGATTACCCGCTAAATCTAAAGGAACGTTCTGTTTATTCCAAACAAACCCCAACTCTAAACCTATTTCATATGGCAAAACATTGACCATTGCTCCTGTATCTAGCAAGCCTTCTGCCATCACCACTCGATCGCTATTTGTAAGTGCAATAGGCAAAATGGGTCGAAAACCAGCTTCACCAAGCGCTGGATTTACAGAAATGAATGGAAACTTGATTGGTTGAATCATTGTGGTTGTTGATTTTTAGCCTGTTCTAAAACTTCCAGCATAGTTTTTGCAGCATCAAAAGAATCATAAGGCGAAGAAATCTCATAGGCTAACCCCGGCTTTAGCAAATTAGTTTCTTCCTGCGCTAGATTTGAAACCAAAACTTGCATGGCATATAGTTTGTCAGCTCTGTTCAAGCTTTGCAATGATTCAATTAAATCTACTGACAACATAGTATCTACCTTTAACATTATTGATTAAGCAAAATTGGGCAGTCATTGCTCTTTAGCTATCGTAGGATAGATGGTATCCACTCTCAGTGAGATTTCTTCGCAAAGGCCAAAGCTGCGGAAATAGCCGAAACAGTGAGGCGAGGATGAGCAGCTAAAATTTGCTCCTGCGTTTCACCGGCGGCCAACTTTCCTAAAATTAGCTCTACCGTAATGCGAGTACCCGCAACGACTGGTTTACCCATCATAACTGATGAATTAGAATACATTAATACTTGATTATCCATAAAACAAAGTAAGCTAGTAAGTTTGGCTATCTATAGATAATAGATTGTTTTGATAGCCTCATGGGCGTTACTGCCAAACGAAAATCTAAGCATTTTAGATTATTCGTATAACCTTCACTGAATCGGTAAAATTTTGATTTGCTCTGCAAACCATAGAGCCACATTGCCATTATCATCATCCATCTTTGCTAGGGTTTGTTCCAAAAGATCGATCGGCAGTCCAGTCAAAGCCCCTGATTCGATACATTCTTGATACTTACCATCAATTAACCGAAAAGCCCAAATTTGCCGACCTCGCACATCGATCACCCAATATTCTGGAATACCCAAAGCTAGATAAAGCTGTTTTTTTTCATCTAGATCTATGGAAAGAGTCGTATCCGAAATTTCGGCAACTAAATCTGGTACTCGCCAACTATCTAAGTCTACCCGACGTGGTTTTCCTATTTGCCAGCGAGGCGCTTCACCATCAATATATAAAACTTTATCAGGTGCAGCGCTTTGGGTTTGAGGTTTTTCGATAACGCAGCCACCCAAAAGATCAAATTTCACATTATCCTGACGAGAGAACCAAACAAATAGTAATAAAGAAAATAGTTCGTTAAATCTGGAGTGGTTGATGCCTTCGTTGCCCATATCGATCCAAATAGTATTTAGGTTAAAAAAAATCTGCTCTGATTCACTTTGAGGGTTTTCAACACGTTGCAGATATTCTGCCCAGGTGGCATTGCGCCATGAGCTAATTTTCGGTGGTTGTGGGAGGGCGACTGCATTAATCACAGGACTTTACCTTGCTAACTTAGTAACACCTTAACATCTCCAAAAAGCTGTGTCAGAATAGGAGCAGTAAATATTTTTTCTCAAATGCACATCCCAGAATTAGAATCCGCAGTAATCGATCGAGTGATAGAAATGGCCTGGGAAGACCGCACTACTTTTGAAGCGATCGAACACCAGTTTGGCCTCAGCGAAAAACAAGTCATCGCTATCATGCGCCGCGAAATGAAAGCTTCTAGCTTCAGAATGTGGCGCAAGCGCGTTACTGGTCGGGGCACCAAACATCTCCAAAAGCGCGAATTTGTCGCTGGCCGCTTTAAATGCCAAACTCAACACTAGCCTTTTAAGTTACCCATAAGGTATAGCAGCGCCATTCTAATTGCAATGCCGTTGTGAACCTGCTTACTCACTAAGCTCATCGCCGGATCATCCATTATATCCGAAGTTATTTCTACCCCGCGATTAGTGGGGCCAGGATGCATTACTTTTACCTCGGGCTTGCAGAGCTGGAGCCGATCGCGGTTAATCCCGAAAGCCTGATGATATTCACGCAGGCTGGGCAACAAGTGCTCAGACATCCGCTCTTTTTGCAGCCTTAAAGTCATCACAAAGTCAGCATCGATGATTGCTGGTTCTAGCTGCCAATGAATAAATAGCTTACGATTTGGGTCAGCCTCACAAAAATCGGCAAACTCCCTGGGCAGCAAAGTAGGTGGCGCAGCCAAATGCACCTCAGCACCGCAGGCCGTAAGGCTCCAAATGTTCGATCGAGCCACCCGTGAGTGCAAAATATCCCCGACGATCGCGATTTTTTTGCCTACTAATAGCTCACTGCGCGGCTTGCTGGCATCTAACACCTCACAGATAGTAAATAAATCTAACAAGCCCTGAGAAGGATGCTCATGCTGGCCATCTCCGGCATTTAACACGCCTACTTCTACCCCCAATCGATCCATTTCAGCGGCGATCGCTTGGGGCACCCCTGAATGCTGGTGGCGTACCACCATCAAATCGGTATCCATCGCCAAATAAGTCTTGGCGGTATCCAGAATTGTCTCGCCTTTGGTAATCGAAGAGGTAGCAGCAGCAAAGTTCATTACGTCTGCCGAGAGGCGTTTAGCCGCCAACTCAAAGCTGCTGCGAGTGCGGGTAGAAGATTCAAAAAATAAATTGGTGACTACTCGCCCTTGTAAAGCCGGAACTTTTTTCATGGGGCGCAACAGCACGTCACTAAAGCTAGCGGCGGTTTGGAGCACAATGTCATATTCGGCAGTGGTAAAGTCTGCCAAACCCAATACGTGACGGCGTGTCCATGTCATCGATCGATCCTCAAAAGTCATTCGCCGTCAATAGTGTTAGCGATTCGGTTCCTGTTGTCAAGCACGACGGGCAACAGCATACAAAACATCCGAATTTAAGGACTGGATTTTATTGCTGTGCAAGAATTCTAAATTGGCCGATCGAATTCTTTCTTTCACTGCTGAGTCTAACTGATCGATCGTGCCCCGCATCCTGCCGCCCATCACCATCGTCCACCAATCCGCTGGCACAGACAAAGAATGACTATCAGTTTCGGCAAATACTTGTACTTGCTGCGCCCCGCCAGATTCGAGCAATGCCTGAAGAGTGTCTGGGGCGTATACTCCTTATACAAATCAGGGCGTTCAGCTTTAATTAAATCCCAAAAAGTTTGATTTGCTGGTTCAAAGACCCGTTTGCCCCAAGAGGTAATCGCTAACTTGCCACCAGGACGCAGCATTCGCAGTAACTCAGCTACCGCTGCTTCCATATTGGGCACAAAAAAAATCCCGAACACACAGACGATCGCATCAAAGCTTTCGCTGGGTAAATCTAACTTAGTGAAATCACCAGCCTGAAATTCAATATTAGCCAAACCCTGCCGCTGAGATTTGTTGCGCGCCAATGCCAACAAAGATGCTGCTAAATCAGCACCCAACACTGAGCCACCAACACCAACTCGAATCGCCGCAGGAATTGCTGAAGCTCCGGTGCCACAGCAAACATCAAGAACTCTGTCTCCTGGCTGAAGTTGCAGGTATTCGATCGTCCTTTGACCAAATCGATCCCAAAAAGACATTACCGGATCATCAAAATAATCAGCAGCAGAATTAAATATTCTTTCAGCCTGTGCGGTAGCTTGCTCTTGATTCATAGTGATCCCAGATTAAGTGGCATTTCGATTAAACTGTAGCTGGTTTGCGAATGGTTTGTAAAAAGCTAATTAGCCCTTGAATTACATGGTTAGCCTGTAAGTTCTCAGTATTTTCATGGGATAATTGATTAATTAATTGTGATCGGTCTCTAACTTTATCTGACTGAGATAATAGTTCAATCAAAGCTTTCTTCGGTTGAGATGAGGCCAAACCCAATATGTCTTGAGATGGGGTAAACCCAATTATTTTTGACAGTAGATGAGTATCTTGAAAAAATATTGATTCTATTTCAGGAGCAAAAGCTAATACCTTGATAGGTGTATTAATGGATACACACTCAACTATCTCTTCAATATCTTTAATTCGTTCTTGGATTAATTCTGGTACTTTTGAATCTGCATCAAATACAATAGCTACAGGAATTTGTCTCCTCACGATTAAAGAGCGTGCTAGCGACTTGATAGACGAAATACCACCAGCAGCAGCAATCTCTACTTCTATTAGTAATGGTGATGGCAGAATTGTTTTAAGTAACTGTGCATCTTCAGAACCTTCACAGAGAATGTATGCAATCATGAGAAATTCACCTCTAGAATATTATAATCGGGCAATCCATCTTCAACCAACATACGATATTTCAGAACTAATAGTTCACCAATTGTCTCATTATCTAATGCGTACTTAATCTCTTCTCCATTCCATAGTAAAATTCCTTGCTGTGCTGAAAAACAGCAAAGATTACGAGCTGGATTCGTAAAACCTGTGCGGCTAAAAACCAATCCAACGATTCCTGATGGACGACGTAAGAGCTGATTGCGGAGTTTGGCAATCGGAGCAATATTAACTTTTACATCATCGGTAAAATCTTTACTTTCAACTAAGCAAGAAAGTCCAGCATAATGAATGGCTCCATCAATCTGTTCAATTTCTTCATTAAACAACCGCACAGTGTAGGGAAATTTCACTTTCGCACTGTCTAGCTCAAACGCTCGTAGAACTAGGTACTCAAAGGCTTTGCCAGCATCCCAGCCAGCAGTAGCGGTATCACGGCTCTCGATGCTGTACCACAACGATCTCAACCCACTCCAATCCAGCAATTTTATCTTATTTTCGTACTCTGCTGCTGTAGCCAACACCAATCTCCACAGATTTCAAAAATTAAGACTGCTTTTTCAGTCGCTCTAGTTCAGCCTGTAAATCTTCTACTTGGCGACGCATATCAGCCGGATTTGCTCCAGTGGCTTCAGGAGTATCATCAATTTCTATCCGGCGGGGTTCTTTAGGCTGGTTGGCTTTCTCGGTTTTTTCTGGATTCACCTGCACCTGTTGTGCTGAACTCAGCATGTTATCCACTAACTTGCGGGCTTCTTCTGTGGTGATTTCGCCCTTGGCCACCATTTCATCTGCCAACTTCTGAGCCTGCACCCGCACATCGCCCAGCTTACCACCCGCTTTTTCGCCAGCAGAGGCTGCAATGCCTACCCCGAGGTAAAACGCTTTTTGTACGAAGTCGCCTAAACCAGCCATAGTACTGACTCTTGTGTGAAAGTCTTCTCAAATGTCAAAATACTTTAAGACTCGAACACCACGCCTGTTATAAGCATCTCGTATTGCTGCTACCTTCCGGTCCTGACAAGATTTGAGCGTTACGACCGCATGGGTCCGAATCAGTTTCTAATATAACATGACTTCGGACGATGCACCATTCATGCAAATCATAGGCAACGCAATGGTTTTGTACCAAGGGGTCTTGGTTGATAATTTGTTCAGCTTCAGCCAAAGAAGCAGCCTCAAATACCATCATGCCACCACCTCGTTCTTTCCAGTAGCCAGTAAGGACTTGGTGGCCTCGATCGATCAACCCTTGCACATAGGCTTTGTGAGCAGGCACATGCTGATCAAATTCGGCTTTGGGCACAATGCCCTTCTCAATTTTGACGAACCAAGGCATAGGGCTGATGGGTAATGGGCTTTGGTCATTTTACCTTAGCGAGATTAGCTTTGGGGTCAATACTTTCCTTAAGACCTGTGACTATTTGCTAGACGTTAAAATACAGGAGCTATTATTTTGAACACCATGACTTCCTCATTCTCTTCTGACTCAGCGACTGTCCTTAACCGCGTGGCTACTATTGATAGACCTGCTCCCGCCGAGGTGATTGAGGCTTTGTTGAGTACTGAGAAGGCGCTAAAAAAGACTCCAGTAAATATTCCGTTGGCCGCGATCGAGGGGACTTGGCGGTTGCGGTTTGCCAGTGGTGCCAAAAAAACTAAGCGGGGGTTAAAGCTGGGCCGGGGTTACTATTGGCCGAGCTGGGTCTATGCGGCGATTAGCTTTGAGGCGACTGGGAAGATTCAGAATCAGTTGCGTCTGGGTGGAATCGAAATTCGCTTCACTGGCCCTTGTCGCGCTCACGATAAGCAAAATATTGTGGTCTTTGATTTTACGCAGATTCAGGTTTTGCTTGGGGAGAAGGTAATTTATAGCCGATCTATCAACAAATATTCAGTAGAAGAGTTTGGAGCTAGATCGATCGGCAAACTACCGTTTTTTGTGTTTCTTTATGCTGGTGAAAAGTCGATAGCTTCGCTTGCACCGAAGGTGATCGCTGCCCGTGGTCGCGGTGGTGGCTTGGCCGTTTGGGTTAAAACTCCGTAGTCATTATTTTGATTCTTTCTTGAACTCTTCCAATATTTTCTTGGCCTTTAATATATCTTGCGGCTGTTCTGATTTACGACCGGCTAACAACACCATAATTTGAGAATTGTCGATTCTGCTGCAATATATCCGATAACCACAGCCATAATGGATTCGTAGTTCAAGGATGCCATCAAAATCCTTGTAATCACCAAGATTGCCTTTTTTAACTGAGGTAAGGCGACTGATAATGATTTCTCGACCCTGAACATCAGATAACTGTTTAAGCCATTGACCGATCATAGGGACTTCACCTTTTGACATCGAGTAACAGGGGACTATTCGGTCATTGGTAGTCCAGGTCAGAAAACAAGTCTGTGTCTCAATCCAGTCATGATGTGATGCCAAATGTTGCTTTGCACTAGCATGGGGAACCGTAATATTTTGACTGATGATATCAGTGGTATCAGGGTCGAGAAAGGAGTGTTGCAACTGAATTTGAGGAATTTGCCAATGGGGTGCAGAGGGAAAGCTGATGGCTAACGCTTCGATTAAAAAAGCAACAC
Source organism: Synechococcales cyanobacterium (assembly GCA_043721015.1). Classification (GTDB taxonomy): domain Bacteria; phylum Cyanobacteriota; class Cyanobacteriia; order Cyanobacteriales; family Chamaesiphonaceae; genus JAAFHZ01. Next base: position 6,039 of record JAYSRP010000095.1, on the reverse strand, counting down.
CAAGTCCAGCAGCTACCAGATTCTGGCAACGAAATTCAGATTGATCGGCTTGTTCCAACAGATCTGGCTCGGTTTGAATATCGATGAAAGGCGATTTTGTTTGGAGAGATTTGAAAAAGCGTTGTCTTTCCCTATCTACATTAGGATCATTGCGCCATTGGGCGATCGAGTAATTGTTAGCCAATTGAGCTTGATTAAAACCACTATGAACACGCAGTGACTTAATTTCTAGCTTTTGGGCTGCCCGAACTAAATCAATAAACTCCTGCATCCGCTGCTGGGCAATGGCGATATTGGTAGCAGGGGGATCGAAAGAAAGTTCATTGAATACCATTTCCAAAGCCATGATGATCTATGCTCCTGGTGGCTCTAACAATTCATCTAAGCTTTTATCCCATTCATCAAAGAAGCCATTAGGCCACTGATCTAGTCGGCCATTGCGATCAATCTTTGGTGAAACCACCAGGGAATCTGTAGAGTTCTGATCAGGTAAAAAGAAGTGCAAATCTACATCTTGAGGCTTCAGCCTGCCACGATGCACTGCTAGCCGAATGTCATTTAAAATATGGTCACTGTGAGTTTCTACAATAATCTGCATTCCGATGCTGGCAGCGCGAGCCATTAGCTCACCCATGCGGGCTTGGCCTTGAGGATGAAGGTGAGCTTCAGGGTTTTCTAGTAGCAGCAGTGCGCCCGGTTTGGCCGAGAGGATTGCTACAATTACGGGCAAGGTGTAGGTAATGCCAAAGCCAACATTGGTAGCACGGAAGGGGCTGCCGCCAGCGAAAGAGTATTGCAGACTTACTAAATCCATATCTGGGTTCGATCGGGTACTAATCCGACTACCGGGGCTAATTTCACTCAGCCAAGCTTCTACCTGTAACTTTAAGTTCATTGAACTTTCATGGGGATGAGCTAATGCTGGATCAGCAATTTTCTGGGAATCGCCAAACAATTCCAGGTAATAAGCTGTATATTCACCTTGAGTTCCTAGTTGTCGATGCTGTCGAACCTGAAAGTCAGATATTTCTAGAAAGCGGCGGGGGCCAAGCCGTTCGGCTTGCAAATATTGAAAGTCGTCGGTAAATAAATTGAGATGTTCAATATTCTGTGTTGGTGGTGAGATGCGGTCTAAGACATCCATCTGGGCATCATATTCAAAGTTCCAGTTGAGTACTTCTCCATTATCTAAGCTAATTTCAAATCCTAATTCATCTTTTATGGCCTTCACATTTAAAGCATCTTTTGCGGTGCCAATGTTCACCAAGTCTCCATTCAAAGCTAAACCCGATAAATTATTTTGTTGGTGAGATTGGCGAAGGAGCAATAACGATTGCAAAACCGAAGATTTACCTGTGCCGTTAAGTCCAGATAATAGGGTTAGGTTATTCAACGAGATTCTTTGATCTATGAATCGCTTAAAATTTTTGATAGTGAGGTGAGTTAACATAAGGCTAGGTACACAGTGCTGCTGGTATTGGCAATAATTCGGTGTCATTAATTAATTTCAGACTTTCTATCTTAACATGCTTTCTAAACTTACTAAGTCTTTATATCCATCAGATAAACAATGACTAATCAAAACCTTTACACCTGTGAATCTTCGCCTGACTTTTTCCGTGCTGCCGGTTCCCTGAGAAATTGCTTCATTGAATTTTTGATTTTCCATTAACAATTCAAATCCTTCACGCACGACGTGTTTTCTGCTTTCTAAGATTTTGAATTTATCATAGTCAATTTCAGCAAGGTTAACACACCAAGATTCAAATAAAGACTTGTTCACCGGATTTCTAAGTTTGTTTATGGGTTTGGGTTTACGGAATGCATCGCCACCAAACAATTTGCTGGCACATTGAACAGCATAATCAAATTGGCTGGCTAATTGAGCTATTTTTTCTTCATTCATCTGATTGATATTGACCATAGTATTATTCAAGAAACTATCAAAGTCAGATGATTTATAACTCTCAGGTGAGGTGATCGTAAAAGCTAAGAATCTCAGCACAAGTTCTTGATCAACCATTCTTTCAGAAGAGACACCAGTGGCTTCTATAAAAGTTGTGGTTTCAGATAAAGATTTGATAAGCTTAGTTGCTTTGCCTTGATTGAGAGCATGACGAATCTCTTGAGTAGACAAAGGAAGTCCGCCAGTATTGATTCTTTTAAAAATATTAAACTTTACTTCTGGAGGAGTGCCTTGACCAATCAGATATACTGTAACTTGAGTTTCTTCAATTCTTCTTTGTAGATCTCGTGGCAATTCATCATAGCTAAAACCTTGGAATTGTTGCAAGAATTCTAGCCCTTCAAGCTTCATCTTTTTATCCAGAGCAAAAGACTTAAGAGTGGTTAATCTCTGCAAGCCATCTATCACAGCCCATTTCTCATCATCAGTAGCATCAATATAAAAAGCTGGTAGAGGTATTCTAATAAGTAGAGATTCGATTAATCGACTTTGAACGGCAGGTTTCCAAATGCCAGCTATTCGCTGAAAATCAGGAGATAGATTTAATTCTTTATGTTGAATCCTTTTTAGTAAAAGATCGATCGTCATATTCTTACTTTCAATTCTGATTTGAGCTGGATCAAATGGTCGATCAATTCCTTCTTCCTCATCTAAGTCAATCGTAACTATCTCTTGAGATCCTTGTACACCTGAAATATTGCTTTCTATGTCAAGTTTAGCTAACATTTCAAAAGCAAATGCACTCGCATTCTGTGAAGCTATCTCAAGAGATCGACCCTGATCTGCATAGGTATTTTTATTAATTACATCTGAAATTCCTCGAACCACAATCGTTGGCACATGCAGGCTTGCCAGTACTGCACCTAAAGCACTAAATCTTTCCAACTCCACTGCTACTGCATGGCTATAACGACGACGTTCAGATATCGAAGCAACCGCATTTTCCCCTGCCGTGATCGGAGCGACAAGCGCTCTCGGTAACACATCCGTTATTACAATCCGCTTCAGCCAATCACCCTTTCTCGCCTCAGCTCGCGCCCGCTGCTCCAAACCATACGCCGTCAAACAAGTCTCTGGTCTTGGCTTAAAAACTTCTTTTGCCTTCCCCGACTCATACCCATAAACCTTCGTAGAAGCCACCACATCACCGATCACTACATCCTTAATACCCCTAGCCACCCCCACAAACACAATAATCTCCGGGTTAAAATAGGTGATCGCTCTCTCCGCCTCCAAAGCCGCTGCCGCTTCCCCCATCCCAATTTCGACAATGCCCACATCCCATGGTGAGAAATGACCCATTTCATAGATGGTGCCCCGATGGTGAATAACTTCTCGCAAATTTTCAAGATGTTTACGAACTGCGAGGTATTCGACAGCTAGCGAAGTAATGATAACGGCACAAGGCATAGGTAAATAGGCATCAAAAAACCCAGTGGTATATCTGGTCTTCTATTCTACTGCTCCACAGCTCCGCTTGCACCGTCACGGCTTAGAGCCACTGGCAAAATTCAACCCTTACGCAAACGCAGATTATATTCATCCACTAAGCGATTGTTTTCTACAGTCTTTTGCTCTTGCTGAAGCGCATCGCCAAACTCAATCAACCGCGCGAGGCTAATGTAGGGCTTGGCAAAAGTGGGTTTGCCAGTAACACTGTTCACCACCGAGGCCGAAACCCGATCGATCCCTACCTCATGAATATACTTGCGCACCTGCTCATCATACAGACGAGCGCGGACGGCTCCATAAAAATCTACGGCTTGGGTAGAGAATCGATCGACCAATCGCACTATTTCATCTGGCTGCAAACCATCAGGGGCAAAGATCCCATTGACGATTCCAATTTTGTCTTCACGAGTGGGATTCCAATAAAATTTCTCCATTCGGCCATCCCGGATCAGCGGCGCATAGAGCGTCGAGAAATCGTTGCCGGTGACAATAATCGGAATCCGGGGCAGAGGTCTGGAGTCGTAGCTGTCCGGTAGCTGTACATTGGTAGGGTTATCGGCAATGTTCATCAGGGTGGCATTCACCAACTGAGTGTTCACGGTATATTGAGTACCGCTATCAAACCGACCAGCACCAGCATCTAGATCGTTGATCATCAAAATACACATTTTGCCCCGCACCTTCACCAGCTCAGCGGCTTCCCGGTAGCGCAGTCGCACTAGGCGGCTAGAGTCACCGGCATCGGGGCTTTCTAGTTCTCCGGCGCTGATATGGACGGTTTCGATGCCCATGCGCTGATAGACTAGCTCACACTGAAAGGTCTTGCCTTCGCCTTTGCGCCCATGGACACCCAAAATCAGCGGTACTTTTACTCCGGGCAAATCTAGGTAGTTTTTGGTGATGTGAACTGAGAGTTTATCTAAAAAGCTGGGGGCGATGTAATATTCCATGAGCACAAATCGATTCAGGAGCAGTAAACATATGTTACCTCTTGCTCTGTCTGTTCGGTCTTTAGCCAGCAAAATGTTCGATTAACAATAGTCCGGACAGATTTATAGCCACTGACCACCGCGATAACGACTGTGGGGGAATAGTACTCGTAGTAGACTATGTGCGGCAAAAAACATCATGAGGCTGGCGATCGCATATTGTAACAACAACCACTGAATAGGCAAAGAGTTAGTGTTAATCCCTGGTAGCTGATTGACTTTGAGCAACAGCGCCAAAATCCCCCCTTCTACCAAAGCCCCAGCTAACTGAAGCAAACCTGGCCAGTCGCTATCCCAGCGCAGCTTTTGAACTTGTTGGGTAACTACATCAGAAATAATGCCGCAGATTTCCATATAAATTAGTAACACCAAATAAGAGAAACTCTTGGGCGAAAACAGTCCCAAAGCGAAAGGCAATGAGACTAATAGCCCCACTGTGGGCAGCAAAAACAAGCGCATTTGCCAACGACCAAAGAGCGTAGGAGTCATAATTATTTATCGATCGACTGAACCCATAATGATATCGATACTGCCCAAAATTGTGACCAAATCAGCGATCTTCACGCCAGTTAGTAAATGGGGCAAAATTTGCAGATTATTAAAATCTGCCGCCCGAATCTTCCAGCGCCAAGGGAAAACATTGTCTTCACCCACGATAAAGATTCCTACTTCGCCTTTGCCACTTTCGACCCGTACATAGTGCTCGCCTTTAGGTATTTTAAAAGTAGGAGCAATTTTTTTGCTGACATACTGGTAGTCTGGGCCATCCCATTCTGACTTAGGGCCAGCAGCTAAACGCTTCGCTTCCAGGTTCTCATAAGGGCCACCAGGTAAACCAGCGATCGCCTGCCGCAAAATTTTCACCGATTCGCGCATTTCCTTCATCCGCACCACATAGCGGGCAAAGCAGTCACCGCCAGTATCCCAGGCTACATCCCAATCAAAGTCGTCGTAGCACTCATAGCTGTCTACTTTACGCAGATCCCAATTGACCCCAGATGCTCGCAGCATCGGTCCAGAAAGACCCCAGTTGATGGCTTCTTCGCGCCCGATCGTGCCAATACCTTCCACTCGTTTACGGAAGATGGGGTTGTTGGTAATTAACTTTTCATATTCATCGATTTTGGGATCAAAGTAATCACAAAAATCAATACATTTGTCGATCCAGCCATAGGGTAAATCTACCGCCACACCACCGATGCGGAAATAATTGTTGTTGACCATCCGGTAGCCAGTAGCGGCTTCCCATAAGTCATAAATCATTTCCCGTTCTCGAAAAATATAGAAAAAAGGAGTCTGGGCACCCACATCGGCCATAAATGGACCAAGCCACAGCAAATGATTGGCAATTCGGTTCAGCTCTAGCATGATCACCCGAATGTAGCTGGCGCGCTTGGGGACAGGGATACCGGCGAGCTTTTCGGGGGCGTTGACGGTAATGGCTTCGTTGAACATTCCTGCCGCATAGTCCCAGCGGCTAACATAGGGCACATACATAATGTTGGTGCGGCTCTCGGCAATTTTTTCCATGCCGCGATGCAGGTAGCCGATCACCGGCTCACAATCTACTACGTCTTCACCATCCAAGGTGACGATGAGCCGCAGTACCCCGTGCATCGAGGGGTGGTGCGG
>JAYSRP010000094.1:0-6669 GCA_043721015.1 Synechococcales cyanobacterium | reverse complement strand
ATAAATCCCCACAACGCATTGATGCACTCCATAGTGAAACATCTTTAATTAGCTCTACTGCACGATTTGTGGATCATAAATTTGGTGGTTTTCAAGCTATTCAGCACTCCCAAAATTTTCAGTTTGATAATGCTGGGGAGCACTATTTTGGAAAGGTGCTGTCTTTTTCTCATCAGCAGGGATTGGATTGGTCGATCGTAATTGTGGTGCCAGCAGCAGATGTGATGGACAAAATCCGGTCTAGTACTAATCTGACGATTTGGTTATGCTTGTTAGCATCTGGGTTAATTATTATTGTAAATTTCTACTTGGGGCGGTGGTTGGCCAAGCCAATTATGGATTTAAGTCAAGCTAGTCAAGATATTATCCAAGGAGATTTTAGCTATAAACCACAGCCCAGTCATCCCAATGTGCATGAGATATCGGACTTAGCAGTTTCGGTTGGCCAAATGAGCCAAGAAATTCAAGAATCTCGTCAGCAGTTAGAAGAATATTCTCAATCGCTAGAGCAACAGGTAGTCGATCGAACTCAGGCTTTAGAAGAAGAGATTAGGCGACGTTCTGCCGCAGAGGATGCGCTGCATCTGGTAAATAAGGAGCTGGCAGCGATCGCCTATTTAGATGGTTTGACTCAAATTGCTAACCGGCGGCAGTTTGATGATCGATTGCTACAAGAATGGCGCAGACTACAGCGAGAAAAATCGCCACTATCGATCATTATGTGTGACGTGGATTATTTCAAACAATATAACGATACTTATGGCCATTGTGGTGGTGATGATTGTTTGAAAGAAGTGGCCAAGGCGATCGAGTTGGCAGCCAGACGCTCTGCTGATTTGACGGCTCGCTATGGAGGAGAAGAGTTTGTGGTGCTGTTGCCCAATACGCCTTTAACTGGGGCATTAGCAGTGGCGAAGTCGATGCAGTTGCGGGTCAAAGGTTTGCAAATTCCTCACCAAAAATCGATGATGAGTGAGTATGTGACCTTGAGCTTTGGGGTGGCCAGTATTATTCCTTCGGATGCTTCGACTCCAGAAGATCTAATTTTAAAAGCCGATCGGGCTTTGTATCAGGCTAAGCAGGCTGGCCGGAACCAAATAGTGGTCAGTAGTTTTGTTATGTAACTACTGACTACTATTGAAGTTGCCCCTTCGCTCATTTTAAAATGTCAAAATATTTTTTGTGTACTATGACATGTGTGCTGGCTCTCTCTGGCTCTAGTGTTTAGGTCTGAAAATGGGTTGCTTAAATGGGAGCCGATCAATCATTATCGCTATTGTTAGGTAACGGTGGTCTTCTCCGCTTCATCACTAAACTCCATCATGCGATCAAAGTTTAAGTAACGATACAAATCAGCCGCAAAAGGATCGATTTTATTGGCCATCACCGCTAAGTACTCTTCTACCGTTGGCAACTTACCCAATAGGGCACAAACTGCCGCTAGTTCTGCCGAACCCAAATAAACCTGTGCTCCTTTGCCCAAACGGTTATTGAAGTTGCGAGTGGAAGTTGAGAACACCGTAGAATTATCGGCTACCCTAGCCTGATTCCCCATGCACAGACTACAACCGGGCATCTCGGTACGGGCACCGGCAGCACCAAATACACTATAAACCCCTTCTTCCTTGAGCTGCTGTTCATCCATCCGGGTGGGTGGACAGATCCACAGACGGGTCGTAACTGGTGGCTCACCTTCTAGTACCTTGGCGGTAGCGCGATAGTGACCAATGTTGGTCATGCAGGAGCCGACGAATACTTCCTCGATCTTATTGCCTGCTACTTCGCTGAGCAGCTTCACATTATCAGGATCATTAGGGGCAGCGACGATCGGCTCAGTGATTTGATTTAGATCAATCTCAATGATTTCGGCATATTCGGCATCGCTATCAGCGCTGAGTAACACCGGGTTAGCTAGCCATTCTTCCATTTGGGCCACCCGGCGCAGAATAGTTTTGGGATCACTATAGCCCTTGACTACCATGTTTTTTAATAAAGCGACGTTCGATCGAATATATTCAGCGACTGTTTCTACCCCAAGCTTAATTGTACAACCAGCACAAGAGCGCTCAGCAGTGGCATCGGTCAACTCAAAAGCCTGTTCTACCTTTAGGTCTGGCAGCCCTTCGATTTCCATAATCCGCCCTGAGAACACGTTCTTTTTATTCTCTTGAGTGACAGTTAATAGTCCTTTTTGAATAGCTACATAAGGAATAGCATTAACTACATCTCGTAAAGTAACTCCGGGCTGAAGCTTACCACTAAATCTCACCAACACCGACTCTGGCATATCCAAAGGCATCGCGCCTAAGGCTGCGGCAAAAGCTACCAGGCCAGAGCCAGCCGGAAACGAAATCCCCAACGGGAAACGAGTGTGAGAATCGCCACCAGTACCGACGGTATCTGGCAACAGCATCCGGTTTAACCAGGAGTGAATAATGCCATCGCCGGGACGCAAAGCAACACCGCCACGCTGGGCAAAGAAATCGGGTAAATCATGATGGGTTTTGATATCTACAGGCTTAGGATAGGCCGCCGTGTGACAGAAGCTTTGCATTACCAAATCAGCACTAAAACCCAAACAGGCCAATTCTTTTAACTCATCCCGAGTCATTGGCCCAGTGGTATCTTGAGAACCAACTGTAGTCATTAATGGTTCACAGGCGATGCCCGGTCTGACTCCTGATAGACCACAGGCTTTGCCCACCATTTTTTGAGCCAAAGTGTAGCCTTTGTCAGAACTCTGGGCGAATTGAGGTCGGATAAATACATCGCTAGCTGGCAGACCTAAAGCGATGCGGGTTTTGTCGGTGAGAGCACGACCAATCAATAGGGGAATGCGTCCACCGGCACGCACTTCATCCAAAATAGTTTCGGGCTTGAGGGTAAAAGTGCTGAGGACTTCGCCAGCATCGTTGACAATTTCGCCTCGGGCGATGTGGACGGTAATTTCCATGCCAGTTTCGAGCTTAGTGACATCACACTCGATCGGCAGCATCCCAGAGTCTTCGGCAGTGTTAAAGAAAATCGGTGCAATTTTGCCTCCCAGTAAATAGCCACCGGTACGCTTGTTGGGTACACAGGGAATATCTAGGCCAGTGTGCCAAAGAACCGAGTTAATCGCCGATTTCCGGGAAGAGCCGGTACCCACTACATCGCCCACATATACCAGGGGATGACCTTTGGTTTTGAGTTGTTCGATCGTCTCTAAGCTGCCGGGCTGTTTGCTCTCTAACATGGTTAGAGCGTGCAGCGGAATATCTGGTCGAGTAGTAGCATGGGGCGCTGGGGAAAGATCGTCGGTGTTGGTTTCGCCAGCTACCTTAAAAACTGTCAAAGTTACAGATTCTGGTAAATGAGGCTTGTTGGTAAACCAAGTAGCCGCTGCCCAGGCATCGATTACCTGACGGGCATACCTGTTGGTCTGAGATAGCTCCCATAGATCATTGAAAGCATCGTAAACCAGAGTAATTTTGCTCAGGGCGTTAGCAGCAGCTTGGGCTAGCTCTAAGTTCTCAGATTTGAGCGTATCAATCAAAGCTTGCACGTTGTAGCCGCCCAGCATGGTGCCGAGGAGTTCGATCGACTGCAAGGGTAAGATCAACGGACTGGTAACACTACCCTGAATAATCGCAGTCAAAAAAGTGGCCTTGACGTAAGCGGCGGGGTCTACTCCGGGTGGCACTCTGTCCCGCAATAAATCATACAGTTCGACAGTGGCAGAGGTTTGCTGCAACAGATCGCAAAGTGCCTGAGTTTGATTGGCATCCAACGGTAGGGGCGGAATCCCTAAGTTGGCTCGATCGGCGGCATGTTGGCGATAAGCTGCTAGCATTTGATGTCTCGTAAGAAAGTCGTGAAAAAATATTATGGCATTTTGGTGCAATAAACCATAGCCAAATGTGCATTTCACTATTGGCTGCAAGATCTACTTGGGTCACTCATGACCATTCTAGCTATTTTTCACCAATCTAGTCCTGGTTGATATCCGCATCCGCCCTAAAAGAGCGGATCATCATCACCGCCTTCGTTCTTTTTCACGGGCTTTTTGACTGGTTTATCAGTGTTGTCTGGCTTAGTTGCTGCTTGGCGACGAGGTTGGGGTTTAGTATCAAACTCTTCCACTCTTGGTGGACGCGAAGCTGGTTTTTCTTCTGAGGCTGTTTTGGGTGGACGCGGAGCAGGTTTAATATCAAATTCTTCCACTCTGGGCTTATTAACTGGTTTGCTTTCTGATGGCGTTTTAGGTGGACGAGGTTTGGTATCAAATTCCTCTACTACTGGTGCTGGAGGAACAGGTTTACTGGGTCTAAACACCGGTTCATCATCTGCTGTGCTGCGGCGGACAGGAGGAGTGATGATATTGGTGGCATTACGGCGTGGTCGATCACCTTTGGTGTAAGCGGAGCTATCACTGCGAGAACTTTCACCACTGTCGGCGGTAGCTTCTTTCGGTGACTTGGCCGAACCATTAGACCTTCTTCTTTCTTGATCGGCAGCATCTCCAGCTAAGCCACGATCATTAGGTTTGTCGATAATAATTTTGCTAGTATTACTGCTAGTAGTGCCAGTACTGCTGTTACCAACACTGCGAGAGTTGCCGGTAGTCTCGGGGCTGGGAGTACTTTCGGTGATAGGTGTAGAAGTGGGCGTTGAGGAACTAGATGGATTGGAGATTGCTGCTGGAGCAGGTGTTGTGGGAGTAGTATTGGGCTTATTGAAAATACTATTGCCCATCCAAGCGATCGCTCCTACTGCGCCCACGCCTAAAAGAGCCATCCAGCTCTGACCCAGAATTTTTAAGAAGCTGCTGTCATCACCAGAAGCTGATGGTTGGTAAGGATTAGGTTGCTTTGAACCGGCAGCACCGGGCGAAACCACCACTGTTCCGAGTTGGGAATTAGCTGGTTGCACTGGTGGCTGAGTAACGGGCATTTTGGGCGTGGGCACCTGTTGTTTTAATGCGCCCAAAACCTCACTGGCCGACTGAAACCGAGCAATGGGGTTGGGCTGCAACATTTTGTCGAACAGTGAACCTAAATTAGAATCCAGTTTAATGATCGATCGCCAGTTCCAAGTTAAAGATTGGGGGTCAATTAGCTCGGTGGGTTCTTTGCCGGTCAATAAGACCAAACAGGTGGCTGCCAATGCGTACAGGTCACTGTTGGCAGATACGGTGCCCCGCTGCATCTGTTCATGGGGGGCATAGCCGACTTTGCCTAGGCAGGTGGGAACTTCGGTGTTACCGGTAGCTTGGATCTCGGCGTTAACTGCAATTTGCTTTACACCGCCAAAGTCGATTAAGACAGGTAAATTATCGCTCGATCGCAGCATTAAGTTATCGGGGGCAATGTCCCGATGGATTACTCCTAAGGAATGGATATATTGCAAAACAGGTAAAGTATCTGTCAGTAACTGCCGTATTTCGTCTTCGGTAAACAGGCGGTTCTGATTTTGACGGGCAGCCAGTAGGTATCGATAGGTTTGACCAGCTACATAGTCTTGCACCAGAAACAATCCCTGAGAGCCAGTTTTCAGTTCAAACAGTTCCCGAAAACGGGGGATTTGGGGATGAGCAAGGTTATGCAGTACGCTAGCTTCTCGCTCAAATAATTTTTTGGCTTTCTCCAGTGCGTAGGTGCCTTGCACCTGGGGGGCAAATTCTTTTAATACACAAGGTTCGTTAAAGCGGGTCAAATTTTCGCACAGATAAGTACGACCAAAACCACCTTGACCGATTTGCTGCACAATCCGGTAACGGTCTTCTAGTACTTTGCCAGCTATCAGAGTATTTTGCAGTACTGGGGGGGTTAGTTTTTCACCGCAAATCTGACAGAAACGGTTGCTGTCTTGGTTGTCATGGCCTTTGGTGCAATAAACAGTGGTCATGCTGATGTTTTGGGAAGACGAATCTGAATGTTAATAGCCAATAATAATATTGAGTTTACACCCTCTCCTAGATCGATCGGGGCAGCAAATGTGCGGAATGGCAAGTTGCACACAGCTTGTGTTTAAATTTTTTAGATCTTGGCTTAGGCCATGACGGCTTGATCCAATAGCCAGCTACCTAGGGACAAGAGCTAAAAGGTTTACAATTGCTCGACTCCTATGTACAATTAAAAGTCCCGGACGCATAGCTCAGTTGGTTAGAGCGCTTCGTTGACATCGAAGAGGTCACAGATTCGAGTTCTGTTGTGTCCATTGGTTGGAAGGGGTTCCAAGTAAAGGTTTCTAGGGAGTGCTAGCACTCGTTAGGAGCCTTTTGATGTCAGTAGGCATTTTTGGAGCAGTGGGATAAAGGGTGTTAATGGGTCAAGAAATTACCCCCTTATTTACCCCCCTAGAACCAAATGAAAATTACGATAGAAGTCCGCAAAGGTCGGCTAGTGCTGCGGTGGAATGATGGCAATAAGCGCCATAACTTATCCACTGGGGCTTATGACAATCCGATCGGGCGGGCACAGGCCGAAAAGAAACGGGCAGAGATTCAAACTGACTGGGAAGCTGGCTACTACGATGCCACTCTGGTTAAGTACCGTCCTAAGACACGCGGGAAGAATGCCTCAGAGATTACAGCAGTGCAACTGTTTAACCGGTTTGCGGCTTACCAGTTAAGAGAGAAAGGGTTAACACAGCGCTCGATCGACACCAGATACAAGCCGATCGCTCGGA
>JAYSRP010000093.1:0-6673 GCA_043721015.1 Synechococcales cyanobacterium | reverse complement strand
ATCTCAGTTCCACTGGAGCCGTGATGGATATTATTAGCTATGAAAGCGGGGCGGGGAAAGACACTGTCACCAATTTTGTACGTGGCCGCAATGAAATGAATGATCAGGTTCATTTTAAAGGAGTGCAAAATGTTGATGTGGTTTCGAAGGGAGGCAACACTGAGTTCCGCGTAGGAGATGGTAATGCTGGGTTTGGCACTGGGGAGCTATTAGTAGAAGTACAAGGAACTGCTGGCTTCAAGGCTAGTGATGTTGGCATTAGTCTGTTTGGCAGTAATTTTGCATTCTAATCCACATTAAAACGATTTGCCGCATCAACTAGTTGATGTGGTGTTCTTGTTGAAAAAATGAAATTGCTATAATGTTAGCAGCAACTATCTGAACAGTTTTATGGCTCTCATCCCAGAAGTTAAAAATTCTAACGTCATTCAGCTATGGCAATGGATCACCAATCCGGTAAAGTATCTGCATGATTGCGATCGACAGTATGGAGACACTTTTGCTGTCCAAATGACTGGCTTGTTCAAAGGAGTCATTTTTACTAGCAGTCCTGCCGCAGTGCAACAGCTCTTGACCAGCGACACCAAGCAATTTGCAGCTCCGGGTAGCGTCAACCAAGTTCTTCAGCCATTTTTAGGCGATCATGGCACTATTTTACTCGATGAACCCGAGCACCGTCAGCGTCGTCAGTTGGTGATGCCCGCTTTTCATGGAGACAAAGTCCGGAGTTATAACGGCCTGATTCAAAAAATTACCCGAGATTTAATCGCCCAGTGGCCAATCAACACCACCCTGAATGCCCGCGAGCAAATGCAGTCTATTTCGCTATCGGTAATTTTGCAGACGGTATTTGGCATTTATCAAGGTAAAAGGTTCGATCGAATTCGTGAAAAGCTGGTGGAGCTGCTGTCTTTAACCGATTCTCCCATTAAATCTAGCTATCTTTTTATCCCCCAATTACAAAAAGACTTGGGAGCATGGAGTCCTTGGGGCAAGTTTAAGCGAAATATGATCGAAATCGATAAACTAATTTATCAAGAAATCTCCGAGCGGCGTAGCAACTATCAGCCCGATCGCACTGATATTTTAAACTTGTTGATTGGAGCCAAAGATGCTGACGGTCAAGGCATGGATGACTTAGAACTGCGCGATGAGCTGATGACATTACTGTTTGCGGGGCATGAAACCACTGCCACTGCTTTATCTTGGGCAATTTATTGGAGTACAATGCTGCCAGAAGTGCAGGCCAAGCTGCGCGCCGAGATTGCCACAGTAAAAGATGGAGTAGGAGACGAAAGAGATGGCATGGCCATCAATAAATTGGCTTATTTAGGAGCTTTTTGCTCTGAGGTATTGCGGATTCATCCTGTCGCAATGTTGACATTTCCTCGGATTGCCCAAGAAGCTCTGTCGCTACAAGGATACGATATCGCTGCGGGTGATGTAGTGATGGGTTCGATGTACCTGACTCATCATCGCGCAGACCTTTACCCCGAGCCAGATGTATTCAATCCCCAGCGATTTTTAGATCGACAGTTTTCGCCCTATGAGTATTGTCCTTTTGGCGGTGGCAGTCGCCGCTGCATTGGTTTGGCCTTAGCGCAGATGGAATTAAAACTGGTAATCACCGAAATTTTGGCGGGCTGCGAATTAAAGCTGATGGATAAATTGCCGATCGCCCCAGCCAGACGCGGAGTTACCTTAGCTCCCAAAACTGGCGTGAATATTCAGGTGATCAAAAAATACTAAATATCAAATCTCTCGATCAACAGATCTTTTGGGAAGCTATTCACTTTCATTTAATTCACGGATCATTTGATATAGGCGACCAACTTTGCGTTGATTGAAATGGAGAATTAAACGAGAGAATAAAGCCGTAGGATCGCCGGATTCTTCGGGGACGAAAGTAGTCTTGGTGATTTCGCCGCTGAGTAAAATATCGCGGTAGCGATCATTGAGACGCTGTACCACCTCATCCGAAATCGGGTGCTGTAACCTAATTATTAATCGATCGCGGGGATTCTGGCGGCGGGGATCGGGTTCGCGGGGGTCGCGGACATAGCGGATAGAATGATAAACCCGATAGAAGCTGGCGATTTCTTTATGGGCTTGGTCAATATCATCGGTGATGGTATAGATTTGGCGGTCTTCTTGATCAACAAAACCTCGATCGGCCAAGTGCTGCTGAAGATAATTGTGCCAGTGCTGCCAATAATCATCACCGGGTTTACTGATCAGCACAATCGGCAATGGGTTACAACGACCAGTTTGGCAAAGCGTCAGGCATTCTAGCAGCTCATCATAGGTGCCAAACCCTCCAGGGAAAACCGCCAAAGCATGACTTTCTCGCAAAAAGAACAGCTTACGGGTAAAGAAATATTTAAATTTTAATAACTTGGGATCTTCACCCATCGTAGAATTGGCATCTTGCTCAAAAGGCAAATGAATGTTCAGGCCAAAGGACTCGGCTTGACCAGCTCCTTCATTGGCTGCTCCCATGATCCCAGCACCAGCACCAGTAATTACCATATAGCTGGCCATCACTGCTCGCTTAGCAAACTCTTTAGCCAGCAAATATTCTGAATCGGTCTCAGGAGTACGCGCCGAACCAAATATGGCAATCTTCCGGCGATGGCGATAGGGCAAAAAGACCTCTAGAGCCTTCTCCATATCGGCCATGGTGGCGCTGAGAATATTCCAATCCAATCTTTCTAAATTACTATCGGCCAGTCGCAGCACCGTGCCCAGTAGCTGGGTTAGCCGATCGCCGTTTTCCAAAGCAGGTAATCGATCGAGTAAATCAATGAGATCTTGTTTGAGATAATCCATGGCACCCTGAAATATTTGTCCTTGTACTTAGCCTTCCCCAAACTCTTTTCAGAGAAAAGCCTTCAGTGCAAACACCGAAGGCGTGGGGGAAAGATCTAGTGCAGGGTAAGACCTGACCGTACATCTGAGTGTTTGAAATTACAAATGTTTTTCGATCGTGCTGCACAATGTAGTTTTTGGGACTGCGCCAACCACTGTTTCTACATGGCGACCACCCTTGAAAATCATTAGGGTAGGAATGCTGCGGATCGCATACTGGCTGGCGACTTCAGGATTGTCATCGGTGTTCAGTTTTACCACTTTTACTTTGCCTTCGTATTGCTGAGCTAACTCATCAACCACAGGGCCAACTAAGCGGCAAGGGCCACACCAAGGTGCCCAAAAGTCTACCAATACTGGAATCGTACTATCTAGAACATCATCTTTAAAGGATGCATCCGTTACTGCTGGTGCTGCCATTGCTCTAACTTCCTTAGCTAATAATCTAAAATTTGCACGTATCTCTGAAAAGGATAAGGAATCCAATGACAGAGAAACTAGGGGTAAAGTCCCATAGATCTAATTTTAACACTGAAAACCCGATAGCTTACTTCGGTACGCTCATCACTAGTCGCTGGTATCATAGCCGATCGCCTCCTATCTTAAAAATATGTTGCAAAAAGTTGTAATAGTTTTAGGTCTTGGCCAGATTTTGGCGCATAAAATTTGATGAGCTTGGTGCCAAAAAAGTATCTATCTATATAAGGAACCGCCCGAAACTAATGTTTCAGGCGGAGTAGTGGTGTGAGGAGTGAACGGATACTTAGCGTTTCCGTTGGCCTATATTGTAACAGCAGAACATGAGGGATGTGGGCAATTTATTAGAACAAATCGTTACTTACCCATCCCCAATCTTTGGGCTTTTTGATAGACCTTGCCTTCGGTTAGCAAGGAAGGAGCAATGACCACTTCCACTTGCTGCATCTCCTTGATAGTGGCCGCACCCAAAGTGCCCATGCTAGTTTTTAGTGCCCCGTGCAGGTTATGAGTGCCATCATCTAGCTTGGCTGGCCCCACCAAAATTTGTTGCAAAGAACCGGTAGAACCAACTTTAATTCTGGTACCCCGAGGTAACAAGGGGCTAGGTGTGGCCATGCCCCAATGGAAACCCCGACCAGGCGCTTCGGTAGCACGGGCGAAAGGCGAACCAATCATTACTCCATCGGCACCACAGGCAATACATTTGCAAATATCGCCGCCAGTCACCAAGCCACCATCGGCAATGATTGGCACATATTTACCAGTCTCCCGATAAAACTCATCGCGGGCTGCGGCACAGTCTGCTACTGCTGTAGCTTGGGGAATGCCTACCCCCAACACGCCCCGCGAAGTACAGGCCGCACCAGGACCAATGCCGACTAAAACTCCGGCAGCCCCAGCTTTCAGCAGTTCTAAAGTCACTTCATAGGTGACACAGTTACCCAATACCACCGGCATGGGCATTTCGGCGCAGAACTTCGCTAAATCTAAAGGCAAAACGCCTTCTGGAGCCACAAAATCAGTGGAAACCACCGTGGCTTGAATAAAGACAATGTCGGCTCCCGCTTCGGCGATCGATTTACCATATTTAGCAGCCGCTGCCGGAGTTACACTAACCGCCGCGATCGCCCCGGCCTCTTTCATCTCTTTGATCCGCTGCACAATCAGGTTAGGATCGATCGGCTGGGCATAGAGTTCTTGCATTAAGGGTACAAAGTCATCTACTCCCACGGCGGCAATCCGATCGAGAATGGGGTTGGGATCGCTGTAACGAGTTTGAATACCTTCGAGGTTAATTACCCCCATGGCTCCTAACTTGGATAGCTCCGCCGCCATTTTGACATCGACCACGCCATCCATGGCGCTAGCGATGATCGGAATCTCGCGCCTGATGCCCCCAATTTGCCAACTGGTGTCAGTCATGCTGGGATCCAAGGTTTTCAGACCTGGAACCAGTGCTATTTCATCAATTCCATAGGCGCGACGTGCCGTCTTACCTTTACCAATCTGAATATCCACGGCTCAACCTTCTTTACAAAACTAAATATTTCCACCCATGTTGTTGCTTATTCTACAGAATTTTGGTCAAACCGGAGTTGTTGCAAGAGACTGACTTTCGGGTCAATGGTAGTTTGGATAGCATTTTGACTGATTTGATTAAGATCGATCGCGCAAAAATGCAGACGATCGCGTAGTGGACATGGGCAGCTAAAATGGCAAGGTTACTCGGAACTCGTGACCCATGAATACTTCCAACATCTTACTAATCGAAGACGATGGCGCTGTAGCCGAGCGGATTTATGTGGATCTATTTAAAGCAGGCTACCAAGTGGCTACCGCGATCGATGTAGCCCAAGGTCGTGAATACTTGGTAAACTCCGTGCCTCAGGCATTAGTGATCGATCGAGGACTAACTAGCAATACCGCTCTAGACTTTGTGCGGGAGCTGCGCGATCGGGGGCTGACCCTGCCAATTATTTTGCTGCTGGATGGCGACCATCTGCTCGATCGACTTTCTTGTTTAGAATCAGGAGCCGATGATTATTTGGCGAAGCCTTACCAAGTTAGCGAACTACTCAAGCTTTTGGGCTTTTACTTGCAAGCCATCCCCATCAGCCACCAAAAGCTGGTATTTGCTGATCTCATGCTAGATTTGGATACTCGACATGCGGTGCGCGGGCAGAGATCGATCGAACTCACTGCCAAAGAGTTTGAGCTACTGCGCTACCTGATGGAACATCCCAGCGAAATTCTCACCCGTGAACAGATTTTAGAAAACGTCTGGGGTTACGAATCTGGTGGTGAATCTAACGTGATTGAAGTCTACGTGCGCTATTTACGCATTAAGCTACAAGAATCAGGCGAAAAACGCTTGATTCAAACAGTACGTGGTTTAGGCTATGTGTTGCGAGAAAATTAGGTAATTTAAATTAAGAGTAAATCAAAATGCGCACGGCTTTCCTTTTGCCAAAAAGTTTCTTATTCTGGTGTTTAGGCAAACGGACGATCGGGTTAATAATTTTACCAATGGGTCTATCGATCGCCGGTAATAGCTTATTCGCAGGGATGGCCACCGCCGATATTGGTGTCAACAAAAACTTCAACCCCATTTCAGTTACCACTAATCAACCATCAAAACTCTCGATCGATTTATTCAACAGCAACAGTGTGGCGGCCACCGGTACTACCTTTACGGATAGCTTACCCCCTGGGCTGAAAGTCGCCAGCCCGAACAATTTCAGCAGCACCTGCAATGGTACAGCGACCGCCGTGCCCGGTTCAACCAGCATCAGTTTAGCCAATGGCATCATTCCAGCTTCTGCTGGCAGCATTGGCACCTGCAAAATAGAGGTAGATGTGGTATCTACTAGCACTGGCACCTACCTCAACACCATTCTCCCTTTGACAGTTAGTTCATCTCAGGGTAAGAACCCCCTCAAAAGCGAGGCGACGCTGTTAATTTCCTCCTCGGCACCAATTACTGGCAGCAAGGCATTTTCAGCAGTTAACCTGCATGGTGGTGGTGCGGCTGCGACTATGACGATCGTGCTGAACAATGCCAACGCTTATGATCTCACTGGGACTAAATTTACCGATACCTTTCCGACTGGCTTGAAATTAACCGCCACTCCGGCCTATACCAATACCTGTAGCGGCACAGTCACTGCCAATCCTAGTACCGGTAGCGTCGCACTGACTGGGGGCAATATTGTGGCTGGCAGTAACTGCACGATTACAGTCCAGGTGGAAGCCGACAACGCCAATATTTTTCAGGATGCACTGATTACTAACAGCATTGCTGCCAACAGTGTAACCACGACTCAAG
>JAYSRP010000092.1:0-3304 GCA_043721015.1 Synechococcales cyanobacterium | reverse complement strand
AGTCCTTAATAGCAATGCTTTAAGATGTTTTTCAGTGCCAAAACAATTCAACGTAATTGCCTGCTTCACCGGTATTTTAATCGATGCGTTTACCCTGGGCTATGTTGCAATATAGCCATGCTTGATTAGAAATCTCTTCCATTTCTTCAGCAATGTCCAGAGAACGTAACATATAGCTGATGCCTTGTGCCATGTCTGCTTCTCCCTGAGATTTATTTCCTCTCTCCGATTTTTCTCGACCACGCTGACTATAAGCGATCCCTAAATTACCAAAAGCTACAGCATTTTCCATCGGATTCTCTAGTTCTAGTGCAGCAAATTGTAATCCGCAATTGATCGCCTGATCTAAATCACCTTTTAACATATACCAATTAATTGATCGACCTAGCTCTAATGCTTGGGCAAATTGGTTGTTTGTTTCTCTGGCTGCATTCAAGGCAAAAGCAAAATGTTCATCGGCCAGATGTAAATCAGCCAGAGATTGTTTCATTTCATAGCGATAAGCGTAAGCCACGGCTAGAGATGATTGAAGGAGGCGCAGTTCATCTAGTGGCAAAGTATTTTGTCTAGCAATTTCTAGTCCAGCCTCACCCATTTCAATCGCTCGATCAAACTCTCCTTTTGCACCATAAGCACTAATAAGAGCAGTATAGCTCAATACAATCTGACTTAAATTGTGGTTGCGTTGGGCATAAGCCAAGGCTGATTCAAAATACTCTTGAGCTTCTTGATATTCATCTAAGTTTCTGTGACATACTCCTATGCTAATTAACCAAGTATGTCGGTATTGAATGTCGTCCAGTGCCAATAATTTTTTATACCTTGCAATAGATTCTCTGTTGTATCCCCAAGTATAAATTTGACTATGAAGCTGAAGATTATTTTCAGATATCATTAATTGATAAGTAATATCTAAGGTTAAGTCGAGTAACAAAAGCTTT
Organism: Synechococcales cyanobacterium; assembly: GCA_043721015.1. Lineage (GTDB taxonomy): Bacteria > Cyanobacteriota > Cyanobacteriia > Cyanobacteriales > Chamaesiphonaceae > JAAFHZ01. Next base: position 2,363 of record JAYSRP010000092.1, on the reverse strand, counting down.
TCAGCACGCTCGGTATCACCTATTTCGAGTAAATGATCTAAAGCCTGTAAACAACCCGCAATCTTGACAAAATTATTATTGCTAGAAATTGGTCTGTATTGATTAAGATATAACCAGATTGGTACATATTGAAGACTGGGAAGATCCTGCGCCAAATTACTTTTTGACAAAGGCAAATTTAATTGAGTAAGCAAGGAGTTATTTAGTGATTTCATAATGTTTCTACTGTCCAAAAAGTTCTATTCGATGAGTGATAGCTAAGCTGCGAATCAAATTATGAAGAGAATGATGAATCTCTTGCCTGGTAATAATGTTGCCTTCAGTATCACGGTCATCAATCTCTACCAGATGAGATTGAGTTAGATGACGACTATTTAGCAAATCCAACGATTGTTGATTAGCATTTGCATCGAGATAATTCCTTACCTCTAGTTCTGTAAACCAAAATTCTTTGGCTACTTCAATGCGATATTGAGAAGCAAGGCATAACAATGAATAAGCTAAATGAGCATCTTCTTTAAGTCTTTGTAGTGTTGTTCCCAATCGTTCATTAATAACTCTAGCGAGTACTCTTGTATAATTATGTATTTGCCAACGATCGGCTGTATACAAATTTGTTCCTACCGCAGCTCTAGCCGCAGCAATTTCTTCAGCAACAGCCTGAATGTAAACTTTATTTTCTTGCCAATAGGCATCTACGCTCCCATCATATTTTTCTTTGATTTCACCACAAATAACTTCTAAAACTAGCGGATGTCCATCATACACCTGCCCAATAATTCGTAGTGGATGATCTGCAGCGTTCAGACCGGTCAGATTTAATTTGGGGCTGTGGCTCTGGAAAAAACTGATTTGTTCGGTCTGTTGCCAGCCAACGATAGTTTGAGGATGCCAAATTTGCTGATATCTTTCACAGCAACTTTGCAGTTCGGTCATTTCGTCTTGAGATGTAATAATCAAACGACTTTGACAAGATTCTGCGCTAAGCATTCGAGTGCAAAGCTCTCGCCATAGCGGATCTTGAAAATTCCCCCAACCCTGTTCAGCACTGCCTGTCAACAAGTATTCTGCTGAATCAATCAGAATCAAATAGGGGTGCTGAATTAGCTGTTGAACTACAGAATTCAACAAGCCGTCTACTGGCTTAGGAATCGAGTGCTTAGTTTTGTTTAAACAATTGATCGCAAAATCGATAAAAGAGCGATTGTTATCAGTTTCACAGTTACGACGAATTTCTATCCAATCTTGATGGAGTCGTAATTTTTCAATTATTCTTTCGGCCTGAGCAGTTTTGCCAATACCAGAAATACCGACTAAAAGTAATAGACGATGATTGTTTTGGAGTTTAGCAGAGAGGTCGCTGCTCAGATTGCTTCTTTCCACCCAATGCTGGGGTTGGTAGACAGCCCAAGGTAATAAAGTTTTGGCTGTAGTTAGCTTTTTCGTCTGAGGCTGCTCGTTGGTTGCTAATCTTTGAATTGCTTCCTCTACATCAATTTGATTGAAATGGAGTGTGATAATCCAAATGTGTTCTCCTTGGCCGATGTTAGCTGTAATTAATTCCTTACTTGCTAGTAGCTTTACTGCTATTTTAATATCTCTAATCTCTTTATCTGAGGGATGACGCTGAGAGTTTTCTTTGACAAGACGAGCTAAACCTCTAGCCTTGGCTTGAATGGTAATAAAATCTTTAGATGAGTTGGACAGATCAGTAATACTAAAATCTCCCAAACTATCGGCGACCTTTTCTCCGTTGATAAAATCAATGATTCCTCTCAACAAATCACCAGCTGTTTTGATCATTGCGGGGCTAGTCATGGGCTTACTCACAAAGTAATTGATCGAAGTTGAAAAACTTAAATATCAGGCTATTTTACAAGTTAGAACGTTGCCAGGAAAGGCTTTGAAGAAAATTGAGAGCATTAGACTATCACAGGTTTTCTTCCTAAGCTATGGCCATTCTAAATAGCCTTTGGGCAAAAAAGCATGACTAATCACAATTTATCTGAAAAAGATTACAATTTTTTGCACCGCTTAACAGAAGTTGACTTTGGCCCGATCGCCTTTAAGTTAACTTATCCAGAAGAGGGTATGAACTTGAGCTTGCCGGAGGTAATTTCGGCGATCGAGCAATATCGACGCTTCTTATTTCTATACCATCTCCATCCAGATCGTACTATTGTACCCTCTAAAGAAATTGATTTGATTTGGCATACTCATATTTTGGATACGGCTAAGTACCGAGAAGATTGTGAGTGGTTATTTGGACGTTTTGTTGACCATTGGCCGTATTTCGGTCTTACCGATGCTGCCGATCAGGAGGCTTTAGAGGAAGCCTTTACCAAAACCCAGTCGTTATATAG
>JAYSRP010000091.1:0-17388 GCA_043721015.1 Synechococcales cyanobacterium | reverse complement strand
ATTCGACGCAGTCATCGTCATCGATGGATTGAGGATGTTTTGTGCTTTTTTCAGATATTTCCCTTTCGCTGTACTAACTTTCGCTGTCAACGGCGCTTTTTGAAACTGTCTAATTAGTTTTAAGAAAAAACAAACCCCAACTAAGATGGGGCCTGTTTTTTTAGTAAGCTTCTTGTAGCTCATAAAAATCGGGAGAAATATAGTCTTTGCGCAACGGCCAACCCACCCAATCTTCGGGCATTAAGATTCGCTTGAGATTGGGATGCCCACTAAACACAATGCCGTACATATCGTAGGTTTCGCGCTCTTGCCAGTCGGCGGCTCGCCAAATCCAATATACCGAGGGCACTACTGGTTGTTCACGGGGTAAAAATACCTTAATACGAATTTCTTCGGGCTTAATTGCGCCATCAGTTAACTTCACAATATGGTAGAAGCAAACTAACTCACCACCAGGACCAGTGTCATAGCCACCCTGGCACTGCATGTAATTAAAGCCATAGGCATACAAGGCGGTACAAACTGGTAATAAAAACTGGGGTTCGACCCGAATTACTTCCACTCCTAAATTATCGATTTCTAAGGAAGTGTGGTCAACGAAACCATTGCTGGTTAACCACTGGGAAGACTTGCCAGCAACTAATGCTGTGGGGGTGGTTTCAGGCGTAGCGTTTTCTTCAGCCACGTTTTACCTCCTGTTTTTGAGCTGGTGCAGTGAGCAAGGCCGGGGGAATTGGCATACCCATCGCAGCAGCTAACTCAGCAGGTGGAGTGCTGTGAGCACCGGTTTGTAAATATTTACCAGTAAGAATTTCTGGTACTGGGCGCATTTTGTGGCCAATACTGCGGTAGCGATGAGTCTGCTCTAGCTGGCCACGTTCTTGAATCGATTCGTTGGCGATCTTTTTGCGCAGTTTGATGATGGCATCCATCACTGCCTCAGGACGAGGCGGGCAGCCCGGAAGGTAGATATCCACCGGAATCAGCTTATCCACACCGCGCACGGCAGTAGGAGAATCAACGCTGAACATGCCACCAGTGATAGTGCAGGCTCCCATGGCAATTACATACTTGGGTTCAGGCATTTGTTCATAGAGCCGCACCAGAGCCGGAGCCATCTTCATGGTGATGGTGCCAGCAGTGATTAGTAAATCTGCCTGGCGGGTGCTGGCGCGCGGGACCAGACCAAATCGATCGAAGTCGAACCGGGAACCAATCATGGCGGCCAGTTCAATAAAGCAGCAGGCCGTACCAAACAGCAGCGGCCATAAACTGGATAACCGCGCCCAGTTGTAGAGATCATCTACCGAGGTCAAAATGACATTTTCAGAAAGATCGTTAGTAATCTGCGGTCTTTCTACCGGATTAATGAGGTTGTTAGTGCTCATGACCATTCCAAAGCTCCTTTGCGCCAAGCGTAAACTAGGGCGATAACTAAAATTGCGATAAAAATCAGCGCTTCAATGAAGGCCAATAAACCGAGCTGGTTGAAAGCAACCGCCCAGGGATATAAAAACACCGTTTCTACATCGAATACCACAAATACCAGGGCAAACATATAGTAACGAATGTTGAACTGAATCCAGGCACCGCCGATCGGCTCCATCCCAGATTCGTAAGTGGTGCGGCGCTCGGGGCCACCGCCACTGGGGCGGAGTAATTTAGAGGCTGTCAGTGCCAGTCCGGGAACCAGACTGCACACCATCAAAAAGCCCAGTAAGTATTCGTAACCTTCTAAAGCAAACACAAATCGCACTCTACTTAGTTTTCAAGTCGGCAATGCCCCCTATATTAGCACGGGCAGCCAATAGAGGGGAGCCTCTGGGAGATTTTGGTTAATGAGGACGCTGCCTATCCGTGAATTTGTTAAATCTTGAAACAAAACTTAGTTGCTGTCCCCAGTGTGTTAAATAATTTATTTCTAAATAACAGTTTGGAATCAAACACTTGTTAGAACACATTTTTATTGCAGCTATCCCTCATACCGAACCATGGGGTTCTGGTACTGCCCTAGTAATGGTAATCTCCAACCTGGTAGCTGTGGCGATCGGCAGATTTGCCATTAAGAAACCCGGTGGTGGTCCTGATCTACCTGTAGGCAAGCCGGATTTATTCCGTAACTTCAACCTACCCGAGTTATTAGCCACCTTGAGCTTTGGGCATATTTTAGGAGTTGGTTTTGTTTTAGGACTAACTAACGCCGGAGTTATTTAACTCACCAGTTGTTTAACTTGCTATATCTAGTCAATTTCATCTCTATACTAAGGAATCAATTATGTTGAGTCATGTTTTGTTAGCTGCCGCCCCAATGAGTCAAGCTTGGTCGCCTACTGTGGCGATCGTGATGGTTGTGGCCAATGTTTTAGGAGTATTGGCTGCTACTACTGTGCAAAAGAAAGCTGGCCCGCAGTTGCCCGGAGGCATTAGCGTAGCGCAAGTTGTCGGGGGCACTTGCTTTGGGCATATTTTAGGTGCTGGAGCAATCTTGGGCTTAACCAGCCAAGGTTTTATCTAAGAACCAATACATCGCCAAATAAAAGCCCGATAGCGCAGCTACCGGGCTTGATACTTGAGCATTTTGATTTTCTAACGACCGATCAAGCGAGGGTTAGTGCTGATCGAAGAATTGAAAGGGTTAGGTAAATCAATGGTGCTGACGGGAGTACCTGTTTGTGCTTTCATGCCATCACGGTAAAGTTGTTCCATAGCCTGAGAATCTTTGTTATATTCGCTTTCAACAGTGGGAGTGTTCAACAACAACTGTGCTCCGCGCCAAGTAGTAGCGTTATGAAAAATGTCGCCAGAGTTGGCCGAAAACATTTTGTCCATTTGGTTGCCCAAATTGTCAGCATGAGCTGGAGCGGCGATCGAAAGGGTTACAGCACTCATTAGCAAGGCAGCGATTTTTAATTTCATGATTTAGTTTCCTGTGTGTCTCTTGTTTTACTTCGTCTCTTGTTTTAACTTTCTGTTGATTGCGGTGGCTATCAGGAATATTTTGGGAATCCTTTTCACCTCAAGCAGGCACCCTGTTGGTCGATCGATAGTAGGATAGAAAGCGCTCTCAGCGTTTTTACTTATGTCTTTTCTTCCTGGGGCTATTATGCCCACCCCTGACCCCACACCATCAGTACTGCGAGATTATTTATTGACCTTGCTGTGCCAACTGGCTTATCAAGAAGGTGATTTTACTCTTTCTTCGGGGCAAAAGAGCACTTATTACATCAACTGTAAGCCCGTGACCCTGCATCCTTTTGGGGCTTTGGCTACTGGGCGATTGCTGTTGCCTTTGTTATCGGCAGGGACTCAAGGGGTGGCCGGGTTGACCCTGGGTGCTGATCCGATCGTCTCTGCTGTATCGGTGGTTTCGGCTTTAGAAGAGCAGCCAGTGTTTGCGCTGATTATTCGCAAAGAGGCCAAGGGTCATGGTACTCAGGCTTATATTGAAGGGCCAGTGATCGCCGGATCTAAGGTAGCCGTGTTAGAAGATGTGGTAACTACCGGTCAGTCGGCGCTGACGGCAGTGCAAAGACTTCAAGATGCTGGGTATCAGGTAGAGCAGGTGATTTCTTTGGTCGATCGGCAGCAAGGCGGGGCAGAGCTATATGCCCAGGCTGGCTTGGAGTTTATTTCACTCTTTAATATCACCGATTTACAGGCCAAATATCAGTCGATCGCCGCGATCTAAATCCAAGCAATTGACTGATCCCCTAAGCTCCCTCGATCGGTTATGATAAGCACCAACGCCCGTGAAATTCTAAGACACTAAATTTTTATGCTAACTCTTAAAATCGTGGTCAACGTCATTGTTGCCATTTTCTTGTTGACATTCATCTTCGGCTTCCTTTCTAACGACCCGGCTCGCAACCCCAACCGTCGTGACCTGTCGGACTAAACTTAACCAGTTTTATTCTTGTTCACTTTTCAGCCTCTGCTCCCAATGACGAATGCTTTCGTTAGCTGCGGTGGAGGCTATTCTTTAGCCTTTAGCCCATCAGTTCATGGCCGATATTCCGCCGGTTTCTAGTCCTTACATCTGCGACAGCTTTGCCACGGTTAGAGAACCCGCAAAGAATCGAGTCAGTCACACCTGCAAGATTTCTTTTTTAAATACTGATTCGAATACTGATGGAGCGGTTCCAGAAGCTCCGGCGCCAGCACCCAGCCTCACGGCACCATCGGCTCTACCGCGCGCTCCTCAAAAAACACCCGTCAATAGATCTTTAGCTGGCGGTATTATCGAACTGCGGGCAGAAGAGCAGTCTTACGATAGCAAAGAGCAAATTGTGACAGCTAGCGGCAAGGTGCGAGTGCGCTTTCGGAATGCCTTGCTGAGAGCTGACCAAGTAACCGTAGATATTCAAGGCCGCAAAGCTGTAGCCACCGGAAATGTCTTGATCAAACGAGGCGAACAGGTTTTACGGGGAGATAAATTCGATTACGATTTTGGTAATGATAAAGGAGAAGTCACCTCGGCCAGCGGTGATGTTTATCAGCCTACCTTGGAGCGAGATGTAGACATTGTTAACAATAAGCCGCCAGTTTTACCTCCGAGCGGCAGTCGTTTTCCAGAAGTTTCATTGGCAGATAAGCTAGAACGTGATCAGCCCGTCAGCAAGATTGAACGGCGGGGTGCTACTGGTACGGTCATTGGTACCGATCGAGAAATTGAATTTCAGCCGCCACCAGCACCGCCAGCCGCTACTATCACCCGGTTACGCTACCGAGCTGACAAGTTAGAGTTTGATGGCAAGCTGCTAACTGGCAGCGGGGTGCGCGTTACTAATGACCCCTTTTCACCACCAGAGCTAGAAGTACGCGCCGATCGAGCTACGTTTAAAAATATTGGCCCTGGTCAAGATCAGATTGACACCAGCAATGCCAGGGTGACGATCGAGCAGAGTGTGAATATTCCTTTAGTGGTGGCGCAGTTTGGACTGGGTAAATCTGCCCTAGAGACCAATCCTTTTGGGGTAGGCTTCGATAATGATGAGCGCGGCGGACTCTTTTTTGAGCGCACTTTTAAGTTGACAGATAATGACAAAGTATTATGGACTCTGACCCCTCAGTACTTTGCGCAACGGGTGATTGCTCAAGATAAGCTGACTAGTTTAGATTCGATCGGGATAAAAACCGCTGTAACGGCTAAGTTGGCACCGGGGACAGTCTTTGAGGCTAAAGCAGCGCTCACTAGCTTAGAACCTAGCGTGGTAGGCAATAACTTGCGATCGAGTTTGTCTCTAACTCAAGATCTTGATCTGCCAACCGGAAAACACAAAATAGTGGCCGATTCTGCTTACCGCGAAAGGGTGTTTAATGGCACACTAGGCTTTCAAGACTTGCAAAGCAGCTTAGGCGTTAGTATTGCTTCACCGAAGATTGCCCTTGGTGATACCGGCGTTATTTTTGACTACAATGCGGGCTTTCGGTTACTCAATTCGGGCACCGATCGAGTAGGTGTGGGGGCTGGTGATGGTCGGGTAAATTTAGGTCGCTTCCAGATAGCTACTAACTTGAATAAGAGCTGGCGACTGTGGGAGGGCATTGGCCCAAATCCTAATGAGCGCTCTACTTATAATTACAGCCCGGTGCCAGTGATCCCCTACTTGCAGCTAAACACTGGTATAAATGCTAAGGTGGGCAGCTATACCAACGGTGAAAGCCAGTCTCTGTATGGTTATGGCATCAGTCTACAAGGACAGGTTGGTCATTTTACTGCGCCAGCTTTCGACTATACCGGCTTTAATGTGGGCTATTCTCAAGGATTTTTGAGCGGTAGTTCACCGTTTTTGTTCGATCGATTTCAAGATACCAGGGTAATTACTGCCGGAATTAATCAGCATCTTTTTGGTCCGCTCAAGGCTGGTATTCAAACTTCAATCAACGTCGATACCAGCCGTCCCATTAGCACTGATTATTATTTGGAGTACAGTCGGCGAACTTTTAGCATTGTGACTCGTTATAATCCGGTGCTGCAACTGGGTTCGATCGGTTTTCGGATCAATGACTTGGATTGGCGCGGTCAGGCCGATCCATTCTAACTTGATCAACAAAATCAGAGTCAGAGCCATGATCGAGTTAAAATCGATCGGCTCCTGCGAATTCTTGCCATGTCTACTGTTACTACTTCAGATTTGTTAACCATTGCCGGTCGGACTTTTCATTCTCGGCTGTTTACTGGCACCGGTAAATATCGGAGCATTGCCGATTTGCAGGCTAGTATTGTGGCCAGTGGCTGCCAAATTGTCACGGTAGCAGTGCGGCGGGTACAGACCAAAGCACCCGGCCATGAGGGTTTGGCCGAGGCGATCGACTGGCAAAAGATTTGGATGTTGCCCAATACTGCCGGTTGCCAAACGGCAGAAGATGCGGTGAGGGTAGCGCGGTTGGGCAGAGAAATGGCCAAGTTATTGGGACAAGAAGACAACAATTTTATTAAGCTAGAAGTGATTCCTGATGCTAAGTATTTGTTGCCCGACCCGATCGGCACTCTAGAAGCCGCTACTCAGCTAGTAAAAGAAGGTTTTGCCGTATTGCCCTATATTAATGCCGACCCTTTGCTGGCCAAGCGTTTAGAAGAAGTGGGCTGTGTAACCGTAATGCCGTTGGGTTCACCGATCGGTTCTGGCCAGGGGATTCAAAATACTGCCAATATTCAGATCATTATTGAGAATGCCAGAGTGCCGGTGGTGGTAGATGCTGGAATCGGAACACCCAGTGAAGCCGCGCAGGCGATGGAAATGGGAGCCGATGCGGTGTTGATTAACACGGCGATCGCTCAGGCTCAAAATGCCCCGGCGATGGCAGAGGCGATGGGTTTGGCAACTAGGGCGGGGCGGATAGCCTATTTGGCGGGGCGGATTCCGCTGAGATCGATCGCTAGTGCTAGCTCACCGTTAACTGGAACTATTACTAGTAGTACTGTGTAGTTCCAAAAATTATCCGCTCTTGACATCTTGAGTAATATGTAATAAAGGTATTAATAATAATTAAAAAAATTTAGATTAGTGTATTTACTATGAATTTGTTTTGGGTCTATGACATTCCCAGTTTGTTATTCGCCAACTTGGTGATGGCTTCTTTTATTGCGATTGGCTTAATTGGTCAAAAATTATCTCGGCGTTGGGTGAAACGGATTGTGGGTAGCGAGGGTCAATATAATGATCTGGTCAGTACTACTCTGGCCACAGTGGGGGTGTTTTTTGGGATTACTTTGGGATTGATTTCGGTGGGTGCTTGGCAGAATTTTGCGGATGTAAATATTAATGTTAATCAAGAAGTTTCGACAATTAATGTTTTGTATCGATCGACCTCACTATATCCAGAGCCAAATAATAAAGAGCTTACTAAAGAGCTAAAGGAATACGTCAAGTTTGTAATTACTGACGAGTGGCCATCCCAAAGAAAAGGCATTGTGCCTAAAGGCGGCACCGCAAAGGTGACAGCATTTCAAAAAAGCTTGTATGCCTACGAACCGGTCAGTGAAAGCATGAAGTCGGTACATGCTGAGACGATCGCTACTTTTAATGAAATGATTAAACTCCGCCGCACTCGTTTACAAAGTGTGATTACGGGTTTACCCGAAACTTTGTGGCTGGTGATTATTTTTGGGTCATTACTAAATTTAGTTATTCCCTGGTTTTTAGTTTACGATCGGCAGTTTATTCAAGATTTAATGATTATACTAATGGCCGCGACGATTGGGCTGCTGGTATTTTTGATGGCCGCGATGGACTATCCATTCCGGGGCGAGTTTAGTGTCAGCCCCGAAAGCTTTGCTTTAATGTATGAACGAATGAATCATTAGCTGTTATTTTTGTTGTGTACTAAAGCGCTAAGTTCAGCTAGTAATCGGGCTTGTTGTTGCTGGTTAGTGGCCAACTGCTGCATTACTAGTTCAATTCTTTGCTCCCGATCTGGCAAACGCAGTTTTTTCAGAAAACTATCTGTTTTGGGTTTCAACAAACCCAGTAGTTTGAGAGGGCTGCGCAGTACCCAAATCCAGCCTTGCTGGACACCGCGCCCCAGTGCTCCCAGCAGACCCCAAAACAAGACGATCGAGATCAATATCAGCAATAAGCTCAGCCATAAGTTGGTCACGATCCAACCTAACGGCCAATGACCTTGTAGCCAATCTCTAAGCGAAGAATCGATCGCTTCCTGTACAGACTTGGATAGATCCACCCTAAACCTCCTTAAGCATCAGATACCATCTGGTTTTCCTGGCGGAGATAGGCTTCGATGAAGTCATCTAGATCACCATTCATGACATCTTGTACCGCGCTGGTTTCCACGCTGGTACGCAGATCTTTGACCATTTGGTAGGGCTGAAAGACATAGTTGCGAATTTGGGTGCCCCAGGCCGCTTCGACAATATCACCGCGAATTTCGGCGATTTCTTGGGCTTTTTGCTCTTGGGCAATAATTAAAAGCTTGGCTTTAAGGATTACCATGGCTTTTTCTTTGTTTTGCAACTGGCTGCGCTCTTGGGTACAGCGCACCGCAACCCCGGTGGGTTTATGGACAATGCGCACTGCCGTTTCGACTTTATTGACGTTTTGGCCGCCTTTGCCGCCAGCGCGGGTGGTAGTGATTTCTAGGTCAGTATCAGGAATATCTAGATGTACCGACTGGTCAATGAGCGGCATGACTTCCACCCCAGCAAAACTAGTTTGGCGCTTGTCGTTGGCGTTGAACGGTGAAATTCTGACCAAGCGATGGGTGCCTTTTTCGCCTTTGAGATAGCCATAGGCATAGCGACCAATCACTTCAATCGTCACCGATTTTAAGCCTGCTTCTTCCCCTTCGGAGATTTCATCAATCTGCACCTGATATTTGTGCTTTTCTGCCCAGCGGGTATACATGCGCAGCAGCATCTCTGCCCAGTCTTGAGCATCGGTGCCGCCCGCTCCGGCGTTGATGGTGAGCACGGCACCTTTGGTGTCGTAAATGCCCGACAGCAGCCGCTCTAGTTCCCAGCGATCGAGTTCTTCAGCAAGCTGTCGCAGGTTTTGGTCGGCTTCGGTTAACAGCAGGTCGTCGTTTTCAGTCAGCAAGATTTCTAAAGCTGCTCCGGCATCCGCTAAGTCCGATTTCCAGCGATCGAACTGTTCGAGGCTAGATTTCAAGTCGTCCAGGTTTTGCAGGGTAGCTTGGGCAGTGGTGCGATCGTCCCAAAAGTCGGGTTGGGCAGCAACTTGTTCAAGGTCGGCAATGCGGGCTTTGAGGGTAGGCAGGTCAAAGATAGTCTTGGGTTTTACCCAAGCGATCGCCCAACGTATCAATATCTCGTTTAATGTCTACTAGATCGATCATAGGTTTAATGACTAATTTGCGTCTTTCATTCAAATTTTACCTCTCAAGGAGAACAATATTGGGTTGAATAAAAAGATTTGTCTAAGCTGCTATTGTGAAAGACAAATATTTCCACCTAACCAGCTTTAAAAAATTGATAGTTTATCTAAAATCTGGATTTCAGAACATTGTTGCTATTCTCAAAGTATCAAAATTGATTCAAAAAACTCTAAGATTAATAACTATTTGAAAGCACTTTTCCTTTGTCTGGCCGGATACTTTTTAACTCAATTTGGCTCAGATTGAAGGTTAAATCTCCGATTCAACTATCTCAGTAGATAATTATTTCATCATCCATGCCAAAATTCCTAACAAACGTTCAACGGGTAGCAGTAAATAGTCATTAAGATCGATCGTGACTTGCTGGCCTTCAAGCTTCAAAAAAGTCCAGATGTTGCCGGTTGTAACCGTGCCATAGATAGTGTCGATCAATTGTGCTCTACCTTCATTAAAGCGTTGGGCTGCTACCATCTCGGCAATGCACGCTGCGACACTTTGCTCGGAGGTTTCCTCCGAGCCTTGAGTGGCAGGCTGACCCCAGCCACCTTTAATACTATCCTTTTTGGCCTCAACAATTACCATGATCGGGGCTTCCATTATTAGTTGCTCTGGCGATCGACTTAACAAAAAATCACAGGTGCCATTTAGCCCTACGGTTTGGTCTACAGTGAATTCTTCGCCAGAAAAAAAGCTGATTTTGCGATCTAATAAACGACGCAGCTCGAACAAAACAGGGCTAATTAGTAGCTCCGATCGGGCTTTTTCTGAACCCATCGAAATTGCCAATGGCAAGCTCTCTTGCAAAACGTCTTGCAAGTAAGGAGTAGAAGGCATCAGTGGCGTAATTTCTGGCAAAAAGCAAACACCTTCTACTAGAGTTAACTCAAATTGCTCTTTCACTTTCCGTAATGAGAAATCACTGTAAGCCATATTTGACAATTTACACAAAGACTTCTCTTAGCTTAACCGATCAACCGTCTTGTGATTAATCCAGTGGCGATCGCTGAAGTTGAGGCGGTGTTTAAAGATGGTCTATCATTCCGAATACTGCGATATTTCTTGGCGAGCTTGCGCAAATTACGGTTAAAAGTTGGCGCGGCTGCGACTTGAATGTAAGGTTGCTCAGTCATGTTCAAGCCCTTCCCACATTTGAGCTACCGGAATGCTTTGTCCAGTCATGGCTTCCTGCCAAGCTTGCCGAAAATCGGCTAAAACCTCTGATTGCGATTGATCATTCAAAACTTCTTCTTCTGTAATTAGCACAATGACTTCAACCCGGCTATTTTGATCGGTCACAAGTGGATGATCTAGGGCTATTTGTCCTTCATTATCAATCATTGCCATGACTTTAAGTGCTTTCATAATTACTTTATAGTTTTTTAAGCATCTTCCGTATCAATCCCCAGTTCTCGTAGCTTTGCCGCCAATCGATCGGCTCGTTGCCTCTCCTGTTCAGTTCGCTGCTGCTCCTCTGCCACCTGCTCAAATGCCCGTTCCGCGCGTAAAGATTCCCACTCTGCCCGTAAAGATTCCTGCTCCGCACGTAAAGATTCTCGCTCCGCCCGTAAAGATTCCTGCTCCGCACGCAGCAATTCCCGCTTAGCCAACTCATCACCAGCTAACAACAAATTTCCAGCATCATCCCACCAACGCAACCAAGGAAAATCTTGATTGAGATATTCCCCCTGCCAAATTCCCAACTCCACACCCATAGATGCAATTGGATAATGCCCCCGCTGATTAGCAGCAACTCGCCGATATCGACCATTCACCAACTCATAAACCTCCACTGCTGCTTTATCTGCCTCATAAATCGCATAAAAGGGAATCTGAATCGCCTGCTCATAAACCCAAAACTTACCAGCCTTAGAATCACCGGTAGGTGCAGTAGCATCTCGTTCTTCAGAACCATCACCCGAAACAAACTCAATGGCGATCGTCGGAATTACCAACTCCTTCCACATCACATAAGAGCGACGATAAGTACCATTTAAATCAGGAGCTACATTGGCTACATAAAACCAATCGGGCGCTTCCGCCCCTCGTTCTGGTGGATCAACTAACCGCCAATAAATGCCAGAATCTTGACCGATCGCATACCGACCGTCAGAATGCAGTCGCTCCAATATTGGTATGATCGAACTAGTAAGTAATAGGCTTTGCGGATGCTCTTGAAAATTTTTCACAAACGTACCATCCGACTCTGGCAACTGCGTATGATCGGGTAATGACAAAAGGGGCAATGATTTGGCAATCGTCATGGGAATTATCTCCACATCTAGAGAACCGATGATTTATTATAGCTTTTGCTAACTGACTCCAGCAGGGACTTTGTTAAGATCGCTGAGGATCGGGGCTGCGGGAGTACCTTGTAAGATATTGAGATCGATCACAGCATTGCGTTTCCAGACCGCAAAGATTTTATTGCGACCATCACTCCAAGTCTCAGGGTCGATTTGATAGATCTTGTTTTTCTTGCCCTTGCCGCTGGTTTGAAGAGATGTCAGCTTCAGCCCGAGCAGACCCAAGAACTTCCCAAAAATCACGATCGAACTATCTTGTTTAGCCGACTTACCATCCAAAGATAAATTGAGGCCGATCGCTCGCTTAATATGCTGGCTACACAGACAAGCCATCCGCTGCAAAGCAGCTAAGTCAGGATCTTGCAGCGTAAACTGCCGATCGGGATTCAGCAACTCTGGAATACCCAAAGCTACTAAACCTTGAATCTTTAAAGTGTAGTTATTAATATCTGGCAAAAAAATCTGCTGCTCGGCATTGTTATTATCAAAAGCTTGGGAGAGCTTATCGTTACTCGCAAACTGCAAATGGTAGCTCAGATAAAAATGAGTCATTAACTGGCCATAGTAACCCTGCTCATCTTTGAGCTTAAGATCGGCGGTGACTTTTACACCATAGCGCTGCTTCAGCATATATTTATTAACCTGCTGACGCTCAGCGTCGGTCAAGAAACGCTTACCCGCCAAAAACTGATATTGATCCGATCGAATATCTGGCGCATTGGCCACCGCATTAGCGGCGTGCAATTTAGTCTGCTGCTGAATATTTTTAGTTTGATCCTTAATTAACTGGTGTTTCTTAGTTTTAGCACCCACCTGCTGCTGAAGCGCAAAAATTTCGCCCATCAGTTTCTTGGCCTGTTCCTTATCGGTCTTAGCCGCCAACACCAGCGCCTGTCGTAGCTCTACTAGCTTCTCTTTTTCACTGTCACCATCGATATTAATAATTTGGTGGCCTTCTAATAACAACCCAGCCCGAATCGACTCCCGATAGAGAGTAATCGAAGCATTGATCCGCGCCGCAAACTTTGACCAAGCCCGCAAATGTACCGGGTCATAGATCAACGGCACATCTACGTCAAAAGCTTGGCTAGGGCACATTAAGGCGTAGCTTTCTTTGTAGTTTTCTTGATACCAAAAAGCCAAAGTGCGATAATTGTTGCTGCCGCTGCCCAACATGCCCACGCCGCGCTTGGTACACCACAAATAGCGGGGGACATTTGCCCGCACCCGCGCCAGAGCCTGCCGCACCTCTGGATCTGGGATCACCCCCTGAAACAAGCCATAAACCCGATCGAAGTGATCCACATCTATACTTACTCCGGTGCCCAGAGTCGGAGTTACAAACACCGCATCATACTCGGTAGCTCGATCATTGATTTGGGAAGCAAAGTCTACTGCCGGGTGATCAGGAGTATTAGTAGTCTGGCTACAGATCACCAAAGTCTTGGTGTACTGATTTTCTAAATGCTGAAGCTGATTGCGAATATATTGATCTAAAGTATCCGAGCCATAGCGACCCGATCGGCTATCAGTACTCACATAGCATTTGTGACCAGCCAATAGGTCTTGTTCTAACTGGCTAATTAATGCTGTAGGGTTAGGGGTATCAAAGAAATTCACTTCCCAGCCGGTTTCTGGCTGCCACTCATTGACTGCCAGCCAAGGCTCGATTTCGCAGCCTGCTAGTTTGACTAAGTAATCGATCGAAATATCTGACAAATCGGCATCTTGGCCAATCACCAAACCACCAGAAGCAATCACCTGGCAAATCAAACGCTGGAAAGTTTTTAGAATCACCAACCGTTTGCTCTTACAGGTCGAACTGTTCAACAAATGCCATAGAGACTGCTCTACTTCATCCAAAATCACAATGCCACCCAGCCAGTGCTCGGGGTTGAGTTTCCATAAAGAGTCTAAACACAGCCCCAAGCTAGCCGCCGTATTGTTACTGGTATCTAAATTGGAATTGATCCAGTTCACCCCAATCCGCTCGCACAAAAAGCGCCCGAGCTGAATCCGGTGGGTCAACAATAGCACTGGCCGATTTTGGGCACGAGCTGCTTCGATTAGAGGAATTAAAGCGGTAGTTTTACCGGTGCCTTTAGCCGACTTGACACCTGCAATGCCACTTGCTGGAAAATCTAGGCGCTGCAAATAGCGCTGGTGCAAAGTGACCGCCACCGGATAAGTGAGGCGATGGTGAGGATGAGTTCGGGCTAAATCTGTCTCCAGATCTAGCGCGGCCGCTGCCAGTTTCTCGAACTTAGCAAGACCTTGAGCTACCAAAAAATCATCTACGCCTTTTTCGGGGCCAGTAAGGCGAATTACTTTTACGGTACACTGCTGAGCTTGGCAAACTTCTCCCAAGTGAGCGATCGCCCGGTTTACGGCATCTAGGGTCTTGGGCTTAACCTCGTAATCAAAGCAGATCAAGATATCGCGCTTCACCTCAGCAAAAACTGCTAACTCAGCGATGAGCTGTCGATCGATCGTGTTCCCGGCTAGGTCTTTAGACACCCGATAGCCGCTATTAATTCCTGGTAGCCCAATGGCCACATATCCTTGTGAAAGCAGTGCAGCAGTCTTTTTCGCGCCCTCACAAATCACGATCGGCAGCTTGTGCTCGATCGCCCACTGCCAAAATCCGGCGGCTTCGGTGGTGTCTGCACTAATTCCCTCGGGCAAAGTTTGTTTATAGCGCAGAGCTACCTGCTGCCAGGTTGCGCCATCTACCCGCAAGCAAAATAGCTTGGTGGCCATCTGGGGTGGATGTTCATACTTGATCTGCTTGTTTTCTTTGCTGCGCTTGGGCTTATTGGGCTTGAAAGTTCCCCATTCCATCGGCTGCCAATCGGCCAAAGGATCTAACCCTGCACACCACCAGCCCCCTTCTAAGCAGTTGGTGTACCGACGCAACCAGCCCGGAGTTACCTGTCCAGCATTATTTCTGGGCAACTCCGGGGATATAAACAGGTAGTCGTAGCAAGTCTCACCAGTGATCGATCGAAAGTTCAAGCTGGCTAAACCAGGTGCAATTCCGCTGTCTTTTACTAGCTCAGCATAGTGCAGAGGGTCTAGGGTAGATAGTTCCATGTGCAGCCATTTATCAGGGAGTCACATTGTATTCTGAATTCAAGGGGAATTTCTGAATTAATCGCATTTAGAAATCACCGATATCTGGGGATTGACAAACCAGTGCAACCCCATATCTGGTATAAGATCAAGCGCACTAGTTGCAATATGCAATTTTTGCTTTATAGTAGGCTCCGCATCTAAAATTTAGTGGGTGTACTTATCTACTACGCTACCTACAGCGTTTGAAAGGCAAATTAAACTTCTCAAAAGAAATCTACAGAAAACCCTTGCCAACAAACGACAAGTATGGTTATAATGGGAAAACTGGCCTAAACCCAGCGTCCTTAGCCTAGCAAACGCAATCCTCGATAGCTCAGTGGTAGAGCAATCGGCTGTTAACCGATCGGTCGCAAGTTCGAATCTTGCTCGGGGAGTTTATAGGTTACGGTTAAATCGCAAGAGAGCGACAACTCGTTTGAGTTGTCGCTCTCTTGTTGTTGGTGAGATTGTGAATACAAATTTCCAATGATTTTATCGATATTCATTGGTATGCCACCGTAGAGGGCGGGCACAAGGCCACGCCCCTACGGTGGCTTCGATTACTTTCTAGGCTGGCGAGTTTGGAGAAACTCTGGAATATCCAATCCGCCCTTCTGGTTGCCCTTAGACTCTTGAACCGGTAAAGGATTAGGAGCCACCGAACGTTTTGGCAATGACATTGGAGCCGCTTTATTTAGAGATGGAGGTGGAGCTTGGGATTCACCAGTGAAACCAGTGGCAATCACCGTAATATGCACTTCACCCTGCATCCGCTCATCTAGTACCGCACCAAAAATAATATTGGCGTTGGGGTCTACGGCAGCGTAGATCACTTCGGCAGCTTTATTTACATCGTGCAAGCTCAGATCTACACCACCAGTGATGTTGAAGACTACCCCTCGGGCACCTTCGATCGAAGACTCTAACAGCGGTGACTCGATCGCCATTTTGGCGGCATCTTCGGCACGGGTTTTGCCCGAACCAGTACCGGTGCCCATCATAGCCGAACCAGCATCGGCCATTACAGCCCGCACATCGGCGAAGTCAACATTAACAAGCCCTGGAATCATAATGATATCGGAAATGCCCTGGACACCCGATCGCAGCACATCATCAGCAAAGCGAAAGGCATCTTGCATGGGGGTCTGCTCCGAGATCACCTTTAGCAAATTGTCGTTGGGTATGCCAATTAAGGTATCAACCCGACTTTGGAGAGCGGCGATGCCTTCATCGGCCTGATTGGTGCGACGACGGCCTTCAAAGGTAAAGGGCTTGGTAACTACCCCAACGGTAAGAATACCCATCTCCTTGGCGATTTCGGCCACGATCGGAGCAGCTCCGGTGCCGGTGCCACCACCCATCCCAGCAGTAATAAAAACTAAATCAGCACCTTCGATCGCAGCAGCAATTTCTTCCCGCGATTCTTCAGCAGCTTTTTGGCCGATCGCCGGGTTGCCACCAGCGCCCAGACCTCTGGTGAGCTTTTGGCCAAGCTGTAGCCGCCGATTGGCACCGTTGTTAGATAGTGACTGGGCATCGGTATTCATTGTCCAGAACTCGATGCCGGTGATATCGCTGGCAATCATGCGGTTGATAGCATTGCTACCGCCGCCACCTACGCCGATCACCTTAATTCTGGCGACGCTGCTAGGGACAATTTCATCGAACATTGGATCGTTGCCAGACATGGGGTTATTAAATCCTGGATATGAAATGGGGTTGGGTTTGCTCATAATTGATTGCTCTGAATAGGCGCTGACTGCCAACTGAAACCGTTTGTTCGATGAAATGGATGAAGAATAAATCTAGATGAAATATTTAAACCCAAAATACCGGGCATTAGCTAAGTATTGCTGGATTTTCGCACAAAAAGTAAATGTTCTTAACAATCTTAATTCAATCTGCTTTATTTGATTCACCTAATTGAGGCTGGAGGTTTAGCATCACTGGTGATGGGGACTGTGGACTTTCCTCCGATTTCTTGCAATTTGGGCGACTGAGGATTCTCTAAATCGACGATAGCATTTTTTAGAGATGTAGACTGTTGCCAATTGCGCAGTTCGTGTGCTCTCTGCAACTGCTTATAAATTTTAGTGTGATCGAACTCACCGATGCGCACCAGACCAATTTCGGTAGCCAGGGTCAAATGAAGCGGATCTTGACAGTCTACTTCGCTGATTTGGACTGGACTTTGTTGGATGGCACGGTATAGCTCAGGCCAACCAGGACAAGATTGGCTGCCGATAAGCCGGAGCTGGGGTATTTCGTCAGCTTTCAATCGATAGCTGGTGAGGGGCAGCCACTGACCAGTTTCGTCTAGCAGCCCTTTGATAACTTTGCTATTAATTGTTCGATCGACAACCGCCACCGGCAAGCGATCTCTAATTTGCACATACAGACGAGGTGGGATCAGTTCTCGATGGACAGTGGCCTTGACCACACTCCCTTGGGATAACAGTTTGGCATTAAGTGCCTGGGGTTCAATTTGCAGCAAAGAAGCCGGATAGCGCAGCCCTAGCATGTTGCGCACCGCGCTTTCGGTGAGGGATTTATTGCCTGCAACGCTCACCTGTTGGGGCTTGCTAATTGTCCAGTCTGGTCTGGTAACTCCCCAAAT